>NZ_CP071462.1:3186243-3504867 GCF_017352155.2 Haloterrigena alkaliphila
CGCGCCGGGAGACCCAGTTGGAGACCTCCTGACGGAAGTCCTCCTTGCGGTCCTCGGGGATGTCGAGTTTCTCCTCGACGCTCCGCAGGAACGTCTCGTCGGGCTCCTGTTCGCGGCCCGTGAGGTCGTCTTCGATGGTGTCGTCGTCGATGTAGGCCATCACGTGGTCCATGTACTTCTCGCCCTGGCGCTGTATCTCGTCGATGTCGTAGGCCAGCGCGTGGCGGACGTCCTCGATGGCTCGCTCCTTGTACTCCTCGCGGACCGTCTCGAGGTAGCGGTAGTACTTCTCGAAGTTCTCCTCCGGGATAGAGCCGTGGTGCTCCAGGTTCTCCTCGAAGAAGTTGAACACCGTCAGCGGCGAGAGGAACCCGCGCTGGCGGTGCTTGGAGTCCATGATCGCCTCGGCGATCTCGTCGCCGATGAAGCGCGGCGAGACCCCGACCATGCCCTCGCCGATCTCGGCCTTCTCGGCGGCCTCTTCGCGGAGCTTCTTCGTGTCGATGTCGTCGCCCTCGTCGATCTCGCCGTTGTACGCTTTTGCCTTCGAGAGGAGGTCGACGGTCTCGGTGTCGGGCTCTTCGATGCGCGTCAGGACGCCGAACAGCCCCGCCATCTCGAGCGTGTGGGGCTCGACGTTGATGTCGGGGACGTCGGCGTTGGTCAGCATCTTCTCGTAGATGCTGGCCTCGTCCTCGTAGGAGAGGACGTAGGGGAAGTCGATCCGCTTGGTGCGGTCGTTGAACGCCTCCATCTTCTCGTCGCCCTTCTTGTCCTTGTACTCGGGCATGTTCGTCCGGCCGACGATCACCTGGTCGATGTCGATCCGCGGGTTGTTCTTGGGCTTGATCGTCTGCTCCTGGGTCGCGTGGAGGAAGTCGTAGAGGAACTCTCGCTGGAGTTTCAGGAGCTCCTCGCCGGAGAAGACGCCGCGGTTGGCGTTACAGAACGCCCCCGAGTAGTCGAACGCGCGCGGGTCGGACTCGCCGTAGATCGCGATCTTCGAGTAGTTGACGTCGCCGGTCAGTTCGGTCTCGTCCTGGTTCTTCTTGTCCTTGGGCTCGAACGTCTCCAGGGCCTGGCGCTTGTTCTCGTCGGCGACCAGCCGGATGATCTCGACGTGGTTCTCCAGGACCTGCTGGAGGTCGTCGTCGTAGTGAGCGAGCAGTTTGTCCATGTAGAACTCGCTCTCGGGGTCCAGCGCCTGCTCGTTCTGAATGGTGTAGGGCGCGTCGAGGTTCTCGTTTAGGTCGTCGATCACGCGCTGGCGCTGCTCGACGGGCAGGAGCACGAGCGGGTCCTGGTTCATCGGGGACCGGACGCTGTCGTCGGCCGGGTCCTGATCCTGGACGACGTCACAGAGGTTGGTCCACCGGAACGTGTACATCCGGCCCTCCTCGCGGAGCGTGTAGTCCTCGAAGTACTTGCGGACCTGCTTGTCGAAGTGGGACTTCCCGGAGCCGACGGGGCCGAGCAGCAGCTTGATGCGCCGCTCGGGGCCGAGGCGGCGGGCGCCCGACTTCACCTTGTTCACGAACTCGTGGATCGACTGGTGGATCACCCGTCCGTAGAAGGTGTTCTCGCCGTCGTTCAGCGGATCCTCGCTCGCGAGGAGGTACTCGACAACCCCTTCGGTCTCGTCGTAGGTCGTCCCGTAGTAGTCGAACATGTCCGCGACCCGCTGGTGGGCGTTGCGGGTGATCTTCGGGTCCTCGTAGCACTCTTCTAAGTACCAGTCGAAGGACTTGGTCTCCCGCAGGTCTGCGGGCATCGATTCCTTGTAATCCGTGCTGAGCGTCTCGAGTGTCTCGATGTCACCGGTCATGGTATCATTGCCAGTTGGCCAGGTGCGGTCTCCCCCGTCTGCATCGTCCGTTGGGTACACGGACCGTCTGTGGAGCGGACGTCGTTCGACCAGCCGTGGCGTCGTGGCCGAACCGTCGGAATCCGTCGAACCGCGTCACCCGACAGCCACCGCGTCCCGGCGTCCGAACCGCTCCGCGAGCGAGTGCTCTCGGAACGTGCCGAACTGCGGCGGGCGGCGATCTGTCGTGCCATGTGTGATCTCGTACCACTCGCCGTTGCGCGACGGTCTCGTCGGGGACTCGGGCAACGGTGCGCCGGGGACGGACGCGGAGTGGATCGGTCCGGCGAACGGATACCGATAGTATTTAATGAGTGAGTAATCCAGCTACTTAGCCTTGGCCCCAAAAGGTATTTATCAGAACTTTATTACAGGCGAATACTACCATCATCGTAGACTGATACTCGATGCCATACCGCATCTTGACCGATTCCGGGCATAAATCACCGGCCAGCATTGGCCTGCGACGGTCGCGCGCGCCGCATGCGCGCTCGAGCGACATCGTGACGTGTCGACCCGGCGACGCGACGGATGGCGTTCCGGGGCCGACTCGAGCGGTGACGACGAGGCTTTACGAGCCCCGTCCCTATCGGCGCCCATGACCGACCCGGCGGCCGACGGCGATCCAGACCCGGCGCTTCCGGCGCTCCCCGACGACTGGACCGTCTGGAACCGGGGCGAGGACGGACGACTCGTCCTCGCTTACCGGCCGGACGTCTTCGACGCCGACGCGTTCTCGGCGGCCTGTCTGCCCACCCTCTACCTAACGCACGGCAAACGGACGCGTCGTCCCGGCACTAATCCCGGCAATCGGACCGATGACGACGACTGGTACGTCTCCCTCTACCTCGAGCCGGACGTCTCGGCCGATACCGAACGGTTCGCGACGCGGGTGGAGGCGCTCGAGCGGGTCGCCGCCCTCGCGCGGGCGTTCGACGACGGCGAGATCGACTACCGGGGGCTCTACCAGGTCCCTCGCGAGACGTACTTCGAGCGACTGGACGAACTGACCGGTCGGGACGAGACGGCGTCGTCCGATCGCCACGCGTGAGCCTTAACCGGGGCCGGCGACTACGCACCGGTATGTCTACCGTCACGCTCGTCGGCACCCGGCTCGCCGATCCGGGGACCGAGTTCGTCTACCAGGGCGAGGCCGACGCCTGCGCCGGCTGTCCCTACCGGAGTCAGTGTCTCAATCTCGAGCCCGACACGAAGTACCGCATCACGTCCGTCCGGGAGAACGCCCAGACGCTCGAGTGCGCCATGCACGACGGCGGCGTCCGCGCCGTCGAGGTCGAACCGGCCGCCGTCCGCGCGAACATCCCGTCCAAGGGCGCCTTCGCCGGCAGCAAGGCGAGCCTCGCCGGCCCCTGCCCCTACGTCGAGTGTCCGAGCCACGAGTACTGCGACCCCGACGGCGCCGACCTCGACGCGGAGTATCGCATCCGCGAAATCGTCGGCGAGCCGCCCCACGAGGTCTGTCACCTCGATCGCTCGCTCGAGCTCGTCGAACTGGACACCGACGACTGATTACGCGCTGGTATCGCTGATTTTCTCGTGTCTCTCGAAGCGCCGGTTCCCTTCCCAGCCGTTCGTCGTGCGGTGGCGCGCGCCGACCTGTGCCGAACGAAAGTGAGGCGCAGGTCGAAGCTGCGCGAGGTCTTCGCGAGTTATACGAGCGAAGGCTTGTCAGAGCTTGCTCTGACAGTGGATGAGTGAACGAGTGTAACGAGAGAGCGAATCGGCTGGGGAGGACGTGGAACTCACCGTTGCCACGGTCGCAGAACGCTCGTTTTCACGCCCATCATCGTCGAGTAGCCCTTCAATTCGTGAGCGTACTGCTGTGTATCGACGGGTCCACTTGAGCGGACGAAACGAAAGAAGGGTGCTGTCGCTTCTGACGACGAGGAACTGCCATTCCTTCTCCAACCGGTTGGCTACCGGAGGCTACTCACCCTACGCGCGCTATCGTCCACTGTCCTCGCGATCGCTCACGGTTCACTTCGTTCACCGTTCGCATCTCGAGGTGCTCACTCCGTTCGCACCTCGCTTCGCTCGGACCGAGGTGTTTTTGATAGCGCCACTCCAAGCGTGAGACATACCCGTGCTGTCGGTTGAACTCCACGCTCACTCGTCGCTGTCCTACGACGGCCGCGACCCGATCGAACTCATCCTCGAACAGGCCGACGCCGTCGGGTTGGACGCGATCGCCGTGACCGACCACGACGAGATCGACGCCAGTCTCGAGGCCGCCGAACTCGCCGCCGATTACGGCCTGATCGGGATTCCGGCCATGGAAATCTCGAGCAAGGCCGGCCACGTGCTGGGCTTCGGCCTCGAGGAAGCCGTGCCGCCCGGGCTCTCCTTCGAATCGACCCTCGAGACCATCTGGGACCAGGGCGGCCTCGCCGTGATCCCCCACCCGTTCCAGGAGTCGCGCCACGGCGTGATGGCCCGCATCACCCGCGACCAACTCGCCCGTGGCGACGCGATCGAGGTCTACAACTCTCGGCTGCTGACCGGCCGCGCCAACCGACAGGCCGAGCGCTTCGCCCGCGCCCGCGACCTGCCGATGACCGCCGGCAGCGACGCCCACATCAGCGAAATGGTCGGCCAGGCGGTCACCCGCGTCGACGCCGACGAGCGATCGGCCGACGCCATCCTCGAGGCGATCCGCGAGGGCCGGACCTCCGTCGAGGGCAAGCGGACGCCGTGGCGGATCAGCTTCCGGCAGGCCGCCGGCGGCGTCACCCGCCGAGTCAGGAACTCCATGCTCGGCTTGTTCCGATGACGCTGCGCGGCGCCACCCCCGAGACCGTCCGCGAGGCTCTCGAGACGGGCGATCCGCTCCCCGGCACGACCGGATTTGCGGGGGCACTGGACGGCCTGCTCGTCCGCGACGCGTTCGGCCGGCAGCCGCTGTACCTCGAGACGGCGACCGACGGCGATGCCGACAATGCTACCGACGACGCCGACGCCGCCACCAACGCCACCGCCGCCACCAACCCCGAGGAGGGCCGCGAGTGGGCGTTCGAACCCGCGTCCCTCGAGTCCCCCGAACTCCTGCCGGCCGGCTCCGTATTCGATCCGACGGATCTCGCCGGAAAGCCGGAACGCCGCTGGCCCCTCCCCGACCCCGAACCCGAGTCCGACCGCGACGCCGCGCTCGAGGCCGTCTCGGCCGCCGTCGAGACCGCAACGGCCGACGCGCTCGCCCCCGATCGGGAGGTCGCCGTCGCCTTCTCCGGCGGCGTCGACTCGGCGCTGGTCGCCGAACTGCTCGACGCGCCGCTGTACGTCGTCGGCTTCCCCGACAGCCACGACGTCGAGGCCGCTCGGACGGCCGCCGAGGCGATGGGTCGCGACCTCACGGTCGTCGAGCTCGAGCCCGCGGACCTCGAGCGAGCGGTCCCCCGGGTCGCCGAGGCGACCGGCCGGACGAACGCGATGGACGTCCAGATCGCCCTGCCGCTGTACCTGGTCGGCGAGCGCGTCGCCGCCGACGGCTTCGACGCGCTGGCGGTCGGTCAGGGCGCCGACGAACTGTTCGGCGGCTACGAGAAGGTCGTCCGCCTCGACCACCGCGTCGACGCCGAGACGACCCGCGGGGCGGTCCGCGAGCAGATTTCGTCCCTGGCCGACCAGCTTCCCCGGGACGTCCACGCGATCGAGGCGACCGGTCTCGAGCCGGTCGCCCCCCTGCTCCACGACGCCGTCGTCGACGCGGCGCTCGGACTGCCCGGCGACCTGCTCGCCGACGAAAACGAGCGCAAGCGGGCGCTGCGGCGGGTCGCCGCCGACTACCTCCCCGACGAGATCGTCACCCGCGAGAAGAAGGCCGTCCAGTACGGCAGCCTCGTCGCCCGCGAACTCGATCGCCTCGCCCGACAGGACGGCTACAAACGGCGACTGGACGACCACGTGACGAAGTACGTCCGGTCGCTGTCTCCGGACGAACCGGATCCGCCGCGGGCGTGACCTCAGCGCCCACCCACCCTCGAGAGCGCAGGTGCTCGTCCACGAGTCTCGAGAGGTCCTCGCTCGAGCGGTCGATACCGTGGGCCTGCCTGCCGATTCGCGGCCAACGTATTAGTGTCCGTTCGGTGGTTATTTGGCCATGGCAGAGAAGACCGCCAACGAGGAAGAGGTGTCACGGGAACAGGCGGCCGACCTGATACAGGAACTCGCTCACCAGCTTCGAAGCGAGGGAGAGGCCGAAGTGACGGTCGGCAACAAGGTGTTGACGCTCACGCCGGCGCCGGAATTAGAGTACGGAATCGAGGTCCAGGAGCGCTCGCCGATGCTCGGCGGCGAACGCCAGCAGATCACGGTGACCCTCGACTGGGAAGTCAGCGACGAACCGACCTAAGCAGTCGGTACCGACGCGGACCGGCGGCGCTAGTCTTCGGTTTCGGTCGGGAGCGTGTTCTCCGGGCCGCCGTCGACGTTCTCGGCGACCGTCCGGCGGTTCGTCTCGCCGATGCGGTCCGAGACCTCCGCGACGAGGTCCTCGACCGTCTCCTGGACCTGACTCGAGTCGTCCTTGACCAGCGCGCCCTCGCTGCCCTCCGCGCCGAAGTCCGGGTGGATCGGGATCCGGCCGAGCAGCGGGACGTCGTACTTGTCGACGATGGTCTGTGCGCCCCCGGTGCCGAACAGCCCGTGTTCGTCGCCACAGGAGGGACAGACGAACGAACTCATGTTCTCGACGACGCCCAGCACGGGCGTGTCGTGCTTGTTGAACATCTGGATCCCCTTGCGGGTGTCGTCCAGCGCCATCTCCTGGGGCGTCGTGACGACGACGGCGCCCGTGACGGGCATCGACTGCAGCAGGTTCAGCGTCGCGTCGCCGGTTCCCGGCGGGAGGTCGACGATGAGGTAGTCGAGCCGACCCCACTCGACGCCCTCGAGGAACTTCAGCATGAACTTGTTGACCATCGGGCCCCGGAGAATGGCGGGATCGTCTTCCTCCTCCATCATGATCCCCATACTGATGACCCGGACGCCGTCCGAGCGGGGCGGAACGATCTCCTCGTTGGGCGTCACGCCGGGTTCGGTCTCGACCGGCAGGATGCGCGGGATGTTCGGCCCGTGAATGTCGGCGTCGAGCAGGCCGACCATGGCCCCGCGCTTCTCGAGTCCCGCCGCGATGTTCGCGGCGACGGTCGTCTTGCCGACGCCGCCTTTCCCCGAGGAGACGGCGATGACGTTGCGCACTCGCGGGAGCACCTCGTCGTCGAAGCCGTGTTCCTCGCCGACGTGTGCTCGCAGGTCCGCCTCGAGACCGGCCTCGCCGACGACCTCGCGAATCCGATTGCCGAGTTCCATCTCGGAGGGGGCGTACGGCGCGTTCAGGGCCAGTTCGATGCGGGCGGTTCCGTCCTCGATGCGAACGTCGTTGACCAGTCCCAGCGAGACGATGTCCTCGCCGATGTCCGGGTCCTCGATCTCCTCGAGTTTGATCTCGAGTTCGTGTTCTGTAATACTCATAATCGGTGTGGACGTTACTGGGCCTAGGCAGTCGGACGGGATACGTGTGATGGTTCTGCAGTCGAACCACGGGCGGGAACCCCCGCTATCGGGACGATCCGGGACTCTCCGCCGTCGTCACAGTCCGGGATCTCCGAACGGTTCGGGGATTCCGCCGTAGAAGACGAGTCCGATGATGATAGTCAGCACGAGCATCGAGACCCACATGGTCGTCGCGATGCCGACGAGATAGGTGACGCCGAGCAGGCCCGTCGTCGTGTTGCGGGGCGTGCCGACGAACCAGGCGACGAGCATCACGTAGATCGGGACCAGAATGACCGCGAAGATGATCCAGGTCCCCTCGTTGGGGAATCCGGTCCACCCCTGCGTCCCCTCGTAGCCGTGGTAGAGGACCGTCGCCAGCGTGTCGGAGATCATACGGGACGTTTTCCGTCGGAGAGGGTCGTGGTTTCCCCTGCCTGTGCATGGTTCGTTTGTGACGCGGTACCGTGGACCATAGTTGCACGCGCGGGCCGTCTGCCGTTCGGCGTCGACGAGCGTCGCGCGCGATCATCCGACCCGACCGAGAGCCCGTCGCTCGAGGACGGAACGCGCAAAAAATAAACCGGTGATTCGACGGCGATGCGATCTAGTATCCCGGCGGGCCGGGGTTGGTGAACGGCTCCGGCGCGCCGCCGTAGAAGACGATGCCGATCAGGACGGTCAAAACGAACATCCCGACCCACATCATCGTGGTCAGCCCGACGAGGTAGGAGACGCCGAGCAGTCCGGTCTTCGTGTCGCGGGGCGTCCCGGTGAACCACGAGATGAGCATGACGTAGATCGGGACCAGGATGACCGCGAAGATGATCCAGGTCCCCTCGTTGACGAAGCCGGTGAAGCCCTCGGTACCGCTGTAGCCGTGGTAGAGGAGTTGCATCGGCAGGGTTGCGAGCGACATTACGCGTTCACCTCCGGTTCCGTGGTGTGTTCATCTTCTTTGTGTTCGTGCTCGCCGCGCATGTGTTGGAGGGCGTGGAGTTCGACGACGGGTACGACCTTCGAGATGTTGAGGAAGATCAGCACGACCATGCCGATCGTTCCCGCGAGCGAGAGCCACTCGATCACGCTCGGGAAGTACTCCCCGGGCGTGGCCGCGTAGATGTCGAACGTCGGGTGCAGGAACCCTTCCACGACGAACAGCAACTTCTCGAGGAAGGTCGCGGTGAGGACGACGACGCCGGCGACCATGGCGCGGGCGCGGCTGAACAGCGCCGGACGGATGCCCTGCAGGAAGATGTAGATAAGCGTCCCGAGGACCATCAGCATCGAGACCTGATAGACCGGGTGGCCGACCTTGCCCTCCACCGCGTGGGCCTGGTCGAGCGGGCCGAGGAACAGCCCGTTGATGAGCTGCTGGAGCTGGAACCACAGGAACAGCAGGCAGAAGAACCCGAGCCACAGGAGCAGTCCACGGAAGATGTCGTCCGTGAAGATGTGATCCCAGTCGTAGGCGCGCCGGAAGGCAGCCGCGATGAGGATCACGCCGCTGATCGCCGAGGTGAGCGCGATCGAGAGGAACTGCGGCCCCTGAATCGCACCGGTCCAGGCGGGCATCGCCGGCAGCAGCGAGAACAGCCACGGGATGACGCCACCGTGGAGCAGGAGCGGGGCCATGATGATGACCGCCGCGGCCAGCCACCAGACCATCCGCTCGACGATCTCGTCTTCCTTCTCCGTGTAGCCGATCGTCAGCAGATCGTAGAGCGGACTGAAGTGAGACGGCATGTCGTCGCGCAGTCGGCTGACGTCGTAGCGCAGCGTCAGGCCGAGGTAGGTCGCGGTCATCACGAAGTAGGCCGTGATGACGGTCACGTCCCACACCAGCGGCGAGTTGTTCACCGTAATGTGGTAGTGACCGATGACGCTCGTGACCATTCGGTCTGGTCGGCCCATGTGGACCAGAATGTAGAAGCCCGCCGCGGAGAGGCCGGCGATCGTCAGCATCTCTGCGAGTCGGGCGACCGGCATGTAGCGGTCCATCCCCAGCAGGCGCACTGCGGCCGAGAGGATGATCCCGCCGTGAGCGATCCCGACCCACCAGATGAACGCGCCGATGTACAGTCCCCAGGTGGAGCCGCCACCGGAGCCCCAGTCGCCGAGGCCGGTGACGATCAGTCCCTGCTGGAGCTGGTAGGCCCAGGCCACGAGGAAGGCCACGAGGGCCAGGGCGGAGACGCCGTATAGGATGATGTACTTCTTCGTGAACGTGTTGATCGGTCGGAGGATGTCCTCCTCCGTGGGCAGTTTCGTGCTCATAGTGAGATCCCCGCATCACCGACGGTCCTCTCGTCGAGGACGTCCTGTCGCTTGTCAACCAGACCGACGTCTTCGTAGGCGACGGGGCCCTCGACCTGTTCGGCCTCCGGACCGGGCTCGTTGCCGATGTACGTGACGTTCGGGTGGGTGCCGACGTCCTCGAGCAGCTTGAACGTCGACGCGTCGCCGCCGGCGTAGGCCTCGAGGACCTGCTGGGCGGACTCCTCGTTGGTGATCCCTTCTTCGGTCACCCACGGCTCCTCTTCCTCGCCCTCGAGGATCAACAGCGATTCCTCGACTTCGGCCGGCGTGATCTCGCGGGATTCGTAGCGGTCGACGGTGTTCTGGACGGCCTGCTCGGACTCCGTGACGACGGCGTCGAGCGCGCTCTCGGCGCGCTGCTGGTCGTCTTCGCTGACGTTGCTGCCGTCGCTTTCGCCGAGCACGGCGTCGACGATCGCCTGAATTTCCTCGTCGGAGCGGTCGTCGTCGGAGAACTCGTCTTCGACGATTTCCGTGACGATCGATCTGACTTCCTCGGCGGCGGCTTCTTCGGCCGCCGCTTCGTCCTCGAAGTCCTCTTCGTAGTCGATCAGGTACTGCAGGTCCGTCGTCTCGACCTCCCCGCGGAGGTAGCGGACGGCCTCGATCTCGTCTTTGTCCCAGTCGGAATCGATGTAGCCGACGTCGAGGAGGTCGCGGTCGCCCTGGACGAACTCGTAGGACTGGCGGACCTCATCGCGGTTGGGGCTCCGCCCGTCGACCTGGTTCTGGGCGCGAGTGGAGACGACGTTGGTGAGGTACTGCTGCGGGCGGCTCTCGGGATCGTTCATGTCGCCGAAGTTGATCGCGTTCGGCGGACAGGCCTCCTCGCAGGCGGTCGTGCCGACCTTGTCCTCGCCGCGGTGGCCGTCCTGTCGCGAGGGACACATCGTACACTTGCTCATGGTGCCTCGCGGGGCGCGGCTGTCGACCCACCGCTCGCCGTGGTCGTAGTCGGCGAAGGTGTGGCTCTCGTCGAGTTCGCTGAAGTCCGTGTCCGGTTCGTCCCACTGGAAGTAGTTGACGCCGTACGGACAGGCGACCTGACAGTAGCGACAGCCGATGCAGACGTCGTAGTCGGTCAGGACGAGACCGTCCTTGTCGCGAGTGTGGCGGGCCGTCGTCGGGCACACCTTCTCACAGGGAGCGTCGGTACAGTGCTGGCAGGGTCGGATGAGTCGGTTCCGACTTCGCTCGGAGTGGTCGCCGGGGTCCTCGTAGTCGAGAATGTACATCCAGTTGACCCCGTCGTCGAGCTGGTTCTCCGAGCTACAGGCCTGTACACAGGAGAGACAGCCGTCACAGCGCTCGAGGTCGAGCACCATCCCCCACTGGGTGCCGTCGTCCGTCTCCGTCTCGGTGTGTGGGCCTGCGCCCCCTTCCTCGGCGAGCGAGGGCTGGTCGACGGTCCCCCAGGCGCCGAGTCCGACGGCGGTCGCGCCGACCCCCATCTTCTTCATGGCGTCGCGGCGACTCTCCTCGCCGTCGCCGTCGAAGGCCTCGAGCATCCGCGTCATCGTGCCCTTCTTCTCCTGCTGGGCCTGCTCGTAGGCGGCTTCGGTCGGGCGCTGATCCTCGCCGAACTCCTCCATCACGTCGTCGTGATACTTCTCGTGGAATTCGGCCTCGGAGAGCTCGCCCTTGGTGACCCGCATCGCGTCCTGGGCCATCTGCATCCCGAGATCGGTATCGTACTCGGTATCGTCGAGCATCTCCTCGAGTTCCCCCTCCCACTCGTTACCGAGCGGGTGGAACGATTCGTCGTCCGTGCTCATTCGGAACGAACACCTCCGGACGAGAATCCGGATGATGCGAAGTAATTACACGCCGACACGCAGTTGAATACGGTCATATATGGATCCTCTACACCGGACTCACAACTAGATAAGGTTGAAGTATACAGCCGATTTCCACGGCGTGAGAATCGGTGCGAATATGTTCGCCTATATAAGTTGGATTGTACTATCCCTCCCCGTCAATTGCTGGCACAGGCTATCGAATAACAGTACAGAGGGGTAGCAGGTACCTCCGCTCCCGTCGCCGACAACTCCGAGGGAGTTTCTCGACCGGCACGAATCGGATCGGAAGCGGGAGCCGGCAGGTTCGACCTTCGGCCGCCTGACCGGGTACGATGTCACGAGAGGGGGCCGAATATATTCGGCTCAACCGCCACGGTCTGCCGAGACGAACGACTGATCGTATGAGCGACACCGACCGATCCCTGATACCGACGGAACTCCAGCGGCTCGCGGACCTCGAGGCGACGCCTCACGCGCAGGTGTTCGACGAACCGAAGACGGTCCGCCTCCGACTCGAGGCCGGCGAGGGCGTCCCGGCCCATCGCCATCCCGGCCGGGAAATCGTCTGTCACGTGCTCGAGGGACGGCTCACGATCGCGCTCGGCGACGACGAACGCGAGGTCGCCGCGGGAGAGGTCGTCAGGTTCGACGGCGAGCAAGAGATCGCACCAACGGCTCAGGTCGACTCGACGGCGTTGCTCGTTCTCGCGCCGCGAGCGGACTGATCAGTTCGTCGCGAGTTGCTCCTCGAGGGACTCCTCGTCGTCGACGTTCGGCAGATCCTCGACGAACCGCTTGATGATCGCCTCCTCGGCCCGGTGGAGCGTCTCGCTGCAGGTCGACTTCGCGATGTCCAGTTGCCCGGCGAGCTCCGTCAGCGAACACCGTCGCGGCGTGTCGTAGTAGCCTTCCCGCACCGCGGCGACGACGACCTCGAGTTGGCGCTCCGAGAGCAACTGGCTCTCGTGGAGGCGCTCGCGGACGTGTTCGATCCGGTACTGGAGGCCGAAGTTCTCGAGTTGTTCGGCGAGTTGGGCGAGGCGGTCCCGGGATCCGGTCACCTCGATCGTCGCCTCGCCGTCGACGATTTCGACGGGGAGTTCGATCGGCATCCCCGATTCCCGGGAGGAGAACAACAACAGCGGCGCCGTCGTCTCGAAGTGGACGGTCACCTCGTTCTCGCTGTACTGGGCGAGCGAGAGTTCGGTGATCTGGGCGTGGTCGCGCATCTCCTCGACCACGTCCGCGACGTCGGGGCCGGTGATCCGGACCAGCGCGAACCCGGTTTCGGATCCGGGGACGGCCGCGAGCACCCGGAAGGTGGCCGAGGGGTACGCCGTCGACAGCTGTTGAATCCAGATCTCTTCCGGCATCGTGATTGTGAGTGTCGCCTGAGCCATACGAACGTGTTCCGTTCGACTGCTTATACCCGTGCCGTCGAATATATTCGCGGTCGTTCCCACCGGCTGGGAAGACGAGCGTCGTCGAACACGTTCGCCCGAACGGCCACCTCCGTTCGCCGCTATCGTTCGGGCATGGCACCGGAACACTCCGCTGTCGACGCCACGCTCGACGTTCGCGAGATCGACGGCCCGCCGTTCGAGGACATCGTCGCCGCGCTCGAGGAACTCCCGGCCGACGACCGTCTGCGCCTGATCGTCCCGTTCGAACCGGTCCCCCTCTACGCGGAACTCGACGAGCGCGGATTCACCCACGAGTCCGAGCAGCGCGACGGGCTCTGGTACGTCCACATCGAACACGCCTAGACGGTCCGGGCCGACGGCCGGGCTCGAGCCGAACAGGTTCGGACGAATACCCTTGCGCCCTCGCGATTCAGATCCACGTGCATGACACGACTCGACGTCAGGGACATCCCGCCGGTTGATCGTCATCCGACCATCCACGACGCGTTCGACGATCTCGAGCCCGGCGAGACGCTGACCATCGTCAACGATCACGAACCGAAGCCGCTGTTCTACGAGTTCCAGGCGGAGGTCGAGACGTTCGACGCCGACAGCTACGAAGTCGAACGCGTCGCGCCCGACGAGTTCGTCGCACAGTTTCCGAAGACGGAGGCGTAGTCGCCCCGGTACCGCGCGAATCACCCACCCACCTGCTTCCACCGCGCGCTTTTTCTGCCGACGCTGCTCCCATTTGATACCACTCGCGTTCTACACCGTTCATCGACGCTCAACGGGGCGAACATGTACGGGGCGAAACCGAGGTATCGACGCCGCCTTTCCTCGCGTATGCAATCGTACGATACCGTCGTCGACCGTACCGATGCCCCGGGCGATCGACCGCGGGAGTTCGTCGACGTCCACTCGCTGGGGCCGCCCGAACCGCTCGTGACGACCCTCGAGACGCTCGCCGACCTCCCCGACAAGACGGTGCTGGTCCAGCGCAACGACCGGGTTCCGCAGTTCCTCTACCCGAAACTCGAGGATCGCGGCTACGACTACGAGACCGTCGAACGGGACGACGAGGTCGTGACCGTCATCTGGCGACCGTAACCGATCACCGGTCGCGCTCGAACGCCTCGAGGAGCAGTTCCGAGAGTCGTTCGGGCCGTTCGTGTTGCACCCAGTGACTCGTCTCCGGAAGGAGCTCGAGCCGACTGGTCTCGCAGCGCTGGTCGCTGTCGATCGCCAGCGGCGTCGTCAGCGCGGCGTCGTCCTCGCCCCAGACGATCAGCGTCGGCGCGTCGACCCGCTCGCGCGGCGGCGACGGCGGGTGGCGGCCGGCAGCCCGATACCAGTCGAGCATGCCGGTCAGCGCGCCGTCACGTCCCCAGGCCCGGCGGTATCGCTCCAGTTCGGCGTCGGTGAACGTCCCCGGCGCGGCCGTTTCTCGAAGCGTTCGCTCGAGCAACCGATAGTCGCTCGCCCGGATGGCGAACTCGGGCACCCACGGAAGTTGAAAGTACAGCGCGTACCAACTCCGTCGAAGCTGCTCGGGGTTCGCGAGGAGGTGCTGGCGGTAGACGGTCGGATGCGGAGCGTTGACGATCGCGAGCCGATCGACCGCGCTCGGGTGCCGGAGCGCGAGGTCCCAGGCCACGAGGCCGCCCCAATCGTGGCCGACGACGCGGGCGTCGCCACCACCCTCGCTCGCGACGAGGTCGGCGACGTCCCGCGAGCACTCGTGGAGTCGGTACGAGCGGACGTCGCCGGGCTTCTCGCTCAGGTTGTAGCCGCGCTGATCGGGGACGAGCACGCGGTAGCCGGCGTCGACGAGCGGTCCGATCTGGTGGCGCCAGCCGTACCAGTACTCGGGAAAGCCGTGGAGCAGGACGACCAGCGGGTCCGCCTCGTCACCGGCGACGACCGCGTGCAGTCGGATCCCGTTGACGCGTCGAACGATCGATTCGGTCTCGACCGACGAGAGGTGTCTCGGGGTCGTCTCGAGGCCGGCGGCGGATCCTGCACACATACGCGATCCGACGAGGAAGCGAGTGATACCGGTTGGGGTCATTTCGCCTGGGCGCGAGTCCCCGCGAGCGAACGGGAGACGATGACTCGAAGCCGATCGACGTTCGCGAGTATTTCACTACTCGGGATCGAATGAGATCGGCGGCGTCCTGATCGTCGCCGGGCTGGGGCAACCGTACGTCGTCGCGGCTATCTCGCGATCGGATCCCGGGTCACGTCCAGACGCGCAGGCACTCGCTCGAGCAGAAGTGCAGGTCGACCTGCGTCGACGGTTCGTCCGCGACGTGGGTCGTCAGGGTGTACGCGACCTCGTCGGACTGGCAGTTGTCGCAGTGCATGTGAGACAGATTGTTAGAGACGATATTCAGTATATAGCGATTATAATCGGTTCGTTCCGGTTAGTGTCGAAATAACTCGAACCAATCCGGTATTGACGGCGAACGCGATCACCGGTGAGTCGTGCGATCTGATCGGACACCCGCTCGATCTCGTGACGGACGGTGTGGTCGCGGGGCGTCAGTTCCGGACGCGGTCGCAGCAGAGGAGTCCCGACGAGGCGGATGCAGCGCCGGATCGTCGGTTGCGGTACATCCGTTACGGGGCGGGCGGCCGGCACCGGGCCGCTGCAACACCGGCGTTCCCGTATCGAAACCCTTACTCTCCGGAGGCCGGTGCGAACAGGTATGAGCGACGACGCCGTGAGTCCCGAGGAGGTCCGCCACGTCGCGGAGCTGGCTCGCGTCGACCTCGCGGACGACGAGGTCGACCGGTTCACCGAGCAGTTCAGGGACATCCTCGAGTACTTCGAGACGCTGGACGAGGTGCCCGAAGTCGACCGCGAGGCCGACCTGACGAACGTGATGCGGCCCGACGAGGACCGCGACTCCCTCGACCGGGAGGCCGCACTCGAGAACGCGTCGGAGACCGAGGACGGCTACTTCAAGGGGCCGAACGTTTCCTGATCATGTCGGCAAACATCTTCATCACGGAGGAACGCATCGAGGGTGCGGACGACGGCCCGCTGTCGGGGACGACCGTCGCCGTCAAGGACAACATCTCGACCGAGGGCGTCCGGACGACCTGCGGCTCGAAGATGCTCGCGGAGTACGTCCCGCCCTACGACGCGACGGTCGTCGAACGCCTGAAAGCGGCGGGCGCGACCATCGTCGGCAAGGCCAACATGGACGAGTTCGGCATGGGGACCACGACGGAAACCTCCCACTTCGGCTCGACGGACAACCCGGCGGCACCGGGCCACGTCCCCGGCGGCTCCTCCGGGGGCTCCGCCGCTGCCGTCGCCGCCGGCGAGGCCGACCTGGCGCTGGGCTCGGACACCGGCGGCTCGGTCCGCTGTCCCGCCGCCTTCTGCGGCGTCGTGGGAATCAAGCCCACCTACGGACTGGTTTCGCGGTACGGGCTCGTCGCCTACGCGAACAGCCTCGAGCAGATCGGCCCCTTCGGCGAGACCGTCGAGGACGCCGCGCAGTTGCTCGACGTCATCGCCGGCGAAGACGACAGAGACGCGACGACCCGCGAGACGCCCCTTGCGGACGATGCGAGCTACGCCGACGCCGCCACCGGCAGCGTCAACGACCTGCAGATCGGCGTCCCGACGGAACTGCTCGAGGGCGCCGACGAGGGGGTCGTCGAGACGTTCTGGGACGCCATCGGCGAACTCGAGGATCGGGGCGCCGAGTACCACGAGGTCTCCCTGCCGTCGGTCGAACACGCCGTCGAGGCCTACTACGTGATCGCGATGTCGGAGGCCTCCTCCAATCTCGCGCGGTTCGACGGGGTTCGCTACGGGCACTCGAGCGACGCCGAGGGGAACTGGAACGAGACCTTCGCCCAGACCCGCAAGGAAGGGTTCGGCGACGAGGTCAAGCGCCGGATCCTGCTGGGCACCTACGCCCTCTCGGCGGGCTACCACGACAAGTACTACAAGAAGGCCCAGGACGCTCGCGCGTGGGTCAAGCAGGACTTCGACGAGGCGCTCTCCGAGGCCGACGTGCTCGCCAGCCCGACGATGCCGGTTCCGCCGTTCGAACTCGGCGAGAGCCTCGACGACCCGCTCCAGATGTACCTCGCGGACGCGAACACCGTCCCGATCAATCTGGCCGACCTGCCGGCCATCTCGGTGCCCGCCGGCGAAACCGACGGACTCCCGGTCGGACTCCAGCTCGTCGGTCCCGCGTTCGGCGAGGAGCGACTGATCCGCGCCGCGAGCGCGCTCGCCTGACGCGCTCGGACCCGCAGGTCGCGGCTCACGACTCGATTCGGAAGATAGGTTTTTATACTGATTTTGCGAACGGTACAGACAACGAATCGTTCGTCTGGTGACTGCTCAATGAAGCTTACGCAAGATCAAGAGGTTCAATTCGACGAGTTCTCGCGGGCGTGCGACCTCGTCGAGGGGTACTTCGGGGAGACGATCGACGACGTGGCGCTGCACGCGTCGGTGTCCCGGCGACAGCTGGTGGCCGTCCTCGCCCGGGCACAGCTCTCGGGACGCCAGTTCGCGATCGAGGGATTGACCGAGGAGGGAGACGTCGTCTACCAGTCCAACGACGAGACGTTGCTCTGGCTCGACGGCGGGTTCTGGACCGACATGCGGGGCCGCCACCACCTCGAGCCCGACGAGGGCCGGGCCGCGCGGGAAGTCCACCGACGGCTGATCGAAGCCATCGACGGCGACGTGCCCTACTACAATCGCGAACGCGATCCGTTCGTCCTCATCGAGCGATTCGACCCCTACGAGTAGCGTTCCTCCGAGTGATTTTCGACGCTGTTTCCGCTCGCCACAGCTCACTGACCAGTGGTGACAGTCTCCGGCAAAAACGGACCGCGCTCGAGGCGGTCGCAGCCGCTCACTCCTCGTAGGCGAGGTTCATGATCCACTGCGAGAAGGCGTCGCTGTTGGGATCGACCTCCTCCTCGCCGATGAACGGCGAGAGCATGTCGCCGGCCATCAGGAGCCGGAACTCGAGATCGCGGGCGGTCGGCGCGATGTAGTAGGTGTTGTGTCCGTCGTAAACCGTCTCCTCCCGATCGACCAGTTCCTTCTCGACGAGCGACTCGACGATCCGACTGCCCTTGCGCGAGGAAACGCCCAGTTCCTTCCAGAAGTCGCTCTGGTGGATGCCGCCGGTCTCGCGGACGAGTTCGAGGCCCGCTCGCTCGTCCTCGGAGAGTTCCGCTTCGGCCGTCGGCACGCTCACGGTGACCACCTCTCCGTACTCGTCGCTAGGGGCAGGAGTGCGTCCATGTGCGTACAAGATGGAGCGAGGCGCTTAAACCTGCCCTTCGACGTCGAACTCGCCGTCTCCGGCGGCGTCCGAGATCGACGCCGCGTCATCCTCGAGCGCCACGCGCTCGTACGACGTCGTACAGGGCGGTCCCGGTGCGAACTCGTAACGCGCCCCGTCGGCCCCGAGCGCGATCAGCGACGACGAGCGCGTCCCGAATCCGTCCTGGTGGATACAGACGCCGTACTCGTGGTTCCCGAGGACGCTGCCGGCGCGCTCGAGCCAGACGTCGACCGATTCGCCGGCCGCGACCGACAGCGCCTCGCGGACCGCGCTGGCGTTGTCGGCCTGCTGGCGACCCGCCTCCCGTCGGAACGCGGGAACGTCGACCGTCTCGTCGACGGCGACGTTCACCACGACGTGGACTCCGGGGTCGAAGTCGACGCGCTCGAGGTCGCCGTCCCACAGGTAGCAGGACGCTTCCGACGCGTCGGCGAGCACGAGGTAGAAGCCGTCGTACTCGTCGGTGGCGACCGCGTCCGCGAGGATCGATCCGGCTTCGGCGGCGGACTCGGCCTCGAGAACGTCCGCGACGAGCAGGCCGCGCGACCGCTCCGCGGCGAGGTCGGCGTCGGTCCACTTGTTCGTGATCCCCGCGAAGACGCCGTGTTCGTTGTAGCCGATCCACGTGCCGCCGGCTTCGGCGTCCCGCGGCGCGACGATCAGCGGCTCCTCGCGGTAGACGCCCGGCGGCCGGGAGTCCCGGCCGACCGCCTCGTCGCGGTTGGCGGCGACCGCGACCGGCGCGTCGTCGAAGACCTGCCAGGCGAGGGTCAGTGTACACACGACCGCCGATAGGTGACGAAGCGACTTAACTCCGGGTTCGGCGGCAGTCTCGAGGGGACGCGTAAGCGGTCGAGAAGCGCCACAACTGGAGGGCTCGAGTCAGAACAGAGTAGGTCAGATCAGGTCAGGCCAAGTCTGATCAAGTCAGACCGATCCCGTTCTCGAGCAACCGTTGCCGAACCGCCTCCCGGTCGACGGTTCCAGATGCAGTCCGAGGCAGCGCGTCGGCGACGCCGATCGTCTTCGGCCGCTTGAAGCCGGCCAGCCGGTCGTCGCAGTGGGCGAGCAACGCCTCGAGATCGATCGACTCGGTCGCAACGTCGGCGTCGATGTCGCCCCCCTCGGGGACGACCAGCGCGGCCACGCGCTCGCCCCACTCGGGATCCTCGAGGCCGACGACCGCCGCCTCCTCGACGCCCGGGTAGTTCCGCAGGGTCTCGAGCACCTCGCCGGGGTCGACGTTCTCGCCGCCGGTGACGATCCGGTCGCTCCGGCGATTGAGGATCCACAGCCGGCCGCCGTCGTCCCGGTAGCCGATATCGCCGGTGTGCAGTCCGCGCTCGCCGAACGCGGCCTCGGTCGCCACCTCCGAGAGGTAGCCCGGCGTCACCGTCGGTCCGGAGACGACGAGTTCGCCGGCCTCGCCGGTCGGGACGGGGTCACCGGACTCGTCGACGACCGTCACGTCGGTCGATACGAGGGGGCGACCGACGGTCCCCTCGTACCGGGCCGTCTCGTCGGGCATCGCGGTCGCGATCTGCGAGGCGGTCTCGGTCATCCCGTAGGTCGGGGAGACCGGCACGCCGGCCTCGCGACAGCGCTCGAGCAGTTCGGTCGTCGCGGGCGCGCCGCCCAGCAGGACGAACCGCAGCGAGTCCGGCGGCGACCAGCCGGCGTCGAGCAGCCGCTTGCACATCGTCGGGACGAGCGAGACGCCCGTAATGTCGTACTCCTCAATCACGTGAGCGGTCGACTCCGGATCGAACGAGCGCTGAATCACGACCGTCGTTCCGTACAGCGTCGAGCGAACGACCGGCGCCAGCCCGCCCATGTGGTACATCGGGAGACAGCAGAGCCACCGGTCGTCGGGCGTCACCCCCAGTCGAAACGCCGAGGCGGTGGCGCTCGAGACGAGGTTACCGACGGTCAGGCGAACGATTTTCGGCTCGCCCGAGGTACCCGAGGTGAACATGAGCAGGTGCGTCTGGTCGCGCTCGAGGGGGACGGGATCTACGTTCGCGCCCGCAGTCCGTTCGGGATCCGGACGGAGCGAGTCCACACCCTCGCGTCCGGGCTCGTCGACCGAGACGACGGGACAGTCCGCAACGTCCACGGCGAGCCCCTCCGTCTCGGACTCGCAGACCAGCGCGTCGAGGTCGGTCCGCCGGACCTTCGACTCGAGTTCGGCGGCCGTCTCGCGGACGTTCAGCGGGACGACCGTGACGCCGCGGCGCATCGCGGCGAAGTAGATCTCGGCGAATGCGACGCGAGTGTCCAGCAGGACGCCGAGGCGGTCGTCGGGGCCGTAGACGACCTCCTCGAGGCGCTCGGTGACGGCATCGATCCGCGCGTCGAATTCGACGTACGTCCACGACTCGTCCGCGTCGGCGTCGATCACGGCCGTCGCGTCCGGCGTCGTCGACGCGCGGTGGGCGAGGAGGTCGCGCGTCGGCCACTCGACCGGCCCGCGGCTCACTCCTCCCACACCCCCTCGATGCCCAGCCCCTTCGTCTGCGGGATGACGGCCGATCCCTTCTCGAGCAGGACCGGATCCCGTCCGAGGTCTTCGGCGAGCAATCCCGCCGTGGCCAGCCCGCAGGCGGGGACGTCGGGGATCGACGCGGCGAGGTGGACCGCGCCCGTTCGGGCGACGACCCCGTCGATCGTGGTCGTCACGATCGGCACCAGTTCGAGCTCCTGGACCCACGCCGCGACCTTGCGGGCCACGTCGATTCCACCGAGCGCCATCGGCTTCAGCACGACGGCGTCGGCGGCCTCCGCTTCACAGATCGCGTCGATGCCGTGCTCGAGGAGTCCTTCGTCCAGCGCGATCGCCACGCCATCCCCGAGGTCGTCGGCCCGGAGATCGGCGTGACCCTCGAGTGCCCCCGCCGGCAGCGGTTGCTCGAGGACGGACACGTCGAGGTCGGCGAAGGCCTCGAGGGCGGTCGCCGCCTCCGCGTAGGTCCAGGCCTCGTTCGCGTCGACCCGCAGTTCGACGTCCGGGCCGACGACTTCGCGAGTCCGTCGCACGCGTTCGATATCGGCGTCGACGTCTCGACGGCCGGCTTTGAGCTTGCAGGTGTGGAAGCCGCGGCCGACGGCCTCGCTGGCCTCGCGCGCCGTCTCGGTCGGCGAGCCGTCGCCGACGGTCGCGTTGACCGGCACCCGACCCACCATCGGGCCCTGTCCGACGTAGCGGTACAGCGGCGTCGACTCGCGGGTCGCCGCCAGATCGGCGAGCGCCAGCGCGAGCCCGTGTCTGGCCGCCACCTGTTCGTCGACCGCCTCGAGGGCCGCGGCGGGACCGGACCGGATCGCGTCGCTCGCGCGCTCGAGGGCGGCCTCGCAGTCGCTGTGGGACTCCGTCCATCCCTGAAGCGGCGCGGCCTCGCCGTAGCCGACCGGCGCGTCCTCCGCCGACGCCGTCGCGATCCGGACGAGAAAGCCGTCCCGCGAGTCGATCGTCCCGTCGGCAGTCTCGAACGGATCGGCGAGATCAAGCGAGAACGGCCGATACTCGAGGGTCAGCTCCGAATCGTCCTCACCGTCGCGCATACTAGACGGCCACCCCCGCGGCGAACAGGATCGCGAAGATCACGTGGAGCTTCCCGGTCCCCTCGAGGGCCGGGTTGAGCGCCTCGCCGTCGGTCCGGGTGCAGACGGTTCGGGCGACGACGGCCGCGTAGGGCAGCGAGACGAGCGGGAGCAACACGCCGGGTTCGAACCCCTCGACGAGCCAGAACCAGACGGGGGTCGCGTAGGCCAGCGCGAGCATGGCCACGTACTGGACGCGGCTCCACCGGTAGCCCAGCCGAACTGCGAGGGTTCGCTTGCCGGCCGCGGCGTCGGTCTCCTTGTCGCGGACGTTGTTCACGACGAGGATGGCCGTCGCGATGCCCGCGACGGGGAGGCTCGCGAGGAACGCCTCGCGGGTAACCGTCCCCTCCGGGATCGTCGTCGCCAGCGGCTCCACCGCCGTCGCGGCTTGCACGTAGAACGTCCCCATTACGGCGACCACGCCGAAGAAGACGAAGACGAACAGGTCCCCGAGCCCGTGATAGCCCAGCGGGTAGGGGCCGCCGGTGTAGGCCCACCCGCAGACGACGCTCACGAGGCCGACGACGAGGATCGGCAGTCCGCCGACGTAGACGAGGTAGGTTCCCGAGAGGATCGCCAGCCCGAACGTCGCGATCGTCGCCTGCTTGACCCGATCGGGCGAGATGATGCCCGACTGGGTCACGCGGGTGAACCCCTCGCGGTCGTCGGTGTCGGCCCCTTTCACCGCGTCGTAGTAGTCGTTCGCGAAGTTCGTTCCGATCTGGATCAGCGCCGCACCGAGAAAGGCCACCAGCGCCGACAGCGGGGCGATCACCCCCTCGTGGATCGCCAGTCCCGTCCCGACGATCACGGGCGCCGCCGCCGCGGGCAGCGTCTGGGGGCGTGCGGCCATCAGCCACGCTTTCGTCCGTGAGATATCGACCTCCGCCGTACTCATTGCTCGAGTGTGCCACTCGCGGGAGTGTCAACGTTGGCATTGCGACCGGCGACCAAGCCGGTGATGATTGAGGTGGCGATACCGACCGCGAGCGGCGGTCAGCGGTCGCTACCGGCGAACGCGAATCCGCTACCGAAGGCTTCGGAACCAGAGCAACGCGCCGATCCCGACCAGCACCGACGGGACGGTGAACCCGGGGACGGAATCGTCGCTCGAGTCCTCACCCGACGCGTCGTCGGTCGCCTCGTTGGATTCGGTCTCGTCGCCGGATTCGGCTCCGTCGTCCGATTCGCCCTCGTTCGCGAGCGTGACGCCGTCGGGGCCGTCGTCACCGTCACCGCCGGATTCGCCGCCGCCGTCGACGTGGACGGTTCCGTCGTGTTCGATCGTCGACTGCTGTGCGTCGCTGACGAGTCTCATCTCGGCGTCCCTGACCTCGAGCGTCTCCGTCGTCGGTTCGGCGTCGGCGGCGACCTCGAGGGTGATCGTTGCCGCGGTCTCGGTCGCCGTCGCGCCGTCGCCGGCGGGCGTCCGCTTCTGCTCGATCGTCACCGTCCCCGCGTCGTCGTCGATCTCGACCGCGCCGTCGACCGCGGCGTCGCCGTCGTCCGCGGCCAGCATCGGACCGTGTTCGACGTCGGTCACGGTGAACACGTCGGGATCGTACGCGATCGTCGCGGAGAGTTCGCCGACCCCGTCGCCGTAGGCGCCGTGACTGCTCGCGACGAGGTCGATCGTCACCGTCTCGCCGCTCTCGACGTCGACCTCCTTCGGTTCGAAGTAGAACATCGCCGCGTTGTCGCCGGCCGCGACCGGCGCCGGGACGAGGAGCCCGACGAGGAGACAGCCCGCGAGCGCGGCTGCGAGGACGCTCGCGAGTCGGGATCCGGGACGACGGGATCTGGCGTGATCGCTCGTCACTGCTCCCCACCACCCGGTACCGTCAGTTCGACCGACGGTATCTCGAGGAACGCCGTCTCGTACCCCTGATGACGCGCGACCTGCGGAGGCGACTCGACCGTGATCGTCACCGAATCGCCCGGCCGGACGTCCGCGAGCGAGGCCCCGTAGTGGAGCGCGAACTCGCCGTCGACCGTCTGCTCGAGGGGGGCGTCGGCGACTCTCTCTCCACTCCGTGCGACCGTCGCGTTCAGGGCCATGTCCGCCAGCGGCACGCGGTTGTACGGCGTCCGCGGCGAGACGAGCAGGTAGCGCTCGTCCCCGTCGACCAGCCGGGACCCGGACTCGAGCAGCGTCGCGACGAATACCGCGTCGTCGCTGCGGGGCCTGCCGTCCTCGTCGGTGGCGGACTCGTCGACCGGCTCGAGCGCCGTGCCCGGATACGCGTCGGCGGGCGGGAGCGTGGAGTACGGAATTTCGGCGTTGCCATCGTCTGCGGCGTCGTCACCACCGCCGTGACCCATCGGTTCGATAGCCCCGCGTTGCCCCCAGTACTCCTCGTCGAAGTACTCGATGCCGTCGACGACCGCGTTCCGGAGGTCGTCGTCGTACTCGAACTCGAACGTCGCAGTCGCGCCCTCGGTGAATCGACCCGTGAGGTCGCCCGTCGTCCGCACCGAAAGCGGCGGCAGGTCGACCTCGACGGTGTAGGTACCGTCCGCCTCGAGGGGCACGTTGTCCCCGAAGTGAAAGCCCATCCCCTGGGAGAGCATCGGCCACGGTGAGGTCGGCTGGCCCACTCGCTGGCCGTCCCTCGAGACGGTGATCGTCGCGCCCTCGTTGACCGGCAGGACGACGCCGGTCTCGGCGTCCCAGAGCGTGAACATCATGTGGACGCTCCGGCTCTCGGTCGGATCGACGCGCTGGATTTCGTCCGCGCCGCCGGCGCCGCCGGTCAGGATCCAGAACGAGTGGGGCATCGACAGCATCGGCGCGATGGTGTAGTCGCCGGCCGTGATCGGATCGATCGTCCACATCGACTCCCGGTGGGTCGGGACGTACACCGCGTTCGGCGGGTCCTCGACCCGGGGGAGCCTCGGCAGGTCGGGATCGTTCGGCCCTTCGGCCCCGTTGTCCTCGCCCCCGGTGTCTTCGTCGTCGCCGCCGGTTTCCATACACCCTGCGAGGGCGATCGCGCCGGTGACCGCGCCCGTCCAGCCGACGAACGTCCGTCGATCGATGTCGTTGTCCATGTGTCTCGTCTCTATCCTCGTCCCTGGGTCCTGGTCGTGGCTCGAGTGTTCAGATCCTGCGCCGTCAGTTTGTCGTCGGCTCCGCCGGCGGCAACGCCCGCAGCGAGCGCGGCGGCACGAGGTAGTTACCCCGGCGGTTAACGAAGATGTAGCTTCGGATGCCGTTGTTCGCGTGCGCGACGCTGAGTTCGTCGCCGTTCATCGCCTCGCGGACGCGGACGAAGTTCTCGATCCCCTGCTGGAGGGCGACGAAGTGGACGCCCGGACTGTCCCCGTCGACGGTGTTGAAGTCCCGGCGCAACAGCAGCGGGTCGCCGTCCTCGCGGGCTCGAGCGGCCTTCTGGGCGTGGCCGACGACGCCTCTAGTGCGGGCGTCCTCGGCGGTCGACTCGATCCGCTCGTCGCTCAGCGCGTTCGACGTCGATAGTTTCTCGCCGATATCGCCGATCATCTCCTCCTCGGCGTGTTTCGGGCTGAACATCTTCGAGACGCGCTGGTAGTGGCTGTCCTGCTCGAGCCAGGTGCGCAACTGGACGTCCATCGACTCGATGTGCTGGGTCGTCGCGCCCGCGAAGGGGCCGTCCGCGATCGTCACGCGGTCCTCGGTGGCCTGGCTCTCCGCGAACCCGGAGCGAAAGCCCATGAAGAAAGGGGCCTCCTCGGGCACCGACTCGGGGACGTTCGCGAGATCGGTGTGGTTGGCGGGTAGCCCCGCGCCGACGAACCCGGTCCGTCGGCGGTCGTCGACGCGTTCGAAGACGCCCGTCAGATCGGTCTCGACGTCGACGCCGTTGAGCGCGTCGACCTCGTCGAACAGCCCCTCCTCGGCCTCGAGGACGACCTGCGAGTGGTCGCTCGCGAGGTGGAGGACGGCGTCGTACTCGTCGAACGACGGATCCTCCTGTGCGGACAGCGCCTCGGGAGCCGGCAGGTCGACTGCCTCGGGCAGCGAGCCGTCGAAGCGGTCGAAGTACGCCGGCGTGTAGCCGAGCGTGAAGACCAGCCCCTCGTTGCTCCACTCGTAGGCCCGCTCGAGGGTCCGCAGCGCCGATTCGACCGTCTCGCGCGCGTCGTCGGTCGGCTCCGCGGCCAGCGACAGCGCCACCAGCACGTGGTGTTCCGGCGCCAGCACGTTCCCGTCGTCGTCTCGCGACAGGAACTCGTTCCAGGCGTGCTGTCGCTCGGGGAGGGAGTCGGGATCGTCGGTACCCGAGGGGACGTCGATCTCCTCGCTCTCGGAGAGGCACGCGCTGAGCGCCGAGGCGCCACCGACGGCCACCAGCGCGCGGAGGTAGTCCCGGCGGGACAGGGCGGACCGGTCGGGAAGTGTCACTACTCGAGAGTCGGGTGGCGACGCTCAAATGGTTTTCTCTCAGGAGTCACAGTCGGGGCCGGAGCTGCCTCGAGCGAGGGTACGGGGTGCGATATCGCGCTCCGGACAGACGAACCACCGCTGCGGTGGCGCGCGCTGAGACGTGGCGAACGAAGAGTGAGCCACGGCTCGACAGTGTGCGAGGGATGAGCGAACGAGTGTAACGAGAGAGCGAATCGGCTGGGGAGGGTGTGGCCAATCCCCGTTGCCAGCACGAGCAGGGCGCTCGAGCGAATCATCGCCTCCAGAAAAGTAGAACGCTCGAGCGAATCACCACCGCTGAAACCGAAATAAGTCCGGACGCTCGAGCAGCCGTCTCAGACCGGTCAAACGCTCAGTAGTGCCACGGGAAGTCGTCGAAGTCGGGATCCCGGCCCTCGACGAAGGCGTCCCGACCCTCCGCGGCCTCGTCGGTCATGTAGCCCAGCCGCGTCGCCTCGCCGGCGAAGACCTGCTGGCCCACCATCCCGTCGTCGGTCATGTTGAAGGCGTACTTGAGCATCCGCATTGCCGTCGGGCTCTTGGCGTTGATACGCTCGCCCCACTCGAGGGCGGTCTCTTCTAACTCCTCGTGGGGAACCGCCTCGTTGACCATGCCCATCTCCGCGGCCTCCGCGGCGTCGTAGGTCTTCCCGAGGAAGAACACCTCGCGGGCCTTCTTCTGGCCGATC
Organism: Haloterrigena alkaliphila; assembly: GCF_017352155.2. NCBI lineage: Archaea > Methanobacteriati > Methanobacteriota > Halobacteria > Halobacteriales > Natrialbaceae > Haloterrigena > Haloterrigena alkaliphila. The sequence goes on from NZ_CP071462.1 coordinate 3,213,173, forward strand.
TGCTTGGCCAGATACGCAGAGCCGAAGCCGGCGTCGTAGCTGGCCACGTCGGGGTCGGTCTGGAGGAACTTGGCGTGCTCCTCGCTCGCGAGCGTGAGGTCGCAGACGACGTGCAGCGAGTGGCCGCCGCCGACGGCCCAGCCCGGCACCACGGCGACCACGACCTTCGGAATGTGGCGTATCAGGCGCTGGACCTCGAGGATGTGCAGCCGGCCCTGTTCGGACGCTCTCTCCTCATCACCTTCGTACTGATAGCCGTCCTCGCCGCGGATCGTCTGGTCGCCGCCGGAACAGAACGCCCAGCCGCCGTCCTTCGACGACGGCCCGTTCCCGGTCAGCAGGATACAGCCGACGTCGGTCTGGCGCTTGGCGTGGTCCAGGGCATCGTACAGTTCGTCGACCGTGCCGGGCCGGAAGGCGTTGCGGACGTCGGGTCGGTCGAAGGCGATTCGGACCGTCCCGGCGTCGACCGCCCGGTGGTAGGTGATGTCGTCGAACTCCTCGTTCAGCTCCGCGACCGGCTCCCAGCGCTCGGGGTCGAACAGTTCCGAAACCATTGCCTCGAGTGTGGTCGACGGCGCGTGAAATAGATTCGCGTCGCGGTCGACGCGGACTCGAGCGCCGGCGCTGGCTCCCCAGACGCCCTGCGCCGCCGTTCAGCCGGTTCGGAGGCGAATCGAACCAACACGATCACGGACCCAATTTGATATAGCATTATGTAGTTCATCAATCGATCCTGAGACGATATCGATGCCCGTTTTGCCGACCGGTTTGCCGGTCGTTCGGTCGATCAGCGAGTTTCAGCGTCGATATATAGGCCGAGTGATTTTTCACCCGACCGTTTGATCCCATAGGCGATGGGCGAGTCGTACTACGAGATCCTCGAGGTCGATGCGGACGCGACCCGCGAAGAGATTCAGGCGGCCTACCGGGAGCGCGTCCTCGAGACCCACCCGGATCACAACGACGCGCCCGACGCCGCCGAGCAGTTCAAACGGGTCTCGACGGCGCGGTCGGTGCTGGCCGACGGCACCGAACGGGCCCGCTACGACCGGCTCGGCCACGAGGCTTACGCCCGTCTCGCCGACCGAACGGCCGCAGCCGACGAGTCGGGGACCGACGACTCCAGCGAGCAAGGACGTGCAACCGACTCGAGCGACGACGCGAACGACCGCACCACGGGATCGAAATACGACAGGGAGACGGCCGGCTCGAGTACGACCGGTTCGAAGACGGCGAGTTCCAGCGCGACCGACTCGAGTACTGCCGGCTCGAGGCGGAATGAGCGATCCAAAAGCCACCACGCCCGACAGCGCCGCCGCCGGCAACGGGCCCGCAAGCACGCCCGGACCACCCACTCGTTCGGTGGCGAGACCGGACCGACTGGGAATCACACGGGGACCACGGCGACGACGACGGGCGACCGCGACGATTCGGCCTCGGAGTTCCGGTACGCCGTCCACGACTGGACGGACGACGTCACCCTCGAGTGGGAGGGGGAGTCGATCACCCACACGACGGCGGTGACGATCGGCTGCCTCTGGCTGCTCTACCCGGTCTTCGTCGGGGCGAGTCTCACGTCGGCGTTTCCCCTCGCCGTCAACGTCGTCGTCGCCGCGTGTACGCTGGGACTCGTCGGGTACGTGCTCACGAAACCCCGGATCGCGGCCGCGCTGTTCGGCTCCTGGAGCGTGCTGTTCCCGCTCGGAATCGACGCGACGGCCGCGCTCGAGGCGTACTCGATCTCCGGGTTGCTCGCGCTCGGGTTCGCCTGGATTCCTTTCGGCTACGCGATCGTACTCTGGTGGGCGCTTCGTCCGTGATCGCGCGTTGCCATCTGCGTGATCTGTCCTGGACTGCTGCCGTCGACGGATAGCAGATCGGTCAGCAACGTCGAACGGTTACTGATGTATTAGCGTCGGAAGACCCCGCTAACTGGAATCGGACGTTCTTCGTGACTTGAAGCGGTGATAGATTTGCTGTAACGTCAGTCGTGGTGAGGACACAATGTCACCGTATTTCAATATGTGATAAGTTACCTATTGTTCTTTAGATCCATCTCGTGAGTTCGCGCGTATGGAGCGTCGAAAACTCCTCGGAAGTATCGCAGCTGCGGCAGTGGGATCGGCGGTACCAGCATCAGCGTCAGCAGGCCCGAAGAAGGGCGGAAACAGACCGAGTCCACCATCGCACTCGAATTCGAAACGGAACTCGGACATCCTTCCCACCGGCATCGACCGAATCGAGGAGACGTTCTACAACCAGATCGAACGGGAACTCCATCACGGCGCACAGCTCGCGGTCTACCACAAGGACGAACTCGTCCTGAATATCGCTGGTGGGACGACCGGGCCCGACGGTGCGGCGGAGACGACTGATACCCGCCACGTCCTCTTTTCGACGACGAAACCCTACACGGCGGGAACGGTCCATCATCTCGTCGACGAGGGGCTCGTCGACTACGACGACTACGTCGTGGACCACTGGCCGGAATTCGGTCGTAACGACGAACGAAAGGAGGACGTGACGATCCGCCACGTCCTCTCACATCAGTCCGGACTCCATTCGATCCCAGCCATCGACGACAATCCCGAGGTCTGGGGCGACCCCGACGAGAAGGAGCGGCTCGTCGAGGAGGCCACGTTAGCGTACGAACCCGGCACGCGCACCGACTATCATCTCCTGAGCTACGGGTGGATTATCGACGGGCTCACCCGGAACGTCGTCGGAAAGCAGATCGACGAGATCGCGGCGGAGGCGATCTTCGATCCGCTCGGCATGGACGACACGAGTATCGGCATCGAGAACGCCGATGCGGTCGACGTTTCGACACTGGTCGGTTTCGAACCGTACCACCAGATCACCGATCCCGAATCCCCGGGATACACGGCTTACGTCGCCGCGCTCTTCAATAGGGACGACGTTCAGGAGAGCGTCGTCGGTGCTGCGACCGGGATCGGGACTGCACGCGACCTCGCCCGATACTACAACTGCCTGCTGAACAACGGGGAAGACGTCTTCAGTAACCAGGTGACTCGCGCCTTCACGTCTGTCGAGGTGGAACAGGAAGACGATGGCGAATACACCCGACGCGGTCTCGGTGTCCGATTCGGTGGTAGCCCGGGTGACAGCTTCGGGGTGACTGCCTCCCACGGTGTCTACGGCCACGGCGGGCTCGGCAGTATCATGACGTGGGCCGATCCTGACAACGACATCGCGTTCGCGTACGTCACCAACGGAATTCGTGACGGCTACGAACACAGTCAACGCGTCGCTCGCCTCGGCGACACGGTCCGTCACGAACTATCGTAGCAACGGACGTCGGTTGCACTTCTTTTACCACCGGTACGCCAGCGGTATCGGCAGATCCGTGTGTACGCTTGATCGCAGTGGTAACGCTTCCGGCTGAGTATCGAAACGAGCCGTCTCAGTCCGATCGATCGCGTTCCGATCGGTTCGCCGCTATTCGCCCCCGTCGCGGATCCCGTCGCGAACTCGCTCCTCGAGCGCGTCCCGCCGCCGATGACTCGCTTCCGAGTCGAAGTCGACGGCCAGCACCTGCGTCCCCGCGCGCTCGAGCGAGTCGCGATAGGCGTCCGCGAAGTCGGCGGGCGCGACGCGCTCGAATTCGAGATTGTGAAACTCCGCGAGGGACTCGAACTCGAGGCCGTGGGGCGTCTTGAACTGATCGGTAAACGGCGGCTCGAACCCTTCGATCGGGAGTTTGTGGAAGATGCCGCCGCCGTCGTTGTCCAGCAGGACGATGGTGGCGTCGACGCCGCAGCGGTCGACCGCGAGCAGGCCGTTGGAGTCGTGGAAGAAGGCCAGATCCCCGGTGACGAGCACCAGCGGCTCGTCCGTCGCGCTCCCGGCGCCCAGCGCCGTGCTCGCGATGCCGTCGATGCCGCTGGCGCCGCGGTTCGCCAGCACCGTCAAGTCTGCCGCGCGGGGCCGAGCAAACCGATCCGCGTCCCGGATCGGCATGCTATTCGAGACGAACACGGTCGCCGGGTCGGGCGCGTGCGTGAAGACGTCGGCGAGGATCGCCCCCTCGAACGGTTCGGACTCGAGCGTGTCGGCCTCGAGCGCCTCGTCGCGGATCTCCCAGTGGCGGCGTTCGGCGTCGTCGAACGCGGCCAGCCACTCGGCTTCGGTTTCGCCGCCGGTCGAATTCGCGCCCGCTTCGGCCTCGAGTCGCTCGCGCAGCCCTTCGAAGACGTCGCCGGGTGCGGCCGCGAACAGGTCCGTCGCGGTGAACGTCGCCTCACGCCAGCCGCCCGCAGGGTCGAGCAAGAACTGGAGGGCGTCGGCGTCGCGCAGGGCGTGGCGCAGCGGTTTCGAGGTCGGCGACGCGCCGACGCGGACGACGACGTCCGGCTCCGGGAGTTCGTCGACGTAGGCGTCGTAGCCGCCGTAGACCGGGCCGTCCCCGGGATCGTCGCCGAGGTGGGGACCAAACCGCAGCCCCGAGAGCGGATCCGCGAGGATCGGTGCGCCGACGCGCTCGGCGACGGCCACGACGGCCGCGGGCTCGAGTTCAGTCAGATCGGCCGGATCGGCCGGTCCGGCGACGATCAGGGGCCGACCGGCGTCCTCGAGCGCCCGGACGAGCGGTCGGTACTGGTCGTTCGCCAGCGTCCGCTCGCCCGCCGCGGTCTCGACGAACGCGCCGTCGCGTCCGCGCCCCGCGAGGGTCTCGGCGAACGAGTCGGGGTCGGCGTCGGGGACCTCGAGCGGCTCGAGGGGCTTGCGAAACGGGCAGTTCAGGTGGGCCGGCCCGGGCTCGACGCCCGTCGTCTCGGCCAGCGCCCGCGCCGCCGTCGTCCGGAGGCTCCGCACCTTGCGCTCGTCGGCCTCGGGATCCGGTAGTTCCGCGTACCAGCGGACCGCATCGCCGTAGAGTTTGACCTGATCGATCGTCTGGTTCGCGCCGCTGTCTCGGAGTTCGTGGGGTCGATCGGCGGTGAGCACGAGCAGCGGGACGCGCGCCCGGTCGGCCTCCATCACCGCGGGGTGGAAGTTCGCCGCCGCCGTTCCGGAGGTACAGACCAGCGCCGTCGGCTCGCCGGTCCGTCGCGCGCGTCCGAGCGCGAAGAAGGCCGCCGAGCGCTCGTCGAGGTGAGAGTAGACGTCGATTCCCTCGTGTTCGGCGAACGCGACCGTCAGCGGCGTCGAGCGACTCCCCGGCGAGATACAGACGGCCTCGAGGCCCCCCTTCGAAAGTTCGTCGACCAGCACGCGGCCCCAGAGCGTCGCGCGGTTGGGCGCGCTCATCGCCCCCCCAGTTCGTCGAGGATCGGTCGGAACTTCAGCTGTACCTCGTCCCACTCCTCGTCTGGGTCGCTGTCGGCGACGATGCCGCTGCCCGCGAAGAGCGTGACCGTCTCGTCGGTCGCGATTCCCGAGCGGAGACCGACCGCGAACTCGCCGTCGCCGACGGCGTCGAACCAGCCGATCGGCGCCGCGTACCAGCCCCGGTCGAACGTTTCGGCGTCGCGAATCGTCTCCCAGGCCGCCGCGGGCGGCACGCCGCCGACGGCGGGCGTCGGATGCAGCGCCTCGACGAGTTCGAGGACGTGTCGGTCCCCCTCGAGGGTCGCCTCGATCGGCGTCTGGAGGTGCTGTATGTTCGCCAGCCGTCGGATCGTCCGGTCGTCGACGGTGAGGTCGCGCGCGAACGGCTCGAGTTGCGCTCGGATCGCCTCGGCGACGAGGCCGTGTTCCCGGCGCACCTTGTCGCTGTCACGCATCTCGTCGGCGTAGGCCTCGTCCGCTTCGGGCGTCTCGCCGCGGGGGACCGAGCCCGCCAGCGCCTCCGTTTCGACGCGTGTGCCGCGTTTCGCGACGAGGCGCTCGGGCGGTGCCCCGAAGAACGTCCGGCCGGTCTCGTGACCGATCAGGAACCGGTAACAGTTCGGATACCGCCGGCGCAGCCGCTCGAGCGTCTCCGGGACGTCGACCGATCCGTCGAGGTCGACCGACAGCGACTGGGCGAGAACGACCTTGGTGAGGTCGCCGCGATCGATTCGCTCGAGGGCGGTCTCGACCTGTTCGGTCCAGTCCTCGCGGGACGTGGTCCGCCGAGTCGAGGCGACGCCGGGCCCGGTCCCGCTGGGTCGCATCGTCGGCAGGTCCGCGAGGCGGTCGTCCCAGCGCCCGAGGCGGTCGGCGGCCGCGTCTTCGTCGTCGGCGACGGCCGTCAGCCAGGTCCCCTCGTCGTGTCGGACGACCAAGATCTGCGGAACGACGAACGCGGCCGCGTCGAACCCGGCCCAGAGCGCCCCCGATTCGTGGCCGTCGTGAAACGAAAATCCGCCGAACGCTCGCGGACGGGCGACGCGCGGGCCGTCGTGTTCGAGGCCGTCGAACGCGCGCGCCGCACGCGTCCGAATTCGATCGAAACGCCCGGGGCCACTGGCGGTGAGGCGAGCGGCGACGCCCCGTCCGACGACCTCGAGTCCGTCCGGCGTCGCCCACAGCACCCGCGAGTCGGCGGCCGTATCAACGACCGCGCCGAACGAGACGTCCTCGAGTTCGCGACTGGTACTGACGAGGGCGGTCGAGCCGTCGGCTGGGGAGTCGGCGTCACCCGCGAGTCGACGCTCACCCGACGATCCATCCATCGACGGCAGTTGGGGACCGCCACGCCTTCAGCCTAACTATCCCGGCCGCCCCCGCCGGTGCCCGTCGCCGGGTTCCAGTCCCAGCCTGTCGACCCGCTCGCTAGCTGTACCGTTCCTCTTCCCACGGGTTCGCCGTCTGCGAGTAGCCGCGTTTCTCCCAGTAGCCCCGCTCGGGTTCGGTGAGGAACTCGACGCCGTCGACCCACTTCGCCCCCTTGTAGGCGTACTTGTGGGGCGTGACCACCCGCAGCGGACCGCCGTGGTCCTCCGGCAGGGGCTCGCCGTCGTACTCCCACGCGAACAGCACTTCTTCGCGCATGCAGTCCTCGAGAGGGAGGTCGGTGGTGTAGCCGTCGAGCGCGGAGAACATCACGTGGACGACGTCGTCGTGCACGCCCGCGCGTTCCGCGAGTTCCGGGAACGGGACGCCCGTGAACGCGCAGTCGAACTTGCTCCAGCCGGTGACGCAGTGGAAGTCCTGTCGCTGGGTCTCGCCGGGCAGGTCGCGGAACTCGTCCCACGTGAACGAGAGTTCCTGGTCGACGGCCCCGGTGACGGTAAACTCCCACGTCTCCGGGTCCCAGTCGGGCGTCCCGCTCTTCGAGAGCACGGGAAACGCGGAGGTTTCGCGTTGCCCCGGCGGCAGTCGGTCGTCGTCGAACTCCAGATAGAGGTCCGTGACGTCGGTGGCGTCGTCGGTCATACGCGTTCGTTCGTGCCGACGGACGTAGATGTGACGCCTGCCGCCGGGGTCTCGCCGGCGCCGGTCGTCCTGCACGCGGCCGTGTGACTCGCACTCACCGGCTCGAGTGACACGACTCTCGACGAGTAAGCACGTATTTCCGGGACGGGGCGGCGACTGGAACGGTCCGTAATAGTCGAGCCGACGTCACAATTCAGGGGCTTCCTCGCGAAACCCTCGCCATCCCTTAGTACGGTCTCGGCGTCGTGTTCTGTGTATGGCGAGCAAACAGCAAATTGCAGAACGAGAAGTCTCTGGACAGGCAGCAGAAGAAGTCGGCGAACAGGCGATGGGGCCCGCGTTCATCGCGTCGGCCGCGTCAGTCGGGCTGTCGCTGTACTACTTCTTCATGCGAGGAGAGCGCCAGCTCGGCGCGTTCATCGGGCTCTGGCCGCCGACGATCCTCGCGTTCGCGAGCTACTTCAACCAGCGGAAGATGCGACAGCAACTCGAGACGCTGACCCAGCCGGGGACGACGCTCAAGAACGCGTTCGACTCCATGATGGGGAACCGCTGACGACGGCGAGCCGAACCGACACCGATCCGTCAAATCGGCTACTGAATCGTGATATCGACTACCGAGCCGTGACCGACGGTCACCGTTCGACGACCGATTGCAGCCACTTTTTCGCGGAGTCCCGGACTCGAGTCACCGAGAGCTCCGGCTAACCGGCAAAAGCTCCGGCTAACCGGCCAGTACACCCGCACGATCGACGCCGACGGGCAGCGTCCAGTAACCGGAGTGTCGAGTCCCCGTCAAACCTAAATACCCCCTCGCCGAAAGCCGAATCAGATGCCGAAAGTAGAGATCACCATACCGGAGCACCTCGAGATGCAGATCGCCCAGATGGTCGAACGCGGCGAGTTCGTCAACCGCGAGGAGGCGATCGAGGATCTCCTCTCGACGGGAATCAAGGCCTACAAAACGAGCGGGCCGATGGACGAAGAGGAAGGGACGACCGGGGGGACCGGCCTCGAAGACGATGGCATGATGGGTCACGACGACGAGTACGTCTTCTAACTTCGTCTCTTCTCGCACACGGCCCTAGAAGCCCACCGTTAGCAGCGGGACTCCGAAGGCGACGGCCGAACCGATCACCATCACGAGCAGACCGATCCCGACCTCGCGGCCGCCGTAGTCGCTCATCGGTGCGGTCGTCCGCTCGGCCTCGAGATCGTGACCGACGTCGGCGCCCGTGTCCTCCTCCGCCGTCTGGTCCGTGTCGTCCGTCATACTCGCGTGTAGCCGACTCGCCACCTTAAAGACACCTCTCTCGAGGCGTGACTGCGCGGCTCGGCCGCCGACTCGCGGACGTCGCTCGCGGGTCTGGACGAACGACAGCCGACGAACGCCTCTCGAGGGACCGATGGGGACCACTTTACTATCCCGGGTGCCAAGGGTCGCACAACGACCACATGCTGACCAAGCGAATCATCCCGTGTATCGACGTGGACTTGGACGAGGACGGGAACCCGGCCGTGTACACCGGCGTGCACTTCGAGGATCTCAAGTACACCGGCGATCCGGTCGAGATGGCCAAGGCGTACAACGAGTCCGGCGCCGACGAGTTCGTCTTCCTCGACATCACCGCCTCGGCGGAGGGCCGCGAGACCATGCTCGACGTCGTCGAGCGCGTCGCCGACGAGGTCTTCATTCCCCTCACCGTCGGCGGCGGCATCCGCACCACCGACGACATCAAGGAGACGCTGCGCGCCGGCGCGGACAAGGTCTCGATCACGACGGGGGCGCTCGAGCGACCCGAACTGATCAACGACGGCGCGAAAGCCTTCGGCAGCCAGTGTATCGTCATCAGCGTCGACGCTAAGCGCCGCTACGACGAGCAGGGGGAACACTACGTCGAGGTCGACGGTGAGTCCTGCTGGTTCGAGTGTACGAAGAAGGGCGGCCGCGAGGGGACCGGGATCGACGTCCTCGAGTGGGCCAAAGAGGCCGAGTCGCGGGGCGCCGGCGAACTGTTCGTCAACTCCATCGACAGGGACGGCACCAAGGACGGCTACGACCTTCCGCTGACGGAGGCCGTCTGCGAAACCGTCGACACGCCCGTCATCGCCTCCTCGGGCTGTGGCGGGCCCGAGGACATGTACGACGTGTTCACGAAAGCGGGCGCCGACGCCGGCCTCGCGGCCTCGATCTTCCACTTCGACGAGTACTCGATCGCGGAGACGAAGGAGTATCTGGACGAGCGGGGCGTTCCCGTCCGGCTCTGAACTGCGAGCGAACACGTTCGTCGGCTCTAACCCGGTTCACAGTCGGTCGAACGCCACGGATCGTTCCGCCCATCAGTACGTTTATATCAGTACAGTTGTGCGTTACAGTCAGTGAAGTGGCGATGCACGTGGTGTGGCAAACCACACGCGGAAAACGACCCGCCCTGTGACAACTGCGGGCACAACGCCTTCGAGGAGGCGATCGTTCGCGAGGGCGAAGGAAGCGAGGGCGACCCGACGGCCGACACCGGCGCGACCGAGACGGGAACCGTCGACACCGGCACCACCTACGTTTGGCGCTGTCAGGAGTGCGGCCGCGATCACGTCAAGTACAACCCGCCGTGCTCGCGGTGTGGCAATCACGCCCTCGAGAAGACCGAACAGAGCTACGACGACGTCGAGCGCGATCTGGAGCCCTCGAGTTGGCTCGAGGTGGCCAAACCCTACTCGCCGATTCTCCTCGTCTTCGGCCTGTTCGTCGCGCTATTCGCGACCGGAATCGTCTCGCCGTCGATCATCCCCGGAGTCGGACAGCCGTCGCCACCGGACGCGCCCGGCGAGGGGTCCCAGATCGCCGGCATCGACCTCGAGGCGACCGAACTGGAGATCCACGATCGCCTCGAGGACGTCCGTGACGGTGACCGTTCCTACGACGAGAACGGGCTCGCAGCGTACGCGGAATACAGGAATCGCGCGTACCTGGCGGCCAGAGACGGCGGCGAGAGCCCGGAGGCGGTGATGCCGAGCGACTTCGGCGCCGACTGCCGAAACGACGGGGACGTCAACGAGGTCCTCGTGTCGTACACGGTGCCGATCGAAACGTTCGACGACGAACGCGAACTCGCTGACGCCCTCACCGAGAGCCTCGTCGACGACGTCCACCAGATGACGGCTGCCGGATTCGCCAGCGAGGGTCTCGACCTCCGGTTCGTCGACGGAGAACTCTACGTCTTCTACGCGACCTGCTAGGTGCGATCGGTTCACGCCGTACCACGGGCCCAGGAGTGCTGTGGCGCGCGTGGTCGGCGCAGTCTGGGCAGTACGGTGTCGTGAAGAGCCGCCGAATACCTCCCTCTCACCGTACAGAACGGAATTTTTGTCGAACGAGCGAGGACTCGAGTCCCCGAACGAAAAACGGTTTTCGCAGCCGTTAGGCGGCCGCTTCGAACGCGTCGCGGAACGACGTCGCCTTCTCGCGGACGGTGACCGCGGCGTCCTCGAGCGCCTCGAGGGGGTCGACGCCGCCCTCGGTCTTGATCGTGAGGATCGGTTCGGTCTGGCCGCCCGACTGTTCGGGGTTGACGTCGTAGGTGGCCGCGCTGACGTCCTCGTGCTCGAGCAGGGCGCCCTTGAGGACGTTCATGAAGGTGTGATCCTCGCCGGCGATCTCGATCGAGAGTTCGTCCTCGCTGCTCTCGGTGACCCGCAGTTCCATGTCACCTACTCCGGCCGTCGGCCGCTTGTACCTTTCTGTTCGGCCTCGTCGCGGGACGCTCGGGCGGGGACCGTGGGCACGACGATCGCGCCGACCGCTGCTCTGGCGATGACGGTGCGACGACTGCGCCACATCGCGAGAACGGAAATCCATAAACGGTCGCGCTCGAACCACAGGGATATGCTTTCGCGCACGACCCTCCTGACGGTCGTCCTGCCGCTGGTGGTGGTGGCGACCCTGCTCGGCTCCGTGGCCGTCGTCAGGCGGCTCCACAGACCGAGTCGGCGGTGGGGCGATATCGTCCGATCGCGGCTCGTGATGGGCGTCCCGTGGGGGTCGCTGCTCGTGATGGGGTTCGTGTTCTGCGTCTACCTGTTCGTCCAGGACGGCATCACCAACTTCGAGAACCCGGTCGTCATCCCCTTCCGGGCGTACTCGTACTTCTACCCGACGGGGATGCTGGCGGCGCCGTTCTCCCACGCCGGTTCGGGCCACCTCATCGGCAACCTCTCCGGCGCTACGGTCGTCGCCCCGATCGTCGAGTACGCCTGGGGCCACTACCCGGAGGGGCGCGGCGAGGGATCGTTCTCGTCGTGGCACGCGAACCCCTGGGTCCGCGCGCTGGTGATCTTCCCACTGGCCGTCCTCGCGATCGGCGTCCTCTCGAGTCTCTTCGCGCTCGGGCCCGTAATCGGCTTCTCGGGGGTCGTCTTCGCCTTCGCCGCGTTCGCGCTCGTTCACTACCCGATCGTCACCCTCGTCGGCCTCCTCGGGGTCCAGAGCGTTCTCCTGACGCTGTACCGAGCACTACAGGTCCCGATCGGGGTCTACGTCGCCCGGCCGCGGCCGCCGTCGGCCCCCTCCTGGGCCGGAATCGCCATCCAGGGGCACGCGCTGGGCTTCTTCCTGGGGCTCGTGCTCGGCGTCGCCGTGCTCCGCCGGCGGAACCGCCGCCCCGACGCCGTCCGAATCTGGCTGGCGATCCTGCTCTTCGGCTTCGTACAGGGGCTGTGGCAGATCTACTGGTTCGCCGACGAGAACGTCTACGTCCTCTTTCAGGGGCCCGGCGTTCTCGTCGTCACCGCGCTCGCCCTCGTCGTCACGGTCGCGATCGCGGGCTCCGACCGCTCGCTCGTCCCGGAGCGCCTCGAGCGCCGCCTTCCGTTGGTCGGCCGATCCGCCGACTCGCCGGTCGGTCGCCCCCTCGAGATGGCCGGCGACGGCGATGATCGTACCGTCGGGGCCCGCCTCGAGCGGATCGGCGAACTCGCGTCGGGCGCGGTCGATCGCCGCTCGCGGCTGTCGGCCGTGACCCCGCGGCGGACGGCCACGATGCTCGTCCTGCTGGTCTTCGCGATCGTCGCGGGGATGGCGATTCCGGTCAACTTCTTCGTCTACGAGGACGCCGCGTCGTCGTCCGAGACGGCCGTCGAGGTCGAGGATTACACCATCGAGTACGCCGAGGGCGTCGAGAACGAACTCACCTCGCCGGTGCAGGTCGGTCCGTTCGCCGAGGCGTTCTCCGTCGAGTCCAGCGGCGTGATCGTCACCAGCGATCGGCGACACGTCTGGTCCGAGGTGGTCCCGGCCCACAGTCTGGCCTTCACCGGCGAGGCGGAGATCGCGGTCGGCGGCCCCGGCTGGCGCGAGACCGTCCACGTCGAGCGAACCGGCTGGGAACCGGTCGGCAACGACACCGTCTATCAGGTCGAGATCTGGGCCGACGGCGAGGCGCCCCAACTCGCCCACGAGTCCAACGCCTCGCAGGCCGACGTCCGGATCGCCGGACGGAACGTGACCGTCGCCTCTCAGGACGGCGAGTTCGTCCTCGAGGTCGAGTCGCCGGGCGCCGACGAGGTCGACACGGCCCCGCTCCCGAGTCCCGACGAGCCGACGACCGCAGCGGGAGTCACCTTCGAGCGCGAGGACGACACGGTCTACGCGACCGCGGAGGGAACGCAAGTCGCCGTCGCGAGCGAGGAGACGTACAACTGAATCGAGCACCGTTCTCGGTGCGACGGACCGCGACGCCGACCGAACCCTCACTCGTGTAGTTAGTGAACGAGACAGTCAGACGTATATTGACGTTTCGGCGGGCGGCTTCCGGCGCTCGTCGGTGTATTCGTCCGTTTTTCTGATCGTCGGCTGTGAATTATAGTTCCGATTGGGAAACAGTTCAAACGCGAACGAAGAATCGGTTAAGGGCTACATGGTGGCGGGAAGCCGGAGAGAAACAATACCCCGCAGCGTCGTCGATTCGACCGAGTTAACCTTGGGACCGATGAGCAACAACGCACTGCGGGAGACGGCCGGCCGGGACGAGCACGCGAGTACCGACGCCGAATCGACGACGGCTGTTCGTCTCGCTGGCGTCACCCACGAGTACGGCTCCGGCGGTCGTCGCTCGAGCGACGATCGGACGGTGACGGCGCTTCGAGACGTCACGTTCGACGTGCAGACGGGGGAGATCGTCGGCCTCGAGGGACCGAGCGGGAGCGGCAAGTCAACGATCCTGCACGCGGTCAGCGGGCTGCTGGTGCCGAGCGAGGGCTCCGTCGAACTCCTCGGGACGGATCTCACGAACGGATCGGAGCGCGAACGGACGCGCCTGCGCCGGAACCACGTCGGCATCGTCTTCCAGCGGTTCCACCTCTTGCCGTCGCTGTCGGCCCGAGCGAACGTCGCGCTCCCGCTCGTGCAGGCCGGGGTCGACCGGTCGACCCGTCGGAACCGCGCGGAATCGCTCCTCGAGCAGGTCGGACTCGGCGATCGAATCGATCACCTGCCGGGCGAACTCAGCGGCGGCGAGCGCCAGCGCGTCGCCATCGCGCGAGCGCTGGTGACCGATCCGGACGTCATCGTCGCCGACGAGCCGACGGGTGAACTGGACACGGCGACGGGCGCGGACGTGCTCGGCCTCCTGACGGATATCGGTCGGGATCGAGCGCTGCTGGTCGCCTCCCACGACCACTCGACGCTCGGCGTCGCGGATCGGGTCGTGACGCTCCGGGACGGCCGGGTGGTCGACCGTGGGGAATGACGAGTTCGATCCGGCCTCGGCGGGCGACCGCCGGGGGCGCTGGCGCGGGCTGATCGGCGTCTCGGTCACCAGACTCTGGAAGCGGGCGACGGGGACGCGCTCCCGGCGCATCGCGGCGACGGTCGCCGCCGTCGCGCTGACGATCGCGCTGCTGATCGTCGTGACCGGCGTCGCGCTGGGGCTGGCGGATGGCGGCGTCGTCGACGACGACGATGCCGACGTTCGGATCACGCCGGAGGACGATTCCCTGTCGGCCGTCGACGGGGTGGAGGGGCCGCGACTCGGGGCGACCAACGAGCGCGCCGACCGGATCCGCACTCGAGAGGGCGTCGCGCACGCGTCGCCGGCCCTCGTCGAACCGGTTCGCCTCGAGTCGGCCGACGGGGGCGAGGCGCGGACCGTCCTGTTCGTCGGCGTCGTCCCGGACGACGAATCGCGGACGGTCAGCGGCCTCTCGACGGCGTCGCTCGAGCCGGGCGACCCTCACTACGCCGACGGCGCCTACGACGGCCCGCGACGCGGCGAGGTGGTCCTCTCGCGGGCCGCCGCGGATCGACTCGCGGCCGAGGACGGGGACGAACTCGCGGTCACCGGGCCACAGATACCCGAGGGGATGCCGGCGCCGACGGTGACGGTGACCGCGGTCGAGGACGCGGGCGACGACGAGACGCCGGTCGCGCTCGTCCACCTGAGCGAACTCCAGACGCTGGCCGGCGCCGACGACGGTCAACTCGCCGATCGGATGCTGGTGTGGGGCGAGCGCGACGCCGCGCAGGCGGCCGCCACCGACGCCTATCCCGAGGCGTCGATAACCGCCGTCGAGCGGACCAACCCGTCGGCGCTGTTCGACGACGGGCTGGCGTTCGTGACGAGCCTGCTCGCGCTGGTCGTCGGCGTGGTCATCTGCGCGTCGTTCGTCGCGACGACGACGGGGATGACCGTCAACGAGGACCGGCGAACCCTCGCCGTGCTCGAGTCGATCGGCTTCTCGACGAGCAGCCGCCTCGCCATCGTCGCCGTCTCCACGCTGCTCACGACGTTGTTCGGCGCGCTCGTGGGCATCGTACTCGGTGCGGTCGGGATCTACGCGGTCAACGAGGTGGCCGCCGCGACCGTGGCGCCGGGCGCCGTCGCGCAACTCCACCCGGCGTTCGTCCCCTACGCAATCATCGTCGCGCTCGTCTCCGGACTGGTCGCGACGCCCTACCCGCTCCTGGTCGCCGCTCGAACGTCCGTCCTCGAGGAGGTGGGACGATGAGCCGTCGAACGGTGGTCCGGATCAGGGCGCTGTTCGGGCTGGCGTTCGCCCAGTTACGCCGGTCTCCGGGCAGAACCGCCCTCACCGTCCTCGCCGTGACGCTGGCCGTGCTCTCGGTGACGCTGCTCGCGAGTCTGGGCGTCGGTGTCGTCGAGACCGGGCAGGACGGCCTCGAGAACGCCGGGCGAGACATCTGGGTCTCGAGCGATCCGATCGATCCCTCGGCCAGCGGGACGGAGAACCCGATCGTCGGCGCCCACGGCGTCGCGGCGGAGATGGCCGCCCGCGACGACGTCAGTTCCGCGGCGCCCATCGCATTGCAGGAGGTCTACGTCGCGTCGGAGTCGGGCGAGATCGAACGGACGGCGGCCGTCGGGGTCCACGAAACGCACGACGGATTCGGCTTCGAGGCCGGCCGCGGCTTCGAGACCGAGATGAACCACTCCGGCGGCACCGCCTCACTCGCCGACCGGCCGACCGAGCCGACGACCGAGGAGGTCGTCCTGGAGCCGGACACCGCCGCGGAGCTGGGCGTCTCCGTCGGCGACACGGTCACCGTCGGTACCAGCCGCGAGACGGTCGACGACCACGAGTTCACCGTCGTCGGGATCGCGTCGTACTACTCGCAGTTCCTCGGGACGGACGTCGAGACGATTCCGCTGACCGATCTTCAGGCGGTCGCCGGCACGACCGGCTCCGACCGGGCGACGTTCGTCACCGCCAGCGTCGCAGACGGCGCCGATCCGGCGGTCGTCGCGGACGACCTCGACGAGGAGTATCCGAGCTACGACGTCCGCACCAGCGACGAGCAGGTCGGCGCGATGGTCGAGGAACGGCCCCTCGTCCTGGCCAGCGGCGCGACCCTGGTGGGGCTGGCCGTCGTGGGCGGCATCGTCCTGACGATCAACCTGTTCGCGCTCGTGGCCTACCAGCAGCGGGACGAACTCGCGGCGCTCCGGGCGATCGGACTGTCGCGGTGGGTCCTCGCGGGAATCATCGGCGTGCAGGGCCTACTCATCGGGATCGTCGGCGGCCTCGTCGGACTCGCCGCGACGCCGGCGCTCGCGACCGGCCTCAACCGCCTCGCGGGGTCGGTCGCCGGCTTCGACTCGCTGTTGCGGACGCCGACGGAAGTCTACGTCGCCGGCCTCGCGCTGGCGATATTCGTCGGGACGGTCGTCGCCGTCGTCACCGGCTGGCGGGCCGGTCGCTACGCGCGACTCCAGCACCTCGAGGGGTAGATTACTCCCGGAGCCACTCGATCCGGAACACCTCGGCCTCGAGCGTCGCTTCGGACTCGGTGTGGAACTCGAACCGGTTGGCGATCGGGAACTCGGCGCGGAACGCGTGGGTCACCTCGCCGCCCTCGTCGGCCGCGAACGACTCGACGAATTCCTGGCTCCCCTCGTTGTGAATCGTGTAGGAGACGTCCGCGAGCGAGCGCGCCGTCTCGAGGAACCGCCGATCGGCGTGGCGGTTGTCGCGCTGGGCGCCGAAGGGCGGGTTCGAGAGGACGGTCACGGGGGCGTTAGGGGGCGATAACGGCGGATCAGTGGCGTCGCCCCGCACCCACTCGAGGGGGCCGTGTTTCCCCGCCTCGTCGATTCGGTCGGCGTTGCGGCGGGCCTGTGTGAGCGCGTCGGCGTCGACGTCGACGCCGACGACCCGCTCGGCGCCCACCAGCGAGGCCGCGATGGCGAGCATTCCGGTCCCCGTCCCGAGGTCGACGACCCAGCCATCGAGGTCGTCCTGCAGGCGCGCCTCGTGGCAGACGTGGGCGGCGATCTCCGGCGGGGTGAGATACTGCTCGAGTGCGAGGGAGGGGTCGGCAAAATCGGCGAGCGCTTCGAGCGCTCGAGCGAGGGTGCGACGCGACGGGCCGGTCATACCGCCGCGTTAGTGCTCGAGCGTGATAGGTCCCGCGAGTTCGAGTTCGAGCCCCTCCCGTTCGGCGCGTTCGGCGCAGGCGGCCAGGGCGGGGCGGACCTTCTCGGAATCGGCGACGTCGTCGATCTCGACCGTGACGGTTCCGACGCCGAGGAACGAACCGGCCCGGACGTAGCCGCGCACGCGGTCGATCTCATCCTGCGTGGCGAGCGAGCAGTCCTCGTCGAAACAGGCGTCGACGGCCAGGCCGGCGGGAACCAGTCCGTCGTCGGTCAGTTCGCGCTTGAGATCGCGGAGGTACTCCGGCGCAGTCGACTCGAGGGCCTCGGCCTCGAGGGTGACGGGGGTGGCGTCCGCGGGTCGGCAGTTCTCGATCGGCGACTCGAGTTCGGGTGGCGATGACGTACTCATTGCCAGTGCATACATGAGTTGCATACAAAAGTCTTTGTAAATGTTCAGTAGTAATACGGCGCCCGCGGAGACGGCCCCGACGGCGACGTCGCTCGCGGAAAGAGTACGGTTTCATGATAATTTCGAATAGAGTTAAGGAGAGCCCGTGTGAGAGAGTCAGATATGAGCTGTCCACGGTGCCAGGGGTCGCTCGAGGAACTCTCGCTGGGCGACGTCTCCACGGTGACGTGTCCGCACTGTGGCTTCGCGGACGTCCCCGTCGAACACGTCCAGGAGGAAGAGGAGCCGGAATCCTGGCGCGACGCGTTCAATCGATTCTACGAGCACTGAGACGAAGCGGGCGGTACCGGCGCCCGGTCGGGCGGCGACCTGACGTCGTCACTCGGGGTTCGTGCGCCCGAAAGAGAGAAAGTCGGCGACGTTACTCTTCTGCGGCGGCCGCTTCGGCTTCTTCCTCGTCGTGGTCGACGTCCTCGTCGGAGCGGGCGGCCACGAGGCCACCGCGTGCGACGCTGTAGAGGGGTTCGTTCGCGTGGGAGACGCCGCTGATCGAGAACGGAATGTTCGCGTCCTCGAGGTGGTCGCGGAACAGCGCCTCGAAGCCGCTGGGGCTCGAGGTCCCGCCGGTGACGACGACGGGCACGTCGAGTCCTTCCTCGACGTCCTCCTCGTCGACTTCCTTGACGATGTTCTCGATGACGTAGTCGAGCAGGTTCTCGTAGTAGATCGAGAGCGCGCCCTCGACGCCGCCGACGTCCGTCGTGAAGTCGAGTTCGAAGTCGTCCTCCTTGATGGAGGTGACCTTGTCGACGGGCGTGCCCGTCGCGCGGGCGGCCTGCTCGTCGACCCAGTCGCCACCGCGGGCGACGGAGAACTTCATGACGGGCACCGCGTAGTAGGCCAGGCAGACGTTCGTCATGCCGGCGCCGAAACTGATGCCCAGTCCGGTGAAGTTGTTGTCCGCGAGTTCGCTGTAGATGACGGACATCCCTTCGTTGATCGGTTCGGAGTCGTATCCCATGTCGTCGAGGAACGACTCGATCGTCTTCTGGTGGTACAGCGTCGAGAGATCCGAGTCGATCGGATCAGCCGGCGAGGAGAAGTAGAGCTTCTCGTCCGGATACGCGGGTTCGCCGACGACCTGTTCGATGATGAGCTTCATCATCGGGATCGCGCTCTTCTCGTCGTTCGAGAGGATCCCGTGTTTCATCGGTCGGCGGGTCTCCTTGTTGAAGATGTTCGCGAAGTTCAGGGCGTCGTCGCCGACGACGTACACCTTGTCGTCCTTCCTGATGTGAAGGACTTCGCTCCGGGAGAGCATCTGCTCGGCCATATCCGAGTACTCGATTTCCACGAAGGAGTTACGCTGCTGCACGAATACCGTGTCGTTCCCATCCTGCTGTGCAGACAGGATGTTCATCGTTCCAACGTCTAGGCCTTTCGCCATAGTTGGGCAAGGCGGCCGATGGATTATAAATCTATGTGAATTGCTTACATCTCAAGCTACGCGATAATAATAATATATTAACGCCGAGTACCGGAGGATTACTCGCGGCGGAGGAGTTGACGGAACCGTTCCAGCAGTCCGGACAATCCACCGTCATCGTCGGCGGTCGCCAACTCTTCAGCGCGCTGTTGCTCGCGCAGTTCCTTCAGTTTCGCCGTCTGATTGTCGACCGTCGCGCTCGAGGTCGTCTTCTTCGTCTCGCCGCCTTTCAGTCCCTTGAGGCCGGCGACCTGCGCGTCGACGCCCGTCGAACGGGTCGTCTTCGTGCCCGCGTCGGAGTCGACCGAGACTTCCTCAAAATCGTCATTGGAGAAGTTGAGGCGCTTGTGCTCGGTCTTCTGGACGCCGCCCCAGGAGAGTTCGACGTCCTCCATCGCCTCGTCGATGTCGCTGCGGACGTCGGCGTCGGTGACGTCGTCCGCCTCGTCTTCCTCGCCGACCTCGACCGCCTCGACGCGCTTCGCCATGTCGAGGTAGTGTGCGATCAACGCGGCGCCCGTCGAGGCCGTGATACCGGCGAGTCCGACGGCGTAGACCGCGACGATCTGGGCCGTGTAGTCGGCGCCGTAGCCGTTCCAGTCGTCGGGATAGGCGTAGAGGAAGCCGCCGACCGCGACGGCCGTGATCGCGACGCCGGCGAGCGACGTGTACAGGACGCGACCGTCGGAGGGAAGCAGGACTACGATTCCCAGCATCAGGAGGGGAAGCGCGATCATCACGATCCCGTACGCGGGCTCGGCCCACGTGATGTGACCCGCGCTCCGGGCTTCGAACGTGCTACTCCACATGAAGAGCAACAGCGCGATGATCGCGAGGCCGATGCCGCCGAGGAACAGACCGAAGCCGACGTAGACGTCGGTCCGATCCTCCGGTTCGCCGATGTACCGACGGTAGAGGTCGAAGAGATAGCCGTCTGGAGACTGTTCCGCTGACATTAGCACCCCGTTTACACTCCAGTACTATGACTGTTGGGTCAGGTGACTCGTGGTCGGCAGGAGACGCCGAAACTAGCAGGAGGCGACTCACCGCTATTTACGATCGAAACCGCCCTCGAGAGCATCGAATTCGGCGCTTCGCGACAGCGTGCAGTATATACGTCCGTGGCCGTTAGGACGGCCAATGAGTCAGGAGTCGGAGTACACCGAGGGGGACCTCCGGAACACCGGAATGCAGCTCAAGCACGATCGGGAGTGGGACTACGAACTCGAGCAGATCGTCGACGCGATCGAGGAGCGCGACGCGAAGACGGTCGGCCTGCAGTTCCCCGAGGGGCTGAAACGGCGCGGTCCGGCCGTGGCCGACGACCTCCGGGAACTGACCGGCGACGACGTGACGTTCATGCTCTCGGGTCAGCCGTGTTACGGCGCCTGCGATCTGGACACCTATCTGATGAAGCGGACCGACGTGTTCGTTCACTTCGGCCACTCGCCGATGAAGGACACGGACAAGGTGATCTACGTCCCGCTGTTCTCGAACGTCGAGGTCGCGCCGATCATGGAGGAGGCCCTCGACACCCTCGAGCCACCCGAAGAGACCGACGACATCGGCCTCGTGACGACCGCCCAGCACATGAACCGCTACGAGGAGATGCGCGAGTTCCTCGAAGAGCGTGGCTACGACGTCCACAGCCGTCGCGGCGACGAACGGCTGACCCACGAGGGGCAGGTGCTCGGCTGTAACTACGCGAGCGCGGACGTGCCCGCGGAGCAGGTCCTCTACGTCGGCGGCGGCAAGTTCCACCCCCTGGGCCTGGCGATGGAGTACCCCGAGAAACACGTCGTCATCGCCGACCCGGTCAACAACGTCGTCACCGTCGCCGACACGGAGAAGTTCATGAAGCAGCGCTACGGCGCGGTCCACCGCGCGATGGACGCCGAGAAGTGGGGCGTCATCTTCTGTACCAAGATCGGGCAGGGTCGCTGGGAACAGGCTCAGGAAATCCTCGAGGACAACGACGACGCGTATCTCATCACGATGGACGAGGTGACCCCGGATCGCCTGCGCAACTTCGACATGGACGCCTTCGTCAACACCGGCTGTCCGCGGATCACCACCGACGACGGCCCGCAGTTCCACAAGCCGATGCTGACGCCCGGGGAGTACGAAATCGCTATCGGCAACAAGTCCCTGGACGAACTCTCCTTCGACACGTTCCACGGCACCTGGTAGGTCGAATCGGAGGGTCGGTCGACGCTGTGGCGGACCGGTAACCGTTGGCGTCGCAGTTCTGGCCGATCGGACACCGCTGTAAGGTGACCACAACCCGTTCGAAACGCGGATCGTATCAGTAGACGGAACGGTATCTCGGAGACTACTCATTCTAATGATATCGAAATACCTCGCTATCTCTTAGACATATTTTCCAATTTTTTAGTGAAATTCAGGATTTTGTAAGCAATCACTCGCTGATTCCAACACAGTTTGGAACAGTACTTTTGCCCCATCCGCACCGACCAGTAGTCGATGAGTAATCCAGCCGTCAGCCGACGAACATCGGACTCTCGGGACGCCATCTTCGGCGCGCTCGCCGACGAGCAACGCCGCGAAATCCTCCGCATCGTCCGCGAACGCTCGCCGAGTCGGATCGATAAAAGCGACCTTGCCTACGAACTCGCCGCGGTAATCGGCGACAAACGGCTCGCAGACGTGACCGACGACGAATATCGGCGCGCGCTCGTCGACTGTCAGCACCGATCGCTGCCCGCCCTGATCGATGCCGGCCTCCTCGCGGGGACCGACGACGACGCAGTCGTCGCGACCGATCACTGGGCGTTCGACGACTCCGAACTCGCCACCGTTCTCGACGGTCGAACCGACGCCCGCGAGGGTGACCTCGACGCGCTGTTCGATTCGCTCGCCGACGCGCGACGCCGAACGATCCTCACCGTACTCGGGAATCAATACCACGCGATTTCGACGGAGACGCTCGCGCGAGACGTCGCGGCTCGAGAGTCGGGAACGGCCGAGCGGGACGTCTCCCAGGACCGACTCGAGCGCGTCCACTCCTCGCTCGTTCACAGCCACCTGCCGCGCCTGCGTGACGCCGGCCTCGTCGGCTACGACGCGGACGCCGGCAGCGTCTCCTACGAGGGTCACCCGATGCTGCGTACCGAGTGGCTCGAGGACGGCGCGGACGACCCGTCGTCGGACGCCGATGACTCCGACGTGACGGCCGAGACCGACGTTCGAACGCTGCAGGGTCGAGAGACCATCATCACGACCGGCCAGTCGCTCTGCGAGCGGGCGGAGGACGAACTGTTCATGATGTTCACGACCACGGGGCTGCTCGAGGAGGGCTGTTTCCGTCGGATCGAGGACGCCCTCGACCGCGGCGTCGACGTCTATCTGGGCTCGAGCGATCCGCGCGTGCGCGAACTCGTTCGGGAACGGACGCCCGACGTCGTCCTCTGGGAGCCACAGCAGGACTGGCTCAACCTGCCGCCGAACGGGGAGTCGATCGGTCGACTCGTGTTCGCGGACCGTGAGGCCGTGATGCTGGGAACCTTCGGACCGCCGGCCGGAAACGAGGAGACGGTCGAAACGGCGATCGTCGGCGACGGACCGGACAACGGGCTCGTCACCCTCATGCGACAGCTGCTGGGATCCAGACTCGATCGGTTGGACGAGCAGACGGAACTCGCGCAAGCGGAACTCCCGCTGTAACGCCGTTACGACGCTCGGCGACGCGGCGCCGTCGACCGGACGCTGACGACCCCGGATTACTCTTCGTTCGCGGCACGTCTATCGACCGACGCACTCCTTTCGACTAGCCTGGCGACGGCCGCGGAGACAACAACACTTACCGGGCCAGTTCTCGCACGCACACGTATGATCCACAGCGACTGGGGAGACTGGCTCGTTCGCGATGTCGAAGACGCCTCGCCCGACGGCGTGGTGATCTGGTATCTCGGCTGCAACGGCTTCGTACTCAAAGGCAGCGAGGGGACGACGATCTACGTCGATCCCTACCTCGGAGTGGGCGATCCGCCCCGGACCGTCCGGATGATTCCCGTTCCCTTCGATCCCGCCGACGTCACCGAGGCCGACGCCGTCCTGGCGACCCACGAGCACTCCGACCACGTCGACGGGGAGAGTCAGGCCCCCATCCTCGAAGCCACGGGGGCGACCTTCTACGCGCCCGACGACAGCCTCGCGGTCGCGCGCGAGAAACAACGGTGGACCGACGAGTGGGACCTGACCGACGAGCAATTTGCGGAGGTAGCCGAGGGCGATACCCTCGAGATCGGCGAGTTCACGGTCCACGTCGAGGTGGCCCACGACCCGGACGCGACGCATCCGGTCAGCTACGTCTTCGAACACGACGCCGGGACGTTCTTCCACGGCGGCGATACGAAACCGTCCGACGAGTTCGAACGACTCGGGGCGGAGTACGACATCGATCTCGGAGCGCTCGCTTTCGGGACCGTCGGTCAGATCCCTGACAAGGAAACGCGAGAACCGAAACGGACGCGCTGGTACAACGACGAGAATCAGATCGTCGAGTGCGCGTCAGCGCTCCAGTTCGATCGCCTCCTCCCCAGCCACTGGGACATGTGGAAGGGCCTCACCGCGGATCCGACGGCGCTTCACCACCACGCCAACAGCTTCGCGTACCCGTCGCGACTCGAGATCGTCGAGATCGGTGACCGAGTCGACCTCTAGCACAGTTGTGAACCAGATCTGATACTGTCCGTATCATTTATAGTAATGGTGTGGTAACGTTGGCCCCATGAGTAGCACCGCCGACACGGACGACGTGGTCGAGGTCAGTGCTGACGGGTTGACCGTCCGGAAATCGTTCACGCCGGACGAGTTCCCTGTCCCTGCGATCCGGTTCGAAATCGAATCCGATCGTAACGACCAGGTGATATTTCGTCTCTCCGAGGACATTCCCGAATCGTTCCCGATGGACAAAGTCGGGTTCCATCCCGAGTATCACAGCGACGACTGGACCGCCTTCCAGGACAATCACGTCGAGTTCACCGGGACGCTCGAGTCGGGCGACCCACTCGTGACCGTCTACGGGATTCGCATCGACGACGAGAGCGAGGCCGACCAGTTCCTGACCGAACCGGAACTCGTCGAGGTCAACGCCGACGGCGAGAGCGGCTCCGACGCCGACGAGGTCGACGACGACGTCATCGTCAACATCGTCTCCGAGGACCGCAACCAGCCGGTCAAGGATATGATCGCCGGCGAGTCGGACAGCGTTCCCGGACTCGAGGACGACGAGGAAGACGCAACTGGCGCCGAGGAAGAGGCGACCGGCGCGGAGGAAGACGCGACTAGCGCCGAAGAGGACGCAGCCGGCACA
Organism: Haloterrigena alkaliphila; assembly: GCF_017352155.2. Lineage (NCBI taxonomy): Archaea > Methanobacteriati > Methanobacteriota > Halobacteria > Halobacteriales > Natrialbaceae > Haloterrigena > Haloterrigena alkaliphila. The sequence goes on from NZ_CP071462.1 coordinate 3,237,619, forward strand.
GCGGAAGACGAGGCCGAAGACGACGATTTCGAGGCGGAGTCGAGCGGCCTCGATCTGGACCTCGGTAACGTCGACACCGATCCCGAGCCGGTCGACGACGAGGACGATCCCGAAGCCGACGCGCCCGATATCGACCTCGGGTTCGAGGAAGAGGAGATTCCGGATCCCGACGAGTCCGAGGCCGAGTCCGAACCCGACGACGAGGCGGACGGCTCGCTCGAGATCGACCTCGCAGACGACGAAGACGCCGAGTCGGCGACCGACGCGGACGAGGAGTCGGCATCCGACGCGGACGCCGAACCGGAGATCGAACTCGACCTCGACGCGGCGGCGGCAGGCGCGGTTGCCGACGAAACCGACGACGAACCGGCCGAGGCGGACGACGCCGAATCGACGGCCGACGGCGAGTCCACGGAAACGGACGACGAACCGGCGGACGCCGAGGACGGGATCGATATCGAGACCGACGAGTCCGTGGACGACGGGGCGAGTGACGAGGTGGCCGACGAACCGACGGAAGACGACGAGTCGACCACCGAGTCCGACCACGAATCCGACAGCGCGGCCGACACGGCGGACGACGGCGCTGCCGACACGGTAGAGGACGACGCCGAGTCCGAACCCGAACCGACGACGGTCGACGGCTCCGTCGCCGCTCGACTCGCAACCGAACTCCGCGAGGGGACGATCGACGACGACGATATCGCGGTCCTTCGCTCCGAACTCGACCTCGAGCCGTCCGGTCCCGACGTCGCGAAGGTCGAACACCTCCAGTCGCGCGTCGAGGAGGTCGCCGCCTACACCGACGCGCTCGAGCAGTTCCTCGACGAGAACGGCACCGGGCAACAGCTCATCGAGGAGGTGCAGGCCGACCTCGACGACCTCGCGGCCGACGTCGCGGGGCTCGACGAGCGCCTCGACGGGACCGAAGATCACGTCGCCGACGTCGAGACCGACCTCGAGTCCGTCTCGGAGACGGTCGACACCGTCGAAACGGGCCTCGACGACGTCGAAGCGACCGTGGACGATCTCGACGAGGATCTCACCGCCGTCGCGGACGACGTCGAAGCGGTCGACGACACCGTCGAGACCCTCTCGGACGACCTCGGCGATCTCGAGGAAGACGTCGACGACGTATCGGCGGACGTCGAATCGATCGAGGAGGACGTCGAAGACGTTCGGGCCGAAGTCACCGACATTCAGGAGTGGCGCGACCAGCTCGGCTCGATGTTCACCGACTGATCGAGCGCTTCGTTCCGGAAACACAACTCGTTTATCCGTCGCCGGTCGACACGCAGTCGATGGGCGAGACGATTCCGATCGCAGTGCCACGGAAAGGGCGACCGCTCGAGTCGGTGCTGGACCGACTCGCGCGGCGACTCGACGTTCCCGACCTCGCGGACGACATCACGTCGACGCTTCGCCACGAGAAGGCGGTCACGAAGGGAACGGTCGACGCTGAACCCGACGCCGAGGAACACGTCTACCGTCGTCTCGCCGACTACAGCACCGTCGACGATCCTACCGAACCCGAGTACACCCTGTTGCGAGACGACCGCGCCGGGAAACCCCGACGGATCGTCTTCGACAGCGTGACGATTCCGCTCGAGGGCGTCGACGGCGTGCCCGACGACGCGGCGATCCAACTCGTCGGTCGGGAGGAGCCGTTTCGGGCGCTTCGAACCCACGAGTTCGCGCTCGGATTCGACAGCGCCGATCTCATCTTGGAGGAGGTCGTCGAACTCCGCCCGGAGCCGCTGGACCGGATCGCCGACGTCAACGCGCGGATCGACCCCGCCGATACCGACGTCCGCGTGGTGACGGGCCTCGGCGACACAGTGTATCACACGTTGATGGCCACGCCCGACGTCGCTCCGTCGGGTGACGCGCTCGATCGGGAGTTCCTCGAGGGCTACGAGGGAGCGCTCTGTATCGAGCCGCGATACGAACGGCTCGTCCAGGCCGTTCTCGGCACCCGAACGCTCGACGGCGTTCACTTCGAGTACCCCGAAGAGGGCCGCGAGGAGGAGGCCGCCATCGCCGACGCCGGACTCGGCGTCTACCTCACCGTCACCGGATCGACGGCTCGAGACCACGGACTCTTGCTGGGCGAGCAACTGTTCCCCAGCGAAACCGTGTTGCTCGAGACGACGCCGGAAGTGACCGATACCGCGGCGGCCGTTCGTGCGCTGTTGAACGGGGCTGACCTCGAGACGGAACTCGCGGTCGAGTCGTAGCTCACCGGAACGACTCCGAGGTAACCGTCGAATTCGACCGCCTCAATGCTGATACCGGAGAAAATTTCGAATTCAAATCGAAGTCGATCGCCCACCAATTAGATATAGCGACATACGATTTAGGAGACTGATTTCGACCACACATAGATACTACGATTGTAGTAAACTTCGACATCCGAAACGGGCGTGAAGCGTAATTCGCCCGAAATCGCCGTTATGAGATGAAGCCCTGCTGTGGACGATGCAGGTCGTCGCGGAGCGCTACCGCTTCCTCAGGGCGTCACGGAGTAGATGTGCTCGAGGTACGTCTCTCGCACTCGATCGCCCCAGTTGTGGGTGTAGGTGTCGATCACGTCGCCGGCGACGTCTCCGCGGAGGTACTGGACGATCCCCCGGTCTCCCGTTCGATCGCGTAGGTGAGTCGTGAAGAAGTGCCTGAAGTAATGGGGGGTAACGTTCTCCTGGGTCCCACCGCCGGTTTGGTACCAGCCTCGTTCTCGAGCGTGTTTTTCGACGACGTAGCGAACGTCCGACGGCGTCAATCGCTCTCCCCACGACTCGCCGGTATCGAGGAAGAGCGGGTCGGCGTCCGAAACGGGGTCCGGTCGGATCGCCAGCCACTCGACGAGCGCTCGTCGGAGTTCACCGTCCACGGGGACGACCGTGTCCCGCTTGCGTTTGTTCGATGCCGTCCGTTCTTCGCCGTTGACGGTGGCGCCGCGAGCGGGTTCCGCGGCGACGAACACCGACGACTGCCGGCGCTCGAGGCCGACGCGCGGCGTCCACTCGCGGTCGATTTCCGGGGCCTCGAGGTTCAAGTCCCGAAGATCGAGGTTGCAGCACTCCCCGACACGCATCCCCGTCTTCAACAGGGTGACAACGACGGCTCGTTCGAGCGGATGGTCGATCGCGGCGACGAACGAGCGCATCTCCGCGACCGAGATATCCCGCCTCGTCGGGTTCGTATCGATCGATTCGGACAGCTCTTCCATGACCAGTGCCATCGGATTCTCGTCGAAGACGCCGACGCGGTTCATGTAATCGTAAAACCGGTTGAGATACGACGCGTAGGTCGCGATCGTACTCGGTTCGAACCCGCCTCGGAGGGAGTGGATCCAGGCCATACACTCCCGTCGCTGCACCGCCCCGACCCGATCCACGTCGAAGCGCTCGCTCACGAAGGCCTCGAAACGCCGGAGGACGCGCTCGTAGGCCTCGAGCGTCCGTTCGCTCTTGCCGTGGTACCGCTGGTCGTCGAGAAAGTAGGCGATCGGATCGGAGACGTCCGCCGGGGCGTCGCTGGCGCGTTCAGTCGCCATCCCCACCACCGTCGACGGCGGTGTATCCGCCGTGGCGTCCGCTGTATCGAATACGATTGTTCGTTTGAAGTTCCTCGAGCGTCTCGTCGAGTCGCGATTCGACGTCCTCGCTGACCGCCTCGAGGAGTTCATCCCAGGAGAGCGTGTCAGATCTGAGTAATCTTAGGACCCGTGTTTCGAGGCCGTTACCCCCGGGGTCTCCGCCCGGAGAATCGGGTTCCTCGCGACCGGAATCGAACCCCTTTCGGCCGGCCTGGACCATCGTCCGAACGAACTCGGCCTGACTCATCCCCAGTTCGTCGGCGTGAGACTGCCACTCGGATTTTTGGTAGGTCGGCACGTACGTTTTGACGGTGGTTCGGTCGGTGTCCGCCGAATCGCTCATACGCCACCCATCAGACGCCGGGAGTATCAATCTACCCATTATTCGAGCTAAGTGTTTTTATCTCTCATCGTAGGACCGTTTCAGCACCGAATGTGGACCCGCCATTCTAGATAAAAGTCGAATAGGACCCACTGTTTCGGATGTAGAATCCCCGTTTTTAGGCCTATCGTTCTATATAAAGATTGTAGCCGACGTACGAGGCCCCAGTATCGAGCGAGGAAACCCGCAAATATACGCCCGTTTCGGGCGTCGACAGAACTACCAGATGTATTGTATATTGGGTCTGATCGCGTGTATCTATCACGGCGAAGACGGCGAAATATTCCACTTCGTTCCGCCCCCACACGCTGCGAATAATTTCGAGTTCGAGACGAGATTCCGCGGAAACGATGGCGTCGTTCTCACCGGTAATTCTGGACGTCCGATTTCGCACTGGCTCCGATCACGACCCTGGTACATCTCGGTCGTAGTGTGGGACGCTCGTCACGTCGACCCACGAACGGAGGGACGGGGCACCGTCCGATCGGTTACGGCAGGCGCAGGGAGGAGATCCACGCTTCAATCGCGGGAGAAGTCAGCGGTAACCCTCCCCACGTTTTCCGGGGCTGTCGGCGCCGTTACTCGACGGCTGATCTCCGACGGTTTCGAGCGCCCGACGTTCGCGATATCGATTCGCAGCATCGAGGCGCGTCCCGGGCGAGTCGCTGCCGTCGGTGTTCTCGTCTCCACTCGACGGGTGCGGCGGCGCACACCGCCACGAACGGTGCCCGCTCGGCTTCACCGACTCGTTCGAGAGTGCCGGCGCCGCAGACCCAGACGAGAGGGTTCCTCGAGACCGTGTGAGCAACCGAGAGGCGTATCTGCCCCATTACATTCGTATATTGAGAAAATCGTCTCAGCGACAATGTAGCGGCCTTACGAGGAAACGGAGTAGCACGTCACTGGCGGGGTACAGCAGGACGGCCTCCGTTCCGACGGTGGTCGAGACACGACAGACTTCGTCGGATGCGCACCCTCCAGTATGCCGATGCGTTCGGAGCACCCGTCGGTCCGTCAGGAGGTCCGATTCCGCGATCGTTCGGTCGGACGCTCAGCGAGCCTCGAGACGGTCGTGACGGTGCTGCCGTCGAATCACTTCGTCGTCGATCGACGGTTTCGCGAACGTGAAGCGGTGTCTCGAGGCTGCATCAGACAGAGTGTACTCTACCCAGGAGGTGGGTCGATGGCGGTGCAGACGAAATCGAATCCGCGGTCGAGGTCTCGACGCGGTCCGGAAGCGAACGGTCGTCATCACGACGGAAGAGCGAGCCGGACGAGACGGTGTTCGATTCCACGGGCTGCTGTGCGGTTTCTTGGAGGGCCTCGAGAAGGCGAAAACGGGCCGCTATCGGCCGACTTTCTCGCAGTGGGGTCTCGGGCTCGCAATCGGTCTCCGGTCTCGAGACGACAGGGGCGTCTCGAGCGAGTATCTCCAGCGCGCTGCGCTTCCGGAAGGTGAACGGCGAGACGAGCGGCGACCGACCGGACCAGTGCGTCACGGTCAGTAGATCGAACCGCCGTTCGAGGAGCCGATACAGCCGTCTCGGTCGGGTTGATGCCGTTAGCAGACCTGAGGAGAGTTACGCACGGGATCGCCGGTAAGACTTCGTGAAGTACCGGTTGTGACTCTCGCACGGTCGTCGAGAGGCGGTTCTCCGGTAGATCGTTCGCGGATATCTCGCTCTCGGCGATCGGGCACCTACTGTCCCGTTCGGTTCTATCGAGTGGGAACGACCTTCGGGAGGCGGTCGACGCTGTCGAACTCCGAGACGAAGTTCGCCTACTAGCCGGTGAACGCGACGGTATTTGTTCTTTGGTAACAATTGTCTGTAGCAGCGTTCGGCGGCGGAGATACGACCCGTATAGTGTATAATGCTATATCGAAACTGTGCGATGCGCGCGACTGGGGGCACTCGCTCCACCCACTCTTATCAGGACCTACGCGGATGAACGCACATGGCCTCGTCACCGCTCGTCGCCGTCGGGATCACCGACGGAATCGCTACCGTTCGACTGGACCGACCGGATAACCTCAACGCCGTGACGATCCAGTTACTCACCGATCTCCGGGACGCGCTCGTCGACCTCCCCGAGGACGAAGTCGACGGACTCGTCGTCACCGGTGCCGGCAACGTCACCTGCGCCGGGATGGACCGAGAGATCGTCGCCGATCCCGACTACGAGGAGCAGTACGCCGACGAGATCGCCGCGTTGACCGACGAAATTTACGGGTTCCTCACCTCCCGGCCGTACCCGACTGCGGTGGCGGCCCGAGGCGCCCTCGTCGGGATCGGCTTCATCCTCTCGCTGCGCTGTGACTTCCTCGTCGCCGGCGAGGAGACGAAACTCGCCCTGCCGGAGGTACAGTTCGGCATCGCCGCGACGCACACGATCCCCTACCTCGAGGCGATGACCGGTACCAGAGTCGCGAAGGAGATCGCCCTTACCGGCGAGGCCCTCGCTCCGGAGCGGGCTCGAGAGCTGGGGATCGCCAACAGGGTCGTCTCCGAAAACGCGGTCGAGGAGGCGGCGACGGAACTGGTCGGCACCGTCGCCGCACACGACGCCGACGTCGTCAGTGAACTGAAAGCTGCGATGTCGGATCCAGCGTAGATATCTCGGCACGTTGCACCGGCCACGGCTTCCGACAGCGGTCCGTGCGCACACGCGACAGGGGTCGCCCGCAGGGAAAAGGAGCGTCGCAATCGGGTCCCAGTCGAAAACAGTCGAACCGCGCCCGCCGCCCGGTCTCAGTGCGTCGTCGTTCGGACGTCTTCGATTCGATACAGGTCTTCCTGTAACCCCTCGGCCTCGCACTCGTCGTTCGGACACTCGTAGTGCCACCCGTCCTGGGTCGCGTCACCCTCCCGGAATCGTTCGCCACATACCTGGCAAAAGAGTTGTCCCTTTTTGCACGTATCGCGGTGGAGTTCGAGGGCGAGCTCGGTCTGGAACGACTGGTTGCAGTTGCGACAAGTGTGCATATTTCGTCAGACGCGAGCCTCCTTCAAAACTGCTTGGGTTCTTTTATTACGTCTGATTCGGCCCTGATTCGGGTCCACTGCGCCGGTTTACTCGATTCTCTGTGGGAAAAAAGAGTTATCGAATATGCAGTTTACTCGGCTTCGAGTATTCCGATTGCTGTTAGATAGCTCGTCCATCGGGTCGCGTGAACGGCTACCTCGATCGTATGTCGGCGGTCGAGGTGATCGGGCCGGTCGACGGCAATGGTGGCCGATCGACCGGTGCTGTATCCACTCGATTACTTAGTCCGTCCTCGGGGCATCGCCGGTAATGAACGCGCTCGAGATCGGCATGCGATTGACCGCCGGCGCGGTTCTCATCCTCCTGAACGCCTTTTTCGTCGCGATAGAGTTCGGTCTGACTCGGGCCCGCCAGTATCCCGAATCGGACTTCGACACGCCGGGACTCCGCCGGGCCTGGGAGATGACCGACGACCTCGAGTTCTACCTGACGACCTGCCAGATCTGGATCTCGGGGACGAGCATCGCGCTGGGGATCATCGCCGAACCGGGACTGGCGGCGCTGATCGAACCGGTCTTCGAAAACTCGCGGCTCGCGTCGATCGGCGCCGGCTCCCTGCTCGCGTTCGGGCTGATCAACCTGGTCCATCTCACTCACGGCGAACAGACGCCGACCTACCTCGGCGTCGAGCGTTCCAAACAGGTGTGTCGGTACGGCGCGCGACCGCTGTACTGGTTCGCGAAGGCGATCGCGCCGCTGATCAAATTCGGCGACTGGGTCGCCAAGGGGACGCTCGGGCTGTTCGGCGTCGAGATGACCCAGTCGTGGACCGAGACCGAGACGGACGTCATCGAGTCGCGAGCGGAACTGCGCAATCGACTCGGGTCGGTCCTCGAGGAGGGTGATCTCCCGCCGGAGCGCCGCGAAGAGGTGATGAACGCGCTGCGAATCGGTGAGAAGCCGATCCGCGAGGTGATGGTGCCGGCCGAGAAGATCGTCGCGCTGTCGACGGCCGCCGATACCGAGGAGAACCTCCGACGGATGGCCGAGCGACCGCAGACGCGGTATCCGCTGGTCGGCGACTCGCTGACGGAATTCCGGGGAATCGTCTACACGCCGGTCCTCCTCGAGCACCGCGAGGACCTCGCTTCCGGCGAGATCGACTTCGCCGAACTGGCGGCGCCGCCGATTACGCTCGGGCCGGAGACGGGCGTCAGCGACGCGATCGATCGGTTCCAGCGGGAGAACCAGGAGCTTGCACTGGTGGTCGAGAACAGCGAGGAACGGAGTTCCTCGAGCAATCGAACGCAGTCCGATGATAGCGAGGAACGGAGTTCCTCGAGCAATCGAACGCAGTCCGATGATAGCGAGGGACAACGTCCCTCGAGGGGTCGACCGCAGTCCGACGACGAGGTGATCGGATTGGTGACCGTCACCGACCTCCTCGAGGCGGTGATGGGCGACGTCGAGGACCCGCTCGATCAGGGCGTGGTCGATACGGGCGAGGTCGACGACGTCTGATCGGGACGCGCAGCCGCGTCCCGACGACGGAAGAACGCGAGATCGGAACCGAGGACCGTCGGTTCAGTCGTCCTGCCCGAGGATACCGCGCTCGGCCATCTTGCGGGGGTCGAGCACTTCGTCGGCCTCCTCCTCGGTGAGGTACCCCTTCTCGAGGACGACCTCGCGGACCGTCTTGTCTTCCTTGAGCGCGGTCTTGGCGACCTCGCTGGCTTTGTCGTAGCCGATGTGGACGTTCAGCGAGGTGGCCATCGCCATCGACTGTTCGACGCGCTCTTCGCAGTACGCCTCGTTGGCCTCGAGTTTTCGGACGAAGCGCTCGCCGAAGACCTGGCTCGCGTTCGAGATCAGTTCCGCTGACTCGAGGAAGTTGTGGGCTAGCACGGGCTTGTAGAGGTTGAGATCGATCTGGCCCTCGGCGGCGCCTGCGGAGACGGCGGCGTCGTTGCCGACGACCTGCTTGTGGACCTGGTTGACGGCCTCCGCGACGACGGGGTTGATCTTGCCGGGCATGATCGAGGAACCGGGCTGGTTCTCCGGCTGTTCGATCTCGCCGAGTCCGTTGCGCGGCCCGGAAGCGAGCAGTCGGAGGTCGTTGGCGATCTTGTTCAGCGAGCCCGCGACCACGCGGAGGGCGCCGTGGGCCTCGCTCATCGCGTCGTGGGCGGCCTGGGCCTCGAAGTGGTTGTCGGCCTCGCGGAACTGGACGCCGGTCTCCTTCGTGATGTACTCGGCGGCGCGACCTGGGAACTCCTCGTGGGTGTTCAGACCGGTCCCCGTCGCGGTACCGCCTAGCGCGAGTTCGGCGAGGTGATCGCGGACCGTGTCGACGCGGCCGAGGCCCTTCTCGACCTGCGTGCGGTAGCCGGAGAACTCCTGGCCCAGCGTGACCGGCGTCGCGTCCTGGAGGTGCGTGCGGCCGGTTTTGACGACGTCGTCGAACTCCTCCTCCTTCTCCTCGAGGGCCTCGCGGAGCGTATCGAGCGCGGGGATGACGTCCTTCTCGACGGCCTCGAGGGAGGCGACGTGCATCGCGGTCGGGATGACGTCGTTGCTCGACTGGCCGTAGTTGACGTGGTCGTTGGGGTGGACGACGCGGTCGCCGATTTCGCTGCCCATGAGCTCGGCGGCGCGGTTGGCGATGACCTCGTTGGCGTTCATATTGGAGGAGGTTCCGGAGCCGGTCTGGAAGACGTCGACCGGGAACTGGTCGTCGTGCTCGCCGGCGATGACCTCGTCGGCGGCCTCGACGATGGCCTCGGCGACGTCGTCCTCGATCAGGTCCAGATCGCGGTTAGCCTGCGCGGCGGCCTTCTTGACGACCCCGAGCGCGCGGACGAACCGCCGTCCGAACGTGATCCCCGAGATGGGGAAGTTCTGGATCGCGCGCTGGGTCTGGGCACCCCAGTAGGCGTCCGCGGGAACCTGCATCTCGCCGAGACTGTCCTCCTCGATGCGGAACTCGTCATCGTCTGCCATACGCGAGCGGTCACGCGGAGCGGGGTAAAAGCCACCGAAACGGTCGCGTCTGACTCTCGTATCAGGTGACGGGCCGGCGGGAACCCGGCGGTCGAACGTCGATCACGGGAACTCCGCCGCCAGTGGTGAGCCGTCGTCGCGTTCGTGTTCGCGTTCGCGCAACGACGTCTGCAGCCGCTCCCGACAGGTCTGCCGCAGGTCTCGAGCCGTCTCGAGGTCGAGATCCGGAATCGCGGGCGTCGACCAGACGAACGTCCGGGAACTGGCCGTATCGATGACCAGCGACGCCAGTCCGAGTCGGCGCTGGAAGAGCGACCGGCGCGTCGAGACGGTCTGAACTCGGTAGTAGGGGATCACGGTCGTCCGGCGGCGCCAGAACCCGCGGCGAATCACGAGGTGATCCTCGGCGACGAAGTAGCCCAGATTGGCGTACTTCAGGTGCGCCGCGGGGGGCACCGCGGCGAAGACGACGGCGGCGAGATACCAGCGCTCGAGACCGGTGACTCGAGTGGCCGCGAAAGCGGCCGCGACGACGCCGGCGGCGAGCAGCGTGTAGCGCGCGAGATAGCGGCGCCGGGCCAGTCGGGGCGGGGCCCGGAACTCGGCGCGATCGACGCCGGTCAGCGCCGTCGCGAACCGGTAGACCCGCGACTCGGCGGCCAGCGGGACGGCCGACTGGCTCCCGCCGCTGCTCTCGGGGCCGTAGCCGGCCGTCTCGACCCAGAGGCCGGCGTAGCCGACGAGCCGCTGGAGCGGGTTGTCGGTGATCGTCACCGACTGGATCTTGTCGGTCGGGATCGACCCGCTGTAGCGCTGGAGCAGGCCGCGTTCGTAGACGAGGTCGTTGTCCCGTCGGCCGAGTCTGAATCCGTAGTAGTTCGCGATCGTGTAGAGCCCGCTCGCGACGTACGTGGCGACGACCCACTGCAGCGCCGTGATCACCGACAGCACCACGAGCGCGCCGTCCGCGGCGCCGTCGATCGATTCCGGGCCGCCGAAGGGACGGGCGATCTCCACGAGAAACGCGGATACCCCGCCTGCTCCCGAATCGACGTCCAGCAACAGCACGACGAGCGCGATCGGGAAAATTGCGGCCCCCCACCGAAACGCGGTTCCGGCGTAGACCAGCAGTTCGCGGGCCTCGAGTTCGAACAGCAGCGTCGGCGACCGATCGATCCGAGCGGCGTCGCCGCTGCGGTGCTCGCCGTCGCCGTCGTCGACGTCCGGCGTCCCGGTCGGCGCGGATCGGGTGGTCTCGCCGTCGATCGCACCGGCGTCGGCGTCTGTCGTGACGGCCGAATCCGTCCGTTCCTCGACGCCGCGCTCGTCACTGCGCGCGGCCGTCCGCCGCCGGATCTCGGTTCGGATCCGTTCGGCCTCGTCGCTGCTGACGTGTCGCAACGTCGCCTCGGTGGCGCCGCCGCCGGCGGTCTCGATGGAGACGACGGCGAGGCCGAGCAGTCGCTGGACGAGTCCCTGCGAGACGTCGACGTTCTGGACGCGCCGGTACGGGATCTCGCGGGAACGCCTCGAGAGGACGCCCGAGGTCACGTCGAACGTGTCCGCCGTGAGCGCGTACGTGAAGCGGTAGTAGTACGCGAGGCCGTAGCCGGCGCCGACGACGAAGCCGACGGGTGCCAGCCAGAAGATCCAGCCGACGTCGACGGCGTCGACGACGCTCGAGAGCACCATCACGAAGAAAAACGGCATCGAGAACCCAGTGAACCCTCGCTGGAGGGCCAGCATCGCCCCGCTGAGTGGATGGAGGCGGTTCATGTTAGACGGCGTCGTCGGCCTCGCTCTCGACGGCCAGTTCGCGGAGCGTGTCCTGCAGGCTGCGCGCTCGATCCGGCGTCAGCCCCGGAATGCGGACGTCGGCGTTACGTGATCCGGCCGTGTAGACGACCACGCTCGAGAGGCCCAGCACCCGTTCGACGGGGCCGAACTGGGTGTCGACGTGCTGGACGCGGACGAACGGCACCGCCGTCTCGACGAACGTGATCACGCCGCGCTCGAGGTAGAGCGCGTCGGCCTGCAGTTCGAACCGCCAGACCTGATAGCGACGGACGGCGTAGACGACGCCGAGGAGTAAGCCGAGCGCGACGAGGCCGGCGAGAGCGACCGTCGGAACGTCGACGGCGGCGATCCACCGGTCGACGAGTGCCAGCGCGACGGCGAGGACGAGCGCCGTAATCGCTCCCTTGGCGATCCAGAGGAGTCGGATGCGGGGATGGAGGGGTTCCATATTGGATCGTTGTCATCACTGGCCCATAAATTGCGGTGTTCGATTCGTTCGAACGAGAGAGCATCGCACCGAGTGGATCGTGATCCGATCATCGGCACAGGGCGTCACGGCCCGAAGCCGGGTGTGATCGGTGACGTCCGGTCGCCTCAGGTGAAATCCACCGACAGCCCGGCGCCCTCGTCTCGAGCGCGCTCGCGCAACGCGCGCTGGAGGCGGTCGCGCCCGGTCTCGTGGACGTCCCGGGCGTCCGCGAGGTGGACGTCGTAGATCGTCGGCGTCTCCCAGAAGAGGGTCTGCGAACTGGCGGTGTCGACGGATAGCGACGCCAGTCCGAGCCGGCGCTGGAAGATCGAGCGACGCGTCGAGACGGTCTGGATCCGGTAGTAGGGGATCACGGTCGTTCGCCGCTGCCAGAACCCGCGCCGGATCACGAGGTGATCCTCGGCGACGAAGTAGCCCAGATTGGCGTACTTCAGGTGCGCCGCGGGGGGTACCGCCGCGAAGACGATACCGGCGAGATACCAGCGCTCGAGGACGGTGATCCGGGTGATCCCGAAGGCGACCGCGACGACGACGGCGGCGAGGAGCGAATAGCGGACCAGATACCGACGGCGGGCGAGCGTCGGCGGACTCCGGAACTTCGGCGTCTCGACGCCGGTGAGGTTCTCGGTGAACCGGTGGACCCGTCCCTCCTTGGCCAGCGGGACGGCCGACTGGCTCCCGCTGTTGCTCTCGGGGCCGTAGCCGGCCGTCTCGACCCAGAGGCCGGCGTAGCCGATCAGCCGCTGGAGCGGGTTGTCGGTCACCGTCACCGACTGCACCTTGTCGGTCGGGATCGATCCGCTGTAGCGCTGGAGCAGGCCGCGCTCGTAGACGAAGTCCGTATCGACGCGACCGAGCCGGAAGGCGTAGTAGGTGCCGAACGTGTAGGCGACGCTCAGCACGTACGTGACGACGATCCCGTTGATCACCGAGACGAGCGTCAGGATGCCGTAACTGGACGCCGACCCCTCGCCGAGTGCCGCCGGTCCGCCGAACGGCTGTGCGACGGCGACGAGCGTCTCGATGATCGTATCGGTCGCGAGGAAGAAGACGAACATCACGCCCGCCACCGCGGCGGGTCGCAGCGAGGTGAACGAGTACAACAGCAGTTCCCGGGACTCGAGCTCGAACAGTCGCTGTCGGCGCGGTTCGGTCGGTTCGGTCGATTCGGCCGATTCGGGAGCGGGTGCCTGACGATCCGTAGCGGCGTCCGGGCTCCCGTTCCGGGGTGCCGAGGTTCCCGAGCGATCCCCGTCGACGGAGCTTTCAGCCCCTTCGTCCGACAGGGAGTCGGCCCCGTCGCGGTCACGGTCACGGTCACGGTCGCGACGGCGTTCTTTCACCGCGGCCGTCCGCCGTCGGATCCGGTCCTGTAGCCGTCTCGCCTCGGCGTCGCCGACGAAGTTCAGCGTCGCTTCCGTGTTGCCCCCGCCGGCGGTTTCGACCGAGACGATCGCGAGGCCGAGCACCCGCTGGAGCACGCCCTGTCGGACGTCGACGTTCTGGATCCGTTCGTAGGGAATCTCCCGCGATCGGCGGGCGAACACCCCCGAAGCCACGTCGAACGTGTCCGGCGTGACGCCGTACTCGAATCGGTAGTAGTAGGCGATGCCGTACGCGGCCCCGGCGACGAAGCCGACGGGTGCGGCGACGGGGAACCAGGCCGAACTGACCGGATCGAAGAGGCCGCCGAGGATGACGACGGCCGCCATCGGGATCCACAGCCAGAAGAACCCGTACTGGAGGGCGTAAGTGACCGCACTGAGTGGGTGGAGTCGATTCATCGGCGGTTAGACGGCGTCGTCGGCCTCGCTCTCGACGGCGAGGTCGCGAAGCGTGTGCTGCAATTCGCGGGCGCGGTCGGGCGTCAGCCCCGGAATGCGAACGTCGGCGTTTCGCGATCCGGCCGTGTAGACGACCACGCTCGAGAGACCGAGCGCTCGCTCGACGGGGCCGAACTGGGTGTCGACGTGCTGGACCCGGACGAACGGCACCGCGGTCTCGACGAACGTGACCACGCCCCGCTCGAGGTAGAGCGCGTCCGACTGGATCTCGAATTTCCAGATCTGGTAGAGCCTGACGGCGTAGACGATCCCGAGAAGTAGGCCGACGGCGACGAGGGCAGCGATGGCGACCGTCGGCACGGTGATCAGCCAGCGGTCGACGGCCACGAGGAGAAGGCCGAGAACGATCGACGCGATCGCTCCCTTGGCGATCCAGAGCAGCCTGATCCGAGGGTGCAGCGATTCCATACGGGTATCCTATCAGGAGCAGAGGATAAAATGCGGGGTCTGTCCGCTGCGCGCGATACCGGGCGGCCCCTCCAAATCCCGGCCCCTCCCGATCCGACACTCGGCAGGTGTTAGCCCTCGTATTCCTCGTACTCCTCGGGCGTGTACGTCGAGAGTTCGAGGGCGTGGATGTCGGTCGTCATGTGCTCGCCGAGCGCGTCGTAGACCGCCTGGTGTTGCTGGACCAGCGGCAGTCCATCGAACGCCGGCGAGACGACCGTCGCGGCGAGATGATCGTCGTCGTGTTCGTCACGCGCGTGCGTGACCGTCGCCCGCGCGTCCTCGAGTTCCGCTTCGATGAGCTTCTCGATCTCCGAGAGGTCCATACTCGAGCGATCGGGCGCTCGCGGCAAAAGGAACGCGGTCTCGAGCAGTTCCGCGAGTCGGTTGGTCGCCGCCGCGTCCACGGCCGCGGTCGCGGCCTGGTGTCGTGACGTCGACGGTCGACGCCGCGGCCGAACGCCGTCCCGGTCGTCGCGCTTATCCCGGCGGGACTCCCTCACTTCGATATGTCACTGGCAGCCGAGACGCGTCGCGCCGCCGAATCGCATCCGTTTCTGGTCGCGGCGCTTCGAGCGGGCGTGGTCAACTACACCGCCGCTGCCCGGTTCCTCGAGGTCGAGGGCGAGATCGACGCGATCGCGACGGCGCTGCGCCGCTACGCCGAGGAGTTGCCGGAATACGAGACCGACGCGCGAGACGTCCGGGTGCGAATGGAGAGCGGGATCGGGCCGATCGACGCGGAGGGCGACGAGGCGCTCGTTACCGTCGGCGGGACCGCCTTCGGCCCCGACGGCGGTGATCGAACGGCCATCGTCGCGACCGGCGCCGTCGACGCGGCCGCGCTCGCGGAGGTCCTCCAGCGGCTCGCACTCGAGGAGATCACCCCCATCGCGGCGGGCGTCGGCGCGGAGACGCTGCTCGTCGTGGTCGACCGCCTCGAGGGTGCGAACGCGTTGCGCGCGGTCGACGGCGCGCTCGACGCCGTTCCCCTCGAGTGACTCCCCCACCCGACGACACCACCCAACGACACTGCGGTTTTCGGGCGCGTGTGACGCCGCGTTTCGCGTCAGTCGAGGAGCCAGACGCGGTTCCGATCGACGTGGTAGGCGATCAGACCGGCGTCGGCGAGTTTGGGGAGATCGACGTGGTGGAGGCGAATCCGAATCGTCTCCGCGTCATCGTCGACGGCATCGTCCCCCCGCGTCAGGAGCGCGTCGACGAGTTCGTCGACCGTCGCCCGCCCCGACAGCGACTCGAGCGCTTCGAGAACGAACCGGCGCCGGAGCTGCGGTTCGGTTCCGGTCGCCGAGGCGAGCGAAGCGTCAGTTGCGGCCGTCTGCGGCAGGTCGTTTCGGATCATCGTCGCTCGTCGGTATTCGCACCACCAAAAAAGGGGTTCTGACGAAACCGTCCAAGGGTCGGCCCGTCGGCAAGACGGTTGGCGACAGTGGGCCGAGGTTTCGTTCCACGAACCCGTCGGTGGGTGACCGGCGGCGCGGATCGGACTCGAGCGGTCCGCGAGCGTCCATCATACGCTTTAACTTTCGTCCGGCGGAAGTGAGCGTAATGACCCTGCACGTGACGAACACGTTGACGGGCGAAAAGGAGCCGTTCGAGCCACGTGATCCCGAGAACGTCCTCCTGTACTACTGTGGCCTGACGGTCTCCGATCCGCCCCACCTCGGCCACGCCCGGTCGTGGGTCCACGTCGACGTCATGCACCGCTGGCTCGAGTACCTCGGCTACGACGTCCGTCACGTCGAAAATTTCACTGACATTAACGAGAAGATCGTCGCCCGCGTCGGCGAGGACGACCTCGGCGAGGACGAACTCGACGTCGCGGAGACCTACATCGAGCGCACCATCGCGGACATGCGCGCGCTAAACCTCCTGCGTGCGGAGGTCTACCCCCGCGTCTCCGAACACGTCCCGGAGATCGTCGACCTCGTCGAGACGCTCGTCGAGGAGGGGTACGCCTACGAGTCCAACGACTCGGTCTACTTCGACGTCTCCAGCTTCGACGAGTACGGCAAACTCTCGAATCAGGAACTCGAGGAGATCGAATCCCAGGGCGACCCCGACGAGCGCTCGGAGAAGCGCCACCCCGCGGACTTCGCCCTCTGGAAGGCCGGGGGCGTCGATTCCGACGCGGTCGCGGAGCACCGCCACGAGGGCGTCGACCATGGCGGCGACCCGCCCGACGGACGGACCTGGGAGTCGCCGTGGGGCGAGGGCCGACCCGGTTGGCACATCGAGTGCTCGGCGATGAGCATGACCCATCTGGGCGAGACGCTGGACATCCATGTCGGCGGGCGCGACCTCGTCTTCCCGCACCACGAAAACGAGATCGCCCAGTCCGAGGCCGCCACCGGGCAGGCGTTCGCCAACTACTGGCTCCACTGCGAACTGTTCCAGATGGACGACGAGAAGATGTCCTCGAGTCTGGGCAACTTCGTCACCGTCGAGGACGCGGTCGACCAGTGGGAGACGAACGTCCTCCGGACGTTCCTGACCGCGGGCTCGTACAACAGCAAACAGCTCTATTCGGACGAGACGATCGCCGAGGCAGAGGAGCGCTGGGACCGCCTCGAGCGCGCCTACGAGTCGGCCGTCGAGGCCCTCGACTCGCCCGACGCGCGGACGAAAGTCGAGGACGCATCGCTGCGGACCGAAACCGAGGCGGCGCGCGACTCGTTCGTCACCGCGATGAACGACGACTTCAACACGCGCGAGGCGCAGTCGGCCCTGCTCGAAATCGCGACGGCGATCAACAGCCACCTCGAGGGCCGCGAAGAGTACGACTACCGCGGGCTCCGGGAGGCCGTCGACGCCCTCGAGGAACTCGGCGACGTGCTCGGCCTCTCCTTCGAGGGCGAGACGACGGGGACGGCGACCCTGGCCGGCGACGTGGTGGACCTCGTCCTCGAGGTGCGCGAACACGAACGCGAGGCGGGCAACTACGACCGGGCCGACGAGTTGCGCGACGAACTCGAGGCGCTGGGGATCGAGGTGCAGGATACCGACGACGGCGCGACCTATCGACTGCCGTCCGGCGAGTAGCGATTTCTGGGAGATCGGTCAATTCGAGACGGACCGGTACGGCGGGTGCGACCGATACCTCGCGTCGCATCCGTTCGAACGCGTTCGATCCATCGTTTCTCGGGTCGTCGACGCTCACGACTGGCCGATCACGGTCGCAGACGCCGACGACGGCGCCCGGTTCGAGATTCGCGGCGTCGCCGTGCCCGACGCTTCCGGTCGAGTACCCAGAATATGACGAAGACCACGAAATTTATACTTCAGAATGCGGTCGGGTCGAATAGTATGAATCGACGCACATTCGTTGCCGCGGCTACGGCCGGCGCGGTCGGGGCATCGGCGGGCTGTCTCAGCGGCCTCATCGACGATATGACGACGTTCGAGGCGTCCCCGATTCGCGTTTCCGAGGCGGCTGCGGGCGAGGCCGGCTACGAGTATCAGGGCACGACCGAACTGGTCGAAGAACGCGAGTTCGGCGGCGAGAGCGTCGAAGTGACGAACTATCTGACCGAGTACACGCGGACCATCGACATGCCGCTGGACGGCTTCGGCGAGCAACCGGAGGCGGGCGTCTTCGCCTTCGTCTCGACGCCGCAAGTCAGGGTCGCGGGCGAGGATTTCAACCCCGTCGGCGACATGAGCGAGGCGGAACTCGCCGAGTACATCCAGAAACAGTACGAGCAGTTCGAACTCGGCGACGGCATCGGCGGGCGCGCCATCCAGCCGGACGACATCGAGGGGCTCGACACCATCGTCTCGTTTCAGTCCTACGAGGGGACGGCGACGCTCCAGGGGGAAACCGAAATCGACGTCCTCCTCGACATCGCTCGAGCCGAAGACAGCGGCGACCACCTCGTCGTCGCCGCCGTCTATCCCGACGACAGCGACCTCCCGATGGAGACCGAGCGCGAGCGGGCCGACACGATGACGACCGGTATCCAGCACGGTGACGACGTCGAGGTAGACCTGCAAGAGGACGGGGAGAGCGGGGAGTAAGCGAACCGACTCGAGTCCAAGAGCAGTTACAGCCCGAGCGCCGTCGCGAGCGACAGTCCGCTCGCGAGCGCGCCGACGAGGTAGCCGCCGATCGCGCCGCCGTTCAGCAGCGGTAATCCGGCGTGTGGCCGGCCTTTGAGGACCATATACATGAGCACCAGCAGCCCCGCGATGGTGCCGACGAGTGCGCCCAGCGCCGGCACGTTCAGCGCGATTCCGGGCACCGCGATCGCTCCGACGTCGAGGAAGTACGCCGCGCTCGCGACGAGGATCGTCGGGATGACGGCGTCGCCGAGCCCGATGAAGAGGGCGTCGCGCTCGAGGGCGTCGTCCGACTCGTTATCGTCCGACTCGTCGTTCCGGTTCAGGTCGCTCGACGCTGCGTTCCGGTTGGGGTCGTCAGTCGCCGCGGTCGGATTCGAATCAGCAGCAGCGCCGTCACCGCCCTCGCTCGAGCCGTCTTCCGTCCGGTTCTCGAGGACGTCGTCGGTGCTGCCGGCCGCGCGGTAGGAGTACGAGAGCGTCGTGGGGACGACGAGGACGACGGGAATTTTGAGCGCCATCACGCCCTCGGCGAGGTCGAGCATGTGTTCGGTGCCGTAGACGCTGATCGCGTCGTAGACGGCGAGGACGGTCAGCAACACCAGCGCCGGCAGGAGCCCGAAGCTGATCCCGAACAGGGCGGCGGCGCCGGCGCCCATCACCACGCCGGCGCCGTCGATGACGTACCACTCCGGATAGAACAGGAGGGCGGCGCCGACGGCGACTGCCGCGGTGACCGCGAGGACGTTGACCGAGCCGACCGTGACCACCGACGGGACGAGTTCGGCGAAGACGTACCACGAGATCATCACGCTGACGCCGATGATCATGGCCTTGATGAGCCACTCGACGTCGTACTTGATCGTGACGAGCATGAGGGCGGTCGCGACGAGAATGATGCCGAAGTAGACGAAACTGTTCGTCGGATCGTCGGGGTTCTCGACGGCCTGGTGACCGCCCTCGTAGAAGGGTTCGACCAGCGCCAGCGCCCCGAGCTGGACGCCGAGGAACAGGGCCACCGTCAGTCCGACGGCGGCGAGGACGCGCGTCCGTTGGTTCATGGCCCGGCGTTTGCACCCGGTTCCTATGGGTGTTTTCGTCTCCGCTCGAGGACCGCTCGAGATCGATAGCCACGATACCCGGAGGTGGACGGCGGCCCTAGAGGTGGACGACGGCCCTGGGGCCGGACGGCGACGATCTGTGTGCGTGTGACGGCGACGAACGCCGGACGCGGTCGGTGCTAGCGGGCGTACAGCGCCGATCCGACGAGCGACGGCAGGTGGACGTCGTCGTCGGGCGTCACCGCGAGGTAGGGGCGCTCGACCGGGCCGAAGACGTCGACGACCCGGCCGACCGACTCGAGGGAGTCGTCGAGGACGGTCGTCCCGATCTCGTCGCGGAACGGATCGCCCGCGGCGCTCGCGGACCCGCTCTCGGACGCGCCGTCGTCGGTGTCGTCCGCCCGGAGGACGGCCAGTCCCTGTGCGGTACGGACGACCGAGCCGATCCGGCGCATCTCACTCCCGCATCGCGACGACGTACGCCGCGACGGCTTGCACGAGGTCGTTCTTCGTCGAGTCGTCGGCCCCGCGGACGACGACCCGGCCCCGGTCGGCCCAGTGTTCCCGGGAGTAGGCCTTGTCCCGCTCGATCGTGGCGTCGTACCCGATCTGCTGGACCGCCTTGGCGATTTCGTCGACTGTCGGCTCTTCGACCGCGAGATCCCGTGACACGCGCCGGCCGTCGGCCCGTGAGAGGCCCGCGTCGAGATAGGCGGGCCAGATGACGTTCTCGACCATACGTTCGTCTCGAGCGGCCGGTGAGTAAACCCTTTTCAAAATAGTACGCCGGCTCGCGGGCCTACCGCGAACCGGACGAGCGGAGAATCGGCCCTCGAGCGCTATCGCCGCCGAGCGGCGACACCGGTCGCGGCCAACAGGGCGACCAGCGCGGCGGCCACGCCGAAGCCGGGGATGGAGCTCTCGCCGTCCTCCTCGCTCTCCGATCCGTCGTCCGACTCGTTTCCGCCGTCGCGGTACTCCTCGTCGACCGCCTCGAGGTCGCCTTCGATCTCGCCGTACACGTCGGGGTGGACCGCCTCGATGATCGTCTCGATCGCGTAGACGACGTCGGGACCGGGCTGGCTCATCGCGTTGTCGTCGACGGCGACGACGTTGTCCTCCCGGATGGCGGTCACCCCGTCGAAGTCGGCCGTCGACGGCGGCGCGTCCCAGCGGTCGCTGTCGGGGTAGACGATCCACTCCGGATCCTCGTTGACGACGACTTCCGAGTTCAGCTCCACCCAGCCGGATTCGCCGACCGAGGCGGCAAGGTTCTCGAGTCCCGCCGCGGTCATCACGTCGTGTTGGAACGTCTCCATGCCGTGCGTGTCACCGCTCTCGCCGCCGTCGTAGTACGCGAGCGGTGCGGACTCGTTCGCGAGCGCGTCCTCGTAGATCTCGAGCCGCTCGTTCATCCACTGGACCGTCTCCTCGGCGCTCTCACACTCGCCGGTCACCTGCCCGGTCACGCGGACGTTCTCGCGAACGTCGTCGAGCGACGTCGCGGTGTCGAGGACGACGACCGTGATCCCGGCGTCCTCGAGCCGCTCGAGGAGGTCCTGGTTGTAGAGGGCGACGTTCGCGGCGAGGACGACGTCGGGGTTCAGGTTGATGATCTCCTCGGCGACGGGCGTCACGCCGTCGTCTTCGGTGATGTCGGTCCTGTCGCCGGCCTCGAGCGACTCGGTGTACTGGCCGACGGGCATTCCGACGACCTTGTCCTCGGCACCGATCGAGTAGGCGAGCTGGGCGTCACCAGGATAGAGCGTGACGACCGACTCGGGTTCGTCCTCGATCGTCACGTTCTCGCCGGTCGCATCGGTCATCGTGAGCGGGTATTCACACTGTGCTTCGGAATCTTGTACGGCCGCTCCGGTCCCGGTTCCAGCGCCGGCCGCGGCGGGGCCGATCGCCGAAACGGTAAGGAGAACGGTCAGGATAACGGTTAGCTGTCGTCGCATCGAGAGTACGTCCACACCACTTCAACAAATATTTGCCTACTGCAAGCGAGGTTGAGACGAATGCAGCGACGGCTCCGGACCGCGGTGTGGTCGGCGGGACTGAGCGTCCTGCTCGCGGCCGTCGTCGTCGGCAGCGCCGCGCTCGGACCGGTCGGGATCGAACCGCGCATCGTGGCGATGGCGATCCTCAACGGGGTCGCCGTCCCCTCGGGGATCGAGACCGGGACCGCAACGCTGCCCGTACTCGATCGGCCCGTGCCGGTGCCGGGCCTCGAGTTTTCGTCCGTATTCTCGTTTCCCGTCGAGGGGACACACGAGTACATCGTCGTCCAGCTCCGGCTCCCGCGGATCGTCCTCGCGGCGACGGTCGGGTTCGGGCTCGCCGCCGCGGGGACGGTGATGCAGGGGTTCTTCCGGAACCCGCTGGCGGACCCGTCGATCATCGGCGTCTCGTCCGGCGGCGCGGCCGGTGCGGTCGCGGCCATCGCCTTTCCCGCGCTCGTCCCGTTCGGCGGCCTCCATCTCGCCGCGTTCGTCGGCGCGCTCGCGACGGCGTTTCTCGTCTACGCGATCGCGACCGAGGGCGGACGGACGCCGGTCGCGACGCTGTTGCTCGCCGGCGTCGCCGTCCAGGCCTTCCTCGGCGCGATGATTTCGTACATGCTCGTCCACAGCGGCGACGGACTCAGGGAGGCCGTCGTCTGGCTGATGGGGAGCCTGCGGGACCGGGGCTGGAGCGACGTCGCGTTCGCGCTGCCGGTCTCGGTCCTGGGCGTTCTCGTGCTGGCGACGTACGCGCGGGAACTCAACGTCCTCCTGCTCGGCGAGGAGGACGCCCACCACCTCGGGGTCGCGGTCGAACGGACCAAACTCCTCTTGCTCGCGCTCGCGAGTATCGTCACCGCGGCGGGGGTCGCCGTCACGGGCGTCATCGGGTTCGTCGGACTGGTCGTCCCACACATCATGCGGCTGCTCGTCGGGCCGGACCACCGGGTTCTGTTTCCCACGAGCGCGCTCGCCGGCGCGTCGTTTCTGGTCGTGACGGACACGATCGCGCGGTGGCCGACCGGCCCGACCGAAGTCCCGGTCGGCATCGTCACGGCGGCGCTCGGTGCCCCCTTCTTCCTGTTCCTGCTCACGCGTCGGGAGGTGCATGCGGTGTGACGCCGACCGACCGGGAATCCGGGTCCGACCGCGAACCCGACCTCGAGCCGGCGTCGATCTCGATCGCGGACTGTTCGCTGTCGTTCGGCGATCTGGCGGTCCTCGAAGACGTATCACTGGCAATCGAGCCCGGCGAGTTCGTCGGGTTCGTCGGCCCCAACGGGGCCGGCAAAACGACCCTGCTGCGGCTGATAAGCGGGGCGCTCGAGCCCGACTCGGGATCGATCGCGATCGACGGGACCGACATGCACGGGCTCTCCTCGCGAGCATCGAGCCGACTCGTCTCGGTCGTCCCGCAGGACACGACGCTGTCGTTTTCCTTCCCCGTACGCGACGTCGTCGAGATGGGGCGCCATCCCCACCGCTCGCGCTTTTCCGGGCCGACGGCCGCAGATCGCGAGGCGGTCGAGCGCGCCCTCGAGCGCACGCGCACCGACGAACTCGCGGCTCGACCGATCGACGAGGTGAGCGGCGGCCAGCGCCAGCGCGTCGTGCTCGCGCGAGCGATCGCCCAGGAGACGCCGGTCATGCTGCTCGACGAACCGACGGGGAGTCTCGACGTCAATCACCAGATCGAGACGCTCGAGCTGGTCCGGGAACTGGTCTCCGAGGGACGGACCGTCTGCGCGGCGATTCACGACCTCGATCTGGCCGCGCGCTACTGCGATCGGCTGGTGATGCTCGCCGACGGCGCCGTCTCCCGGACCGGACCGCCCGCAGAGGTGCTGACCGGCGAGTCGCTGTCGACCGTCTTCGACGCGACGGCGGCGGTCACGCGGAACCCGATCACGGGGACGGAGACGGTGACGGCGCTCCCGAACGGTGCTGAAATCGGAACGCGGACCGAAAACGGTGGCGCCGAGAGCGCCACCGGTGGAGCGAAGAGACGCACCGGTGGAGACGGCGAACGCGAGGGCCGAATTCACGTCGTCGGGACCGGCCCGATCGCCTCGAGCGTCCTCGCGCGACTCGAGACGGCGGCTCTCGATCTCGCCCTCTCCGTCGGACCCGTCACGGACGGAGATACGGCGGCCGAGACCGCACGATCGCTCGAGATCGACCGGCTCGAGGTCAAGCCGTTCGAGTCGCTGTCGGCGGCCGATCTGACGGCCTTCGAGGAGCGAGTTCGGAGCGCCGACGTCGCGGTCGTCACCGAACCCGTGTGGGAATCGACGGACGCTGGTGTGGCGCCCCTTCTCGAGTCGCTGAACGAGGTCGCGACTCCCGTCGTGATTGTGTCTCGGTCGGACGGCGACCAGTCCGGGTCTCGAGCGGCTGTCGACACCCGCGGAAACCGCGCCGAGCGGTTCGAAGCGACGCCGGAGACGATCCTCGAGGTCGTCGGGGACGCACTCGAGTCGAGTTCGACGGCGACGGAATCGGAGTCGGCACCCCCGTTCGACTCGTCGGACGGCGGATCGACGTCGTCCGAGGGCGACTCGGGAACCGGCGTCTCGGCGGGCTCCTCGAGCGACTGAGCCTAGTGCCCGAGCAGGCGGAGAATGATCCCGAGCACGATCCCCGAGAGTCCGACGACGATACCGACGCCGGGAAGGATGGGAATCGGGACGAGGCCGATACCGAGGACGATCGCGAGCACGATCACGATTGTGGAGAGGCGGACCATACTCGAGCGTACCGGGACCCGAGCGGAGACGTTGGTGCTTGCTCCTGCGACGACCGGCTCACGTCGTTTCGTGGACGTACAGTCACTATCTGTGTTCGGTAAAGGTGGTAGACGTAACGCTCAGTGCATGGAACGTACGTATCCAGTGGCCCGCGAAGGTCGCCGTAGGATTCTTGCTGACGATAGGTATCGAGTGTGGTCCACTAGGTCACCGTCTACGGAATTACCGTATCATTGCGTTCGAAGTGGTCTATACAACCCATCATCACTTCCGCAAGATAGCTGTGTATACTCACATGGTTGGGCACCAACAGTCACACAGTACCACCACCACCACGACTAATGAGCGTCCGAAAGTAGCCGGGAGGTGTTGTGAGTGTGGTGCGGTCTATTCCGCGTGGATACTTGCCGATGGAACCGTTCAACCGATTGGGAAAACGGACGGCTGTCAGTGTGGTGCCTCGAACTTCGAGGCGATCTCGAAATAACCCTATTCAGTGATCAGGACCGTTCAGTTCGCATGTCTAGTTGCCGTTCGGTATAGAGTAATGACATACCGGACTGAGCAGTACTTGCGTGAGAAACTGATGACCGAGGATGGGCACCTTTATCTGTCCGAAGTGGTTCGATCGAAAGAGGTATCATAAAATGGGAATTTTGGATTCATTCGGTGCGCTGGCAAGTAGTATTATCGCTGCAGTCGTGATGTTGGTGTTCGCCATCCTCAGTTTCTTCGTGACAATATTCATCGTGCAGGCGGGCGCCGGGTTAGCCGGGTACTCGCCGAGCGGAGACTTTGTTGCCCTGTCAGCTGCAATTCTGTCTGCCGGTGCAATCGCTGCAGGGGCCTCTCCGATGACCGGCCTCACTGATAACGTGTGATTGGTCGCTGATACGATTCACGGCGATACAGTCGCACGTGTAGTTACTGTTCAGTACAGAGAACGAACTTTTTCCGCCTCGGGTTCGCCACGGCGAACCACTCTCTGTTCGCGGACGGAGTCCGCTCACACGGCTCGAGGGACGCTCCGCGTCCCTCGCTGGGCGCAAAAACGTCCTCAGAAATCGAAGATTTCTGATGGGCCCGCGAGAGCGACGCTCTCGCGGACTTCGATGAAAAAGGCCGACGGCGAGGCCGAAGGCCGAGCCGTCGATGAACCGCTCACTTCGTTCGCGGATGCTGGAAACGCTCCATGCGCACGTGTAGTTACCGCTCAGTACAGGCCGAGTAGTTACCGGATCAGTTGTTCATCTCTCCAGTAGCCGTCAAAAGTTGCGTGCTGAATACAGAGGCTGTATCCATCACGACAGGCGATTTCTTTTTACGCTGGATTGACTGAAGTAGCTGTTAGACAGCTGTTGTGAACCTTTCCCAATCAAGGTGGACTTTTGTGAGGTCACTACGGCCGCATATAGGTGTATCCTTCTGCTCCCAACCGCGTTACTTCCACAGCTCCCTCCAGGACGGTCTCAACGCCCTCAACGAGGTCAGATTCGTCAAGATCCATCATATCGAGGGTGTTGCTGCAGGCCTTGAATGAGACACCGTCGTCCAAGAGGGCCCGGACTTGCTCCTCGCTCTCCTGGCCAGTTTTGATCGCCTTCATTCCATCCGCCTGAACGATAACCGCAACATCGTCTATACTGCCAGTCTCATCCTCTAAGAGGTTGCTGGCAATAGCCAGTGATGTTTCCTGTTCGGTCCCGGTTCGCTCCTGGAGAAGGCGAGGAAACGTCAGACAAGCATTCTGATCGTCTCGGCCAACGACGTGGCCGTCAGGAGTGCTACGAGGAACATGAGGATCACGATGCCGATGAAGATCACATTTTCGATCCACGTGGGGTTGTAATACCGGTGCATCGCGCCGTAGAGTGCCAGCACCGTCACCGGCAGGCCGATTACGCCGTTCACAGCGGGCACCACGAGTGCCAGTTGCACCGCCGAGAAGTCGGTGAATGTGAGGATCGGCACGGCAAGGAGCAACGACAGGACGATCAGACCGTTGACGACGATGCGGAACGGCCGGTCGCCGAATGCGGTGTCGTTGCCGAACGCCTGGGGGACCATGAACCCGGCCCCGAACAGGGTGCCCGTCGCGCTGGAAAAGGAGGCCGCCCCGGCCCCGACGATGAACACGGTCAGGGCCCAGGATCCGAGCTCCTCCACGAGTGGCCGGGCCGGATCGACGAGCGAGACCACGCCGGACGGAACCGTGATCGCGGCTACGATCAGCACGGCCATGCTCATCAGGACGGCCGCAACCAGGCCGACGGTGTGGTCCCGTCGGTACTGGCTGACGGTGTCGAACTCCTTCGCCTGGTGCATGCTCGTCTGGATGAAGAAGTTCGGGTAGTAGATTGTCGTACCGACCAGCGCGATGATCATCGTGAGAGGTCCCATCTTGGTCCGGACCGCTGGGACCAACCCCCGGGCGACGTCGGCGACCGGGATGTCGATGCCGAGGAAGATCACGAGATACGACCCGAAGACCACGAGTACGAGGGTCGCGATGACCGCCTCGATCCGCTGATAGACGCGGAGTTCGATGAGTGTGATCCCGGCGGCACCACTGAGGACGGTGGCGATCACAACGCTGTCGAGCGGAGTGAGAAACGCAAGTGCGGCCCCCGTCAGCGCGTAGTTCGCCACGCTCCAGAGGTGCATGATAAACGCGATGAACACTGCAAACGCCTTCGCGGCAGGTGACCCGATAACGTCGCGGATGTACCCCATGAGTGGCTGATCGAGCACGGCGAGCCGTGCGGACATCTCGTGGACCACGAGACCGACACCAAGGGAGAGTGGGAGGACCCACAGGAGGGTGAACCTAAACGATACGCCGACGGAAGAGAGAATGTAAATCGACCCAGCGCCGAAGATGTTCGCCGCAAATATCAGCCCCATGCCGTAACTCCGAAACAGGTTCCATACGTATCGGTACGAGTCGTCGGTCCACTGAACGTTGTTCATTGGCGGTTGACCCCACTGTCGGTGGCGGCGGGCGGAACCGTACCATACCGGTTCGGCGGCACATTGTCCATTGTGTGTGGTGAGTTCCGCCCATTACCGCGGCGTGGTACCACGGGGATGACCTGCATACGAATACGGGGGATGGTCAATGGGATGCGGATTATCCCTGTTTATGAAAGTGGCTTCCCCAAGCGGTCGTCCGACATCGGAACGGCTGTATTCGCGCCCTGTGTCCAACACGACTCGCTGGACATCATTAGGAACTATCAGGAACCTTAGCGGTATGTCCGCACGTGTAGTTACCGCCCAGTACAGGCAGTAGAGTTACCACAGCTACCGCAGTTCATTCGATCCAAACTCGTCTATATCTGCTGTTTGATACTCTGATGTATTGGTCAGGACGGACTGATGGCTCGCTGAAATCCCTTAACGAACGCACGGTTTTTATGCCGTGAGATAGTATAGCACGGTGGCCGCCCCATAACGTGGTTGGGGGCCCATGGGAGTTAGTTGGGGCAACGCTCCTTCGTTATTGCAGTGGCGATCCGATCTTTTTGCTTTGGTACAAATGCCGTGTTCAGTTCGCAGATAGCGTGAACAGATGGCTGAGATGGGCATACAGGGTGGCAGACCAGTTCGAGCCACCGAATAGGAGGTCGTTTCAGCGGCCTTCGACGGGACCTACGACTCGAGGATACTCGAGTCGAACCGAGGTTCTCCGAGCGGGGCAACAGGGAGTCGCCACGCCCTCCCCAGCCGACTCGTTCGCTCCCGTCGGTCGCTCGCTCGTCCCTCGCGAATCGTCGGCCGCCCTCACTCGCGTTCGGACGGCCGACAGCGCGCCATCACCCAGTGCTGCGGTCGGTCGATAGAAACGGTGGGACGGGAAAGTCTGTGGCAGACGAACGACCGGGCGATCAGTTCGGAGTCGATCGGTTCGGAATCGATCGGTTCGGAGTCGCCTCGAGTCGGCGCGACCCGAGAGCGGACGGGAGTGCGGTCGCCACGACGACGGTCGGTCCGAACGCAACTGGACGGTTTTTTACCCCTCGGCCTCCGAGTGGCCGCCAATGAGCGAGTACGATTACGACGAGCTCGGACTCGTCGCCGGGCTGGAGATCCACCAGCAACTCGACACGGCGACGAAGCTGTTCTGCCAGTGCCCGACCGAGCTCCGCGAGCCCGAGGCGTCGACGCGCCGCTTCACGCGCTACCTCCACCCGACGCGGAGCGAACTGGGCGAGATCGACCAGGCCGCACTCGAGGAGAGCCGGGTCGACCGCGAGTTCGAGTACCTCGCGTACGACACGACCTGTCTCGTCGAGGAGGACGACGAACCGCCCCACGAGCTGGACGACGAGGCCCTCGAGACGGCCCTCGAGATCGCCCAGTTGATGGACATGCACCCGGTCGATCAGGCGAACGTCATGCGCAAGATCGTCGTCGACGGCTCCAACACGACGGGGTTCCAGCGCTCGACGCTCATCGCGACCGGCGGTGCGATCGAGACCAGCGAGGGCGAGGTGGGGATCGAGGACCTGCTGCTCGAAGAGGAGAGCGCCCAGCGCGTCGAAGAGACCGACGACGGTGTGCGCTACAGCCTCGACCGGCTGGGCATTCCGCTGGTCGAGATCGGAACGAGCCCCGACATCTCGACGCCCGAACAGGCCCTCGAGGCCGCCGAGCGCATCGGAATGCTCCTGCGATCGACGGGGAAGGTCAAGCGCGGGCTGGGGACGATTCGCCAGGACGTCAACGTCTCCATCGCGGAGGGCGCCCGGGTCGAGATCAAGGGCGTCCAGAGCTTAGACGACATCGACGACATCGTCCGCAACGAGGTCGCCCGACAGGCCGAACTCGTCGAGATACGGGACGAACTCGCCGAGCGCGAGGCGTCCGTCGGCGAGGTGCAGGACGTGACCGACGTCTTCGAGGCCACCGACAGCGGCGTCATCGCGGGAGCGCTGAACTCCGGCGGTTCCGTAACGGCCGTTCCCCTCTACGGGTTCGACGGCGTCGTCGGTCGCGAAATTGCGCCCGATCGCCGCCTCGGGACCGAACTCTCCGACCACGCGAAGCGCCACGGCGCCGGCGGCATCTTCCACACCGACGAACTGCCCGCGTACGGGGTCACCGAGGGCGAGGTCGCGGACCTGCGGGATGCAGTCGGTGTCGGTCCCGAGGACGCCGTGGCGATCGTGGCCGCGGACACCGATGTAGCCGAGGCGGCGATCGACGCCGCGGCCGAGCGCGCGGCGACCGCCCTCGAGGGCGTTCCCGAGGAGACCCGCGGGGCGAACGACGACGGGACGACGCGTTACCTCCGCCCCCTCCCGGGTGCGGCGCGGATGTATCCCGAGACGGACGTGCCGCCCGTCGAACCCGATCCGAGCGAGGTCCCCGAGCCGGAACTGTTGACCGAGAAGGTCGAACGCTATCAGGACGAACACGATCTCGGCGCGGGACTGGCCGAGCAGGTCGCCTACGGGAAGTACATGCCGCTGTTCGAGGACGTCGTGGCCGACGGAATCGATCCGACGCTGGCCGCCTCGACGCTCGAGTCGACGCTGACCGAACTCCGGCGCGACGACGTCCCCGTCGAACATCTCACGCGCGAGCACCTCGAGGGCGTGTTCGCGATGGCCGAGGCCGGTGACCTCCCCAACGAGGGAGTGCCGGATCTCCTCACCGCGCTGGCCGAGGAGCCCGACCGTTCGGCCGAAGAGGCCGCCGACGAAGCGGGCCTCGGCGGTGCCGACGAGGCGGAAGTCCGCGAAGCGGTCGTCGAAGTCGTCGAGCGAAACGAGGCACAGGTCGAAGAAGAAGGGATGCAGGCGTTCTCCGGACTCATGGGCGAGTGCATGGGTGCCCTGCGCGGGAAGGCCGACGGCGACCTCGTGAGCGAACTGCTGCGCGAGGAGATCCAGAAGCGCGCGTAGGCATCCGGCGCGTACCTGAAACTGTTACTGGGGATCCTCCTGATCCCGACGGGTACGTATCCGGTCGTCTGAGCGAACCGGACGGCATGGCCTCGATAGCTGAATCCTCGCGATCGATACCCGGCGTTTGCGACCGATATTCGGATCCTCGAGACCGTTACTGGCCGGTTCCGGACTCGACGAGACGTAGCGCCTATCGCCGTGCGGGAGTGTCTCCGCTACTGGCTAGTGTCGGATATCTGCGGCGTCGAAAATATTTATCAGGATACACGTCGCCCGAACGCACACCGAACGATGACACAGCCATCACAGACAAGCGAGACCGAGATCACGGCCGTCTGCCACGTCCGCGCCCCGCTGTTGCTCGAGCCGATCGACAGGCAGATCGAGACACTGAACGCCTGTGAGGCGGAAGGAACGATCGACGACCTGCTGCTGCGCAGTTGGCCCCAGGAGATCACGCTGTCCGTCAAGAGCCCGTACCAGGAGGCCCTCGAGAGCTTCGAGCGGTTCGTGGAGTGGGCCGATCGGCGGGGCGTGAGCATCCGCCCGCCGTTCCGGAAGCGTACCTCGACGAACCAGATCACCGGCGAGACGAACGACTTGCTCGTGTTGCCGATGCTGTGTCTCGAACTCTACGCGGACGACGAACTCGTCGGCGTCTTCCCACACACCGACGAGGAAAGCGGGGAGACGTACACGTCCGACGAGGCGATCGCCGCCCTCCGGACTGGCGACGTTCCGACCCCGCTGGGCGATGAGACCGAAGCCCTAGGCGACGAGACCGAGGCGTCGACTGCGACGCCCGGGGACTCGAGTACGACCGACTGCCCGGACTGCGGCGGGTCGTTGGTCGACGGCCAGGGCCTATTCGCCTGTCCCGACTGCGGGTGGGTCGGGACCGTCACCACGACGGGCCAGTTCCGCTCGGGAACGGATCGCGCTCCCGCGGACGAGCGCGAGGCGCCGTTGGCGGAATCGGAGTAACCGGGCGGCGCCACCGTAGCCTCGAACGACGAGGTCGACTCGGATCGGTCGGTGTTCGTGGGACCGACTACCGTTCGCGGAACCAACTACTGTTCGCTGAACCAACTATTGTTCGTGGAATCGACCGCCACTCGCGGCACCGATCAGTTTTCGGCGGGGCGTTCCGTCGCGCGTCGAACGATACCGAGGAGCGTGTTCGCCTCGCGTTCGGTTAGGTCCGCGCGGCCGAAGACGCGTCGCAGCATCCGCATCGTCTTGTCGCGTTTCTCCTCGGGGTGGTTGAGTTCCGCGAGCAGGGCGGCCCACTGGTCGTACAGGCGATCGATCGTCGCTTCGGGGGCCCGGACCCGTTCGACGTCCGGTAGCTGGGTCCCGTCGTCGCCGAGGGTCAGCGAGCGGAGCTCGTACAGCGTGATCGTCGCGGCCTGTCCGAGATTGAGGACGGGATACTCGGCGCTGGCCGGAATCGAGCAGATCTCGTCGATTCGGGCGAGTTCCTCGTTGGTCAGGCCGACGCGTTCGCGCCCGAAGACGAGCGCGGTGGGGGCCTCGACGGTCGGCAGCCGATCGGCGAGTTCGGCCGGCGTCGAGAACGGGAACCGGACGTGACGGCGATCGTCCTCGTTGGTGACCGCCGTACAGCCGATCGTGTGGTAGTTCTCGACGAGGTGGTCGAACGAGATTTCGGTCGCGTTCGGAAGCACGTCGTCTCGAGCGTGGCCCGCGTAGCCGTAGGCCTCGCCGTCGGGATCGAGTTCCGGTGGATCGACCAGCAACAGGTCTGAGAAGCCGAAGTTCTTCATCGCTCGAGCGATGGTGCCGACGTTGCCCGGCGACTGGGCATCGACGACGGCGACCGCTGGCGGCGTTCGATCCGTCGACTGCGCTCGTTCGGACGGATTTGAAGTCATCGTTCGATGGGGATATCGTCTCGAGACGGCGGGTAGCCGTTTCGGTTCTTCGGTTCGGAGCGAGGTGGGGTCCTCGAGCGAACGAGGTCGTTCGGAGTCCTCGAGTTTTTTGTTGTTGGTTGTGGTTTCAGTTGATCAGGTGGACGACTGCTATCTAACAACGGTTTACCATCTATTCTAGCTAGATCTAGAATAGTTCTAGACTAGTAGTCTAGATACGGCTTGCTACTGTGGCACATAATGTCTTGGAAGCGGGTTGAGAGCAGTTAGTAGCCGTATATCGTGGAATTTCTTCCATCGTGAGGGGGCACACACCCCCGTCGCGTTTGTAACGGTGTATTCGTGTGGGGGACTAGTCGTGGAGCACACCTCCTCCGCGGATGTAAAATCGCGTCGTCTACGGGGTGAATTCTGACAAATTCCGGGATACGCTTCCACCCCACCCCTCCGTTCACACTTACAAACGCGACGGGGGTGTGTGTCCCATGCGCGGGCGGCAATCGCGGCCGAAAGGGGCAATATCACCCCATATCAGCGGCGTATGGCCGATTCGCACTCGAGCGAGTGCGTCGGTCGCCACTCCGATCGCTCGCCGAGTTCCGCCGAACACCGCCGAAGACCGTCAGTACCGTTACATCCGCGATGGGGGTGTCGGTGGCTGGCACGCTCGAGTCACGGTTCGGTTAGAAGCGCGAGACCGCTGGTCAGAAGGGCATACTATCACGGGTGTGAATACTGCCTCCTGGTGGCCTGTGACGGGATATTTACATCCGCGAGCGATCTCCATACCTTTATCCCAGTCCAGGCGGAAGGCACGGCGTACCGCAATGTCCGCCAACGACGATCGTGATCCACTCTTTCAGTACGACGATCCGGTCTTCGCCGACGAGCGATTGCTCGAGATCACGCATCTCCCCGGCCCGGACCGGATCGTCGGACGCGACGAGCAGATGCAACGGGTTGCGGACGCCCTGAACCCGGCTATCTTCGGAAGCGAGCCCAATCACCTGTTCATCTTCGGGAAGACCGGGACCGGCAAATCGTTGATCTCCCGGTCGGTTACCCAACGCGTCATCTCGGAAGCACAGCGCGACGACGTCACCGTCAAGTACGCCTTCATCGACTGCGGCGAGCAGAACACCGAGGCGTCGATCGTGAAGACGATCGCCCAGATCGTCAACGAACCCGACCGCAGCGGCATCAACGTCCCCGATCGGGGGCTCGGCACCGGCGACTACTACAAGCGCCTCTGGCAGGCCGTCGACCACTGCACCGACGTCACCATCGTCATCCTCGACGAGATCGACATGCTCGAGGACGACGAGGTGCTCCGCAAACTCTCCCGCGCAGGCGAGAACCGCCGCATCTCGGACTCGAGCATCGGCATCATCGGCATCTCGAACAAGATCGACTTTCCCGACCACCTCTCGGAACGCGTCAAGTCCAGCCTCTCGCGGGACGAACTCGTCTTCTCGCCGTACGACGCCAATCAACTCGTCGAGATCCTCGAGAAGCGACGGGACGCCTTCCACGACGGCGTGCTCTCGGACGACGTGATCCCGCTTACTGCCGCCCTCGCCGCCCAGGAGCACGGCGACGCGCGCAAGGCGATCGACATTCTCCGGAACGCGGGCCGCATCGCGAAGAAACAGAACGCGACCCGAGTCACGGCGGACCACGTCCGCGACGCCAAGGAGAAGACCGAAGCCGACCGCTTCAACGAACTGATCGAGGGGTCGCCCCAGCAGGCCAAGGCGATTCTCTACTCGCTGACGCTGCTCACCGAGAACAGTTCGGAGAAAGAGTTCCCGACGAAGATCATCTACAACCAGTACAAGTCGATCGCCCGACAGCTCGACTTCGACGTGCTCTCCGAGCGACGCGTCCAGGAGATCCTCCAGGAGCAGAACTTCCTGAACGTGATCCAGTCCGAGCGGGAGGGCCGGGGTCGTGGCCGCGGCGCTCACGCCAAACACCGTCTGCTCGAGAACCCGACCATCGTCAAGAAGGTCCTCTTGCGCGATTCCCGCCTGGCGGTGCTCGCTGAGGACGACGAGGAAGCCGCCGCGTAGTGGGTTCGGAAGACCGCCGCGTCGTCGATCCGCGAACTGTTTTCCGAGACCGCTTCTACCGTCCGACGGCTCAGCGCCCCGTTTCGAGCCGCCCGCCGCTTCCGGAACCGGGGGCCATTTCAGTCTGCTCTCCACAGATCGGGTATGCACAACGTCGACGCGGCGGGGCTGGGAATCGGCGACGAACACCCGCCCCGGATCATGGGCGTGTTGAACGTCAGCGAGGAGTCCCCCTACGATCCCAGCGTCTACGACGACCCCGGCGAGGCGGCCCGATACGTCGACGAAGAACTGATCGGCGAGGGCGCCGATATCGTGGATATCGGCCTCGAGTCGGCGAACAAGCGCTTCGACGTCCTCTCGGCTGAGGAGGAACTCGAGCGGCTCCACGTCGCGCTGGAGACGATCCAGAGCGTCGCCGGCGACGCCGTCTTCTCGATCGAGACCCGCTACGCCGAGGTGGCCGACGCGGCGCTCTCGCGGGGGTTCGACATGGTCAACGATATCGCGGGGTTCGCGGACCCGGAGATGCCGGCCGTCTGCGAGGACCACGACGCCGCCGTCGTGAAGATGGCGAGTCCGCCGGACCTCGAGCGGCCCGGTGCGGTCGAGGAGACCGACTGGTCGGCGCGGAAGTCCGCCGACTGGGCCGCCGAGGCCGACTACGTCGATCAGATCTACGAGGCTCTCAAACAGAACGGCCTGACCGACAAGACGATCGTCGACCCCGCCTTCGGCGGTTGGAGCGAAGCCCAGACGATCGCGGACGACCGGGAGACGTTCCGGCGACTGCGCGAGTTCCGGGCGCTCGACCGGCCGATGCTGGTCTCGATCAATCGGAAGAACTTCCTCGGCGAGATCGCGGGGCGAGAGACCGAGGAGCGACTGCCGGTCAGCCTCGCGGCCACCTCGATGGCCGTCGAACGCGGCGCGCACGTGATCCGGACCCACGACGTGGCGGAGACGCGCGACGCGGCGCTGATCGGGGACGCGTTCACCGACCGCTCGCGAGCGACCGAGGACGGGCTCTCGGTGGCTCGGCTGGACGTCCGCTCGAGTCGGGACCTCGAGGCGCACCTCCGGGAACGCGGCGTCGATTCTGCGGTCGCCGGCGACTGGTATTCACTGGCCGTCGAAATCGACGGACTCGACGCGGACGATCGAGACCGACTCGCTTCGATCGCGACCGATCGCGACGCGTCCGTGCACAGTGTTCCCACTGGACGTATACTACTCCTCGGGACGACAGTCGGAATTTCCGGGATACTGTCCCGTCTGCGCGAAAAAGAGGGCGATCTGCGCGCGCTCGGCGACACTCTCGAGCGAACCCTCGAGTAAGAGAAAGCTTATGGCGGAGGCTTCGAAAAAAGGGAGTGGACGCCGGGCGGCCTCCCGGGTAGGGGTACTTTGGAGGCGACTCCCGGCCCACAACACGGAATTATTGTGGTGTCACGTCGACCAGTGACGACTCGAATCGAGCAGTGTTCTTGCTGAATCGAGCGCCATCTCTCGGCTATTCGTCAGTATCACTCGGCTGAATCGAGTGGTGTCTCTCGGCTATTCGGTGGCGACTCAGTCTCGTGGCGGGACGTCGTCGAGTCCGAACAGCAATACGGGTCGACCACGGAATTCGGGTATGGAGTTCGACGAGTGGGAACCCGTCTACGAGGCGATCCTGCGCGACTTCGGCTACGACAGAGCCGGCGACGAGCGGGCGCGCGACGTGCTGGCGTCGCTGACCGACGACTTCGATCTCACACGGCTGTCACGGGTTCGCGATGCCACGGTCGCCGTCGCCGGGGCCGGCCCGTCACTCCAGTCGTCCGGTGCGCTCGAGCGAGCCCGCACGGCGGATCTCGTCTTCGCGGCGTCGACGGCGGCCGATACGCTCGCGGCCCGCGACGTCGACGTCGACTGCATGGTGACGGACCTCGACAAGAACCCGGAGACGGTCCGCCAACTGTCCGAGCAGGGCGTGCCGGTCGCGGTTCACGCCCACGGCGACAACGTCCCCGCGATTCGGGACGTCGTTCCCGACTGCGCGGACGCGGCCGTGCTGGCGACGACGCAGTGTGCACCCCGCGCCCCCGTCCGCAACGTCGGGGGCTTCACCGACGGCGACCGGGCGGCGTTCCTCGCGGACCATCTCGGGGCCGCCGAACTCGTCTTCGTCGGCTGGGATTTCGACGATCCGAGCGTCGATCCGACGAAGGCCCGAAAACTCGCGTGGGCCGAACGGCTGCTGTACTGGCTCGAGCGGCGGCGCGGCGACCGGTTCGCCGTCCTGGACGGTCGCCGGGACGATATCGAGACGGCGGCGCTCCCGGTCGAGTGACTGATCCTCTTCGAGCCGCTAGCTCCGTCTCCCCTCGAGTCGCTGCTTCTGTCGTGTGGCCGCTTCCAGAGTCACACCACTCGTCGTCACTCGATTCGATAGCGAGCGACCTCCTCGGCGCCACAGGTCGGACAGCCGTGGGTCTCCGACTCGAGGCTCGTTCCACACCGCCGGCACTCCTCGACGACGGTTCCACCGCTGTTCCCGAGGAAAACTGACTCGAGCGCTTTTCGCACTCGCGATGGCGACGACGTTCGGTTCGTGTGCCCCTGACCAGACATAGCTACTGATCCGCGGATATCAGTATTCGTTATCATCCTCTTACTATGAATAACACGAGATTCTATATTTCGACTTGTCCGACGACACCGGTCGACGCAGTCGAACGGGACAGTAAGTCAGAGATTAACATGCATTTGTCACACTCAACACGGGTGATTCGGTCCTCGAGGCTGTCATTCGATCGGGTCGTAACTGACCGGATCGTTGGCGACTCGTTCGACGACACCGTCGCGCTCGAGTCGCCGACAGTGGGCCGCCGCTTCGCCGGCCCCGAACTTCACGTGGCTGCCCTCGAGGTCGCCGAACAGGTCGACGGCCAGTCGCCACGGGCTCGTCCCCTCGCGGTCAGAATCGTCGTCAGCGCGGCGCTCGAGGGCAGTGAGCACGCGTCGAGTCCGCTCGCGGTGATGGTCGCGGATCGTCGGGATGCGGTCCGGCTGAATCGTCTCCCCGTGGCCCGGCAGGAGGCGCTCCGATCGGTCGGCGAGTCGATCGAGCGTCTCGAGGTAGGCAGCGAGCGGGTCGCCATCGACGACCGATTCCGGCGGTTCCTGTACCCGGGAATCGGTCGACGCAGAGCGGAGCGTTCGGGTGTCGCTCCCCCCGACGTTCGGCGTGTAGGTGGGCAGGACGGCGTCGCCAACCAGCAGCACGTCCCCCGCCGCGAAGGCGGTGTGGCCGAGCGTGTGGCCGGGGGTCGAGACCGCCTCGAGGCCCGCGATGCGGTCGCCGTCGGCGAGGCGCTCGACCGGGATCGAGTCGGGCATCGGCGAGGGCGTATCGTCCTCGAGGACGGATTCGATCGCGTCGGCGGGGACTCCCCACCGTCGCATCGTCTCGCGATCGCGCTCGAGTCGTCGGTCGCGTTCGACCGCGTAGTCGGCCACCAGCGGTGCGTCTCCGGTGCCCATCGCGAGGGTCGCGTCCGCGGCGTCGGCGAGTCGCGGCGCCAACCCCGCGTGGTCGACGTGCCAGTGGGTGACGAGGACGGCCTCGAGATCGGACGGGGCGACGCCGGCGCGCTCGAGGCCCGCCCGCAGGTCGGCCCAGGCGTCGTCGGTCGGCGGCCCGGGATCGACGAGGGCGCGGTCGCCGACGAGGTAGGCGCTGTTGTCCCCTTCGGGCGACTCGCCGCCGACGCCGATTCGCTCGACGATCTCGGTGTGCATACGTACGCGTTCGACTCGAGTCCCGTCAGGCCGCCGATTCCGAA
Organism: Haloterrigena alkaliphila; assembly: GCF_017352155.2. Lineage (NCBI taxonomy): Archaea > Methanobacteriati > Methanobacteriota > Halobacteria > Halobacteriales > Natrialbaceae > Haloterrigena > Haloterrigena alkaliphila. The sequence goes on from NZ_CP071462.1 coordinate 3,275,765, forward strand.
CGTGACGATTGGCTGGCGAGAATACATCAATCAAATGGTAATAACGGTTAAGATGGACAGGTGGCCATCGTAGTACGTGGATACTCGACTCATCGTTACGGTTCCGTTCATGGCGTACATCGCCATTCTGGGACTGTTCGGACTCGCCCTGTCGATGGTCAACGCACCGTTCACGGAGGGCCAGCCGGCGTTCATCGTCGTCGTCGGCGTCCTCGGTCCCCTGGTCGCGTTCGGGTTGATCTGGCTCAAGAATTACGCCTACGGCGCCCCGTTGCTCGTGGCCATGCTGTTGCCGAACGCGTGGTTCGTGAGCTACTTCTTCTTCCTTCACGACAACCCGGCGAACGCGTTCGCGGTGTCGGGCGAGGGATCGACCGCGTATCTGACCGCGACGGGCGGACTCGTCGCCACCTCCCTCATCGTCGCCGGCGTCGCCTGCTGGCTGTGGTACCGGGAGAGCCCGCAGTTCAGAGCCGCCGTCGACCGGTTCATTCATCCGGACGCGGTCGATACCTGAGTTCCCGGCGTTCCCCATCGCGCTCGAGATTTCTGCGCTTCGGTATCTACTTGAGATCCCTGCGTTCCGCTGCGATGGCAGGTCGCCTTCCGTTCTACCGGTGAGCTCGGTCTCGTCACAACTGTCGCTCGAACGGTCCAGTCGACTCGAGACGCATTAGCGCAGACGTTTCATCAGTAAATCGTAGACTCGGTGGTTGCGGTCGAGGGGTTCTGTTGAAATCCTAAGGGCGTACAACTCTCTTAGCACGCAGACGGTTTCACGTAGTGGCTTCGTGAAGTATGGACCGTAACTGTGTCATCGGTTATACTGAGGTCAACCCGAACGGTGTTATCGTCGTCGCAAGTCTCGTCAATAGTGCCTGCTGCGTTCGTCGTGGCTTGCAGCGTGTACTCTCCATCAGGGAGACCGTCAATAACAATATATTGACCGGGCAGAGACGAGTCGTACTCGTCAGCCCAGCCGGCACTGATCCCTTGATACTCACAATCGAACTGGGCACTACTATTGGCCGATGAGCGGGTCTGGTACAGATCCCGAAGACAGAACGTCTGTTTTCTGACCGCGCCCGTCCTCTCGCCCGATTCGTCGAGCAGGACATAGTTATTGAAACCTTTCAAGTGCGCGTGACCGTGGGACTCCGAATATTCGAACAGATCCGGGCGGTTCTCGGGACGCCCCAGTTCGGCATCCTCGTCTCCGACGTTGTAGATGATCATGTCGAATCGAAGGAGCCGATGTTCGCCTGGGGTTACAAAGCCGTCTTCAACGTCGGAACTGGACTCATCAAACACCTCTGTTGAAACGCTGAATTCCCTGACGCCTGGAACGAAGTTGACTCCCGATCTGTCCTCACCGTGGTCGTCTTCGGACTGGTTGTCCGCAACGTGGTCGTCCGAGGGCTCAGAGTCGGATTCGCCTGTCGAGGGTGGTGTCTCCGAGTTCTCTTCGTCCGCCGGAGTAGCCTCCTCGTCCGCGGTACCTTCGCCTCCGGTGGCCGCGGAGGCGTCCGTGCTAGTGTCGATGACTGAGAACGGGTTGTCAGCCACAACGCCTCCGAGGGAAATCATGCCGACCCCCGCCACGACAACGAGGAGAACCCCCACCAGTGCCGCTGCACGCTTCCTATCTTTTCTCCATTTTATCTTCATACTTTCTCACCAGACTATACCCGGAGCTAAGCGAGAAGAAATATAGTAAGAATCCTACTAATCACGAAGTAAAACAATAGGCGCGTCCTAACTCATCGGTAACTGGTGAACATCCCTCTCGATCTCGTGTAGTGTCTGAGTCGAGGGTTCACCGTCTCGTATAGTAGTTCGGGGCGTGACTTCGGTCGAATTTCGAGACGTCGATTCCAACGATGCCAGTAGTCGGGCGCAGAGAAACAGAGAAGGTGAGCAGCACTCTTCAACAAAGCCGGTCGAGGGGCTCCTCGAGTCGGTCTGACAGTTCTTCGAGACGCGTTTCGGGCCGGCGAACGTCGACGGCGAGTAGTCGCCGAGAGTCCGACCGAACCGCTCTCGGGAACCGAACGGAATCTCGCTCCCGGTCGAATATCGCGGAAAGACCCGCTGACACGGGGTTTTGTCACGACATCATGTTCGCCAGTACGCTTATCGGGAGAACCGATGTAACACCGATCATGTCCGCCCCCCTCGACCATTCGACGTCCGACGACTGGGGAGATCCGTCCCGAGCCATCATCGAAGCGGTCGCCGCCCGCGAGGGTGTAGACGTCACCGACATCGAGCCGCCAGCCTACGAACCGCTGTTTACCGCCATCAACCCGGAGGCGCTGGACCGACTGTTTCGGAACCCAGCGGAGATGGCGACCGCCCGCGTCGTCCTCGAGTACGAGGGCTACGAGGTGGTCGTCCACGGCGACGGTCGCGTCGAGGTGAGCGATCCCTCCTTCGACCCCGACGGTGTCGGGCAGCCCGTCGAGGACTGACGGTCCGATCTACTCCGCCCAGTACGCTTCGCCCGGTTGCGTCTCGAAGACGGCCCGATCGAGCAGGTCGATCGCCTTCTCGAGGCCCTCCCGGGAACTCGTCAGCGAATCCTCGTGCTCGATGCTCAGCGCGCCGTCGTAGCCGACCATGCGCAGCGTCGAGACGACGTCCTTCCAGTGGGCCTCGCCGTGCCCGTAGCCGACCGACCGGAAGAGCCACGAGCGGTTCGGCTCGTCGTCGTAGGCGGTCGTATCGAGAACGCCCTTCTCGCGGGCCTGCGCGTCGTAGATCTTCGTGTCCTTGGCGTGGAAATGGTGGATCGCGTCGCGCTCGCCGAGGTACCGAATCGCGTCGGTGATCGTGATTCCCTGCCAGTAGAGGTGTGAGGGGTCGAAGTTCGCGCCGATCCGATCGCCCGTCCCCTCGCGCAGTCGGGCCATCCCGTGGGGTTCGTAGACCAGCATGTTCGGGTGCATCTCGATGGCGATATCGACGCCGCGCTCGTCCGCGTAGTCGTCGAGGTCCGACCAGTAGTCGATCGCCCGCTCCCACTGGTAGGCGAGGGCCTCGTCGTGTTCGGGCGGCCACGGTGCGGTGATCCAGTTGGGTACCTCGTCGTTCGGTCCCCCCGCCGGCAGCCCGGAGAAACAGGTGACGACGCCGACCTCGAGCTGGCTCGCGAGCTCGATCGCCTCGCGGAGTTCGGTGTCGGCCTCGTCGGCCCGCTCCGCGTCGGGATGGAGCGGGTTGTTGTGGGTCGCGAGCGCGCTGATCCGCATGTCGTACTCCTCGAGAGCGTTTCGAACCTCCTGCTGGGCGCCCTCGTCGTCGAGGTGTTCGTCCCGTGGGAGGTGGGCCTGGCCGGGGTGGCCGCCGACCCCCGGTTCGATCGCGTCGACGCCGAGTTCGGCCAGGTACGAGAGCGCGCCCTCGAGCGATTCGTCCGCGAGCGGCGGGGTGTGGACACCGATCTCCATACGGAGCGACGCACCACGGCGGGAGAAATAAAACGGGGGCCGGCGAGCGGACGGGAACCGTCTCCAAGCGGCTCCGAACCACACCAGTCGGTCGAAAGAGCCGCGAACGGTGTCATAGCGTCGGCGGTCCGATGCGACGCGGACGGTCTCACAGCGTCGGCGGCCCGGTACGCCGCGGGCGATGTCACAGCGTCGGGGGCCCCGTGCGACGCGGCCGTCGCGCCGTCGTCGATCGAGGGACCGCCCGAACGAGCGACGACGTCGACTCGTAGGCGACGCGGTCGGTCGGCGATTTGGCCGCGACGAGTTTCCAGAACCCGGGCGAGTAGAACGTGATCTCGCATCGCCCGTTGGAATCGGTTCGCGTTCGTTTCGTCCCGGCTTCGACGATCGCTCCCTCGATCGGGTTGTTCCCCTCGTCGCGGACGCGGAGGGTGATCGCTCGCCCCACCGGGACCTCGTGACGGCTGATCTCGAGGACGAGTTGTCGTGTGATCCTCATGCGAGTCAGTACCACATCGGCGCCCAAAACCTCACACCTGCACACGAACGGTGTGACTCCAAACGACGGGACGCGCCCGGGGAAAGGCCGTCCGCGGTGCTCACTCGTCGTCGACGGCGATCGTGTGGCCCTCGTCGCTCGAGCGGTAGATCGCGTCGATGATCCGCTGGACGGTCAGCGCCTCGTCGACGCTGTCGTCCGCGCCGTCGTCGCGACAGATGCGGTCGAAAAACGCTTCCTGTTCTTCCGTGTGGGTATCGTTCTGGTGGGTCTCGACGGACGTATCCTCGAGGTGGTCGGGCCCGACCGTGTTCGCCGAGTGAAGCGAGAGATCCCCCTCGAGCAAGTCGAACCGGGCGGCCGATTCGGTTCCCCGGACGACGAACTCGTGGGTCGACGGCCGGTTGGTCGCCCACGCCACCTCGAGCGAGATCGTTTGATCGCCCGCACACCGGATGAACGCGCTGGCCGAATCGTCGACGTCGAAGCCGGCGGGGCCGGCGTCCTCGCCCCACATGTCGAGATAGGCGTAGTCCTCGCTGTTGCCGAATTCTCCCCGAGCAACGCCGGTTACCTCTTCGACGGTCGGGTAGTCCAGCAGGTAGAGCGCGAGATCGATCGCGTGGACGCCGAGGTCGATGAGGGAGCCGCCGCCGGCGATCTGGCGGCGAGTGAACCACGAACCGCGGCCGGGAATGCCGCGGCGTCGGACGTAGTTGGCCTCGACGTGGGTGATGTCGCCGAGGTCGCCCTGTGCGATCCGGTTGTGGACGATCCGGACCGTGTTCGCGAACCGGTTGTTGAAGCCGACCATAGTGTGGCCGTCGGAGCCGACCGCGGCGTCGGCGATCCGCTGGGCGCTCTCGATCGAGTGGGCCAGGGGCTTCTCCAACAGGACGTGGAGATCGCGATCGAAGGCGTCGACGGCGTACTCCTCGTGGTACTTGTTGGGAGTCGTGATGACGACGGCGTCGATCGTGTCGTACAGTTCGTGGTGGTCCTCGTAGACGTCGACGTCGTATCGGCGGGCGAACCGCGACCGGGCCTCCGTCGCGATGTCCATCCCGCCGACCAGCGGCACCCCGAGTTCGACGAGTCGCTCCGCGTGGTACTGACCGATGTTCCCCAGCCCGACGATTCCCGTTCTGATGTCGCTTCGATCCATTGTCATCCGAGTATCAGTATCGCATTCGCAGTCCGTTCTCGTACCCATACAGTCGATACCGCTATATCGAATTGTTGTACTGGATCACCTTTTGTCCGTTGCCAAACGAGGACAAACCCGGTGAGCCATTCGTCGTCGGCCGCTCGAGTTCCGGCGTCGGCGACAATCCGAGTCCCGGCGTCGGCGGCCGACGGGAGCTCAGCTGTCGGCTTCCGTCGGCGTCGTCCCGGGCTCTCGCTCCGAGCGGTCGGTCAGGCCGTGGAGCAGGGCGTCGCCGGTCGCGGTATCGAAGAGGTGAATCTTCGATCGATCCAGCACGACCTCGACGTCCTGTCCCGCCTCGATCTCCGTGTCGGGGGTGACGCTCATCAGCAGCTGATTCGGTGAGGTGGCTGGATCCTGATCCATCGACCCCTCCGCGGCCTCGGAGAGCAGGAGGTAGATGAAGACCTCGTCGCCCATCGGCTCCAGGACGTCGGTCCGGGCGGGGATCCGATCCGTCGGCGAGGACAGCGAGTCCGCGTACCGGGTCAGGTGGACGTCCTCCGGCCTGACTCCCAGCGTGACGGTGTCGCCGACGGAGACGCCCTGTAGCTGGGTCGGATCGAACTCGACGGTGAAGTTGTTGGTCTCGAGGCCGTTCTCGACGAGGGTCCCCTCGGCGAAGTTCATCGACGGCGAGCCGATGAAGCCCGCGACGAACAGGTTCGTGGGTTCGTTGTAGCAGACCAGCGGCGGGGCGATCTGCTGGAGCTTGCCGTCGTTCAGGACGGCGATCCGGTTGGACATCGTCATCGCCTCGGCCTGATCGTGAGTGACGTAGATGACCGTGGCGTCCAGCTCTCGGTGGAGCCGCTGGAGCTCCGTGCGCATGTGCACTCGGAGCTTCGCGTCTAAGTTCGCCAGCGGCTCGTCCATCAGGAACACGTCCGGATTGCGAACGATCGCGCGGGCGATGCCGACCCGCTGTTGCTGACCGCCGGACATCTCCGCCGGCATCCGGTCTAACATCCCCTCGAGCTGGACGATGTCGGCGGCTTCCTCGACGCGGTGCCGGACCTCCTCGTCGTCGTACTTGCGCAGTCGGAGGCCGAAGGAGATGTTCTCGTAGACGTCCATGTGGGGGAACAGCGCGATGTTCTGGAAGACCATCGCGACCCCGCGGTCCTTGGGGGCGAGATTGGTGACCTCGTCGTCGCCGATGTAGACCCGACCCTCGGTGGGCTGGGTCAGCCCCGCGACCGTCTCCATCGTCGTCGACTTCCCACAGCCCGACGGGCCGACGAAGGTGACGAACTCGCCGTCCTCGACCTCGAGACTGATGTCGTCCACTGCCGTTTCGTCTCCGTATCGTTTCGTGATGTTCTCGAGTCGTACTCGTGCCATTGTGTTACTCCTTGAGTGCTCCTGCGGTGAGTCCGCTGACGATCTTCTCCTGTGCGATGACCACGAGTATCGCGACGGGAATTACTCCGATGATACTCGCGGCGGCCATCAGATGGTAAAGCACCTCGTACTGGCCCTGATAGGCGAGGATCCCGTCGAGGATCGGCGCCCAGTTCTGGGGCTGGCCGTCGGTCATCAGGAACGAGAAGAAGAACTCGTTGTAGGTTGCGATGAACGTCAGCACGCCCGCCGTCGCGACGCCGGGTGCCGACAGCGGGATGATGACCCGGAACAGCGCGCCCAGTCGAGTCGTCCCCTCGACGCGGGCGGCGTCCTCGAGCCCGTCGGGAATCTGCCCGTAGAAGGTCGTGAGGATGAATATCGCGAGCGGCATGAAGATCGCCGACAGCGGCGTCACCAGCGCGAAGGGCGTGTTGTAGAGGGTTCCGTCGCCGGTGATCGGCTCGAGGAAGAAGAACGAGGTGTTGAAGAGGTCGTTCAGCGGGATGAAGAAGGCCGCCGGCGGGAAGAACGAAATCACTAACACCAGCAGCATGAGCGGCGTCCGGCCGGGGAACTCGAGGCGACCGAAGGCGTACCCCGCGAGGCTGGCGACGACGAGGACGACGACCGTCGAGGCCAGCGCGATCACGAAGCTGTTGAACATGTAGACGTGGAACGGGATGACCTCGAAGACCTCGATGAAGGCGCCGGGGTTGAACCCGTTCGGCGTGAAGACGATGTCTTGAAGCTGGCCTTCCGGCGTCAGCGCGACCATGAGCAGCCAGTAGAACGGGAACAGCGTCGTAAAGAGGAAGAAGATCGCCGCGACGTAGAACAGCGCCCGGTAGACTCGTTCGGGGTTCTCGATGGAGTCGGCGGCCCACTGCTGGAGCGGGCCGCGGTCGAGTTCCGCGTCGCGGCCCTCCTTGAGGACGTCCCTGCCCCCGTCGGGACGGCGGAGCGTCGGGTCTCTCGGTCGGTCACCGTCGTCGGTACCGCTGGGGTCGTTCGGATCGGTGGGGTCGTTCGGATCGGACATCAGTACATCCCTCCTTCGGTGTCGCGGAAGAGCACGACGTAGCCGCCGATGATCAGGCCGATGACCAGCGCCGTCGAGAAGGCGACGGCGGCGGCCGTCGCGTAGATTCGCGTCCCGCCGAACATCGCCTCGACGACGAGGCAGGTCAGCGAGGGCACGGTCGTACAGCCGGCGGTCGACTCGATCAGCCCGAAGACGCGCATCGCGTCCATGGTTCGGAACAGCATCGCGACCAGCAGCGCCGGCATCACCAGCGGCAGCGTGATCAGTTTGAACCGCTGCCACGGCGAGGCCCCGGCCACGCGGGCGACGTCGTACAGGCTCCGGTCGACGCTCTGGAGCCCCGCGAGGATCAGCAGGGCCATGAACGCCGAGGACTTCCAGATGTCGGCAACGAGGATGATGATGAACGCGTCCCGGCTGTTGGCCAGCGGCGTTCCGCTGAAGATGCCGAGGCTCTGCATGAGATCGGAGCCGAATCCGACCGTCGGCTGGAACATCAGGAAGAAGATCATCCCCTGGATGACGATCGGGACCGCCCACGGGAGGATGATCGCGACGCGGACCCAGCGCCGGCCGCGGAAGTCCTGATCGAGCACGTATGCCTGTCCGAACCCGATCAGCGTCTCCATAACGACGCTGATGATCGCGAACGCGAGCGTGACGAACAGCGCCTGCTGGAAGAACGGCGTCCCGAGTTCGATGAAGGGGAACGAACCGGTCAGCCCGACGTCGAGGAACTGTCGAGCCAGCTGCGCGTTCCCGGTGAGGATGTCGACGTAGTTCTCGATGCCGACGAACCCGCCGAGCGGGTCCATACCCCGCGTCTGATCGGCCCGGAGCGACATGATGAACGTCTGAATCATCGGATAGAACGCGACGAGCGTCAACAACGCGAACGCCGGCAGCAACAACAGGTACGCGTAGGCCGCCTCGCTCAGGCCCTCCATCCAGTTGACGACGGCATTGCCGCTGCGTTCTCGATCCTGACTCCGTCCGGATTCGTCGCCGGTCAGTACGTCCGTATCGGTATCAGTTGCCATTCGTTGGTACCTCCGATTCGCTCTGCTGGAGTTCTTCGGCGAGGTCGTTCATCGCCGCCGTGGGCGAACTCGCACCGCGGTACGCCGCGTTGACCGATTGGTAGATCAGCGGCGACTCAGCGGGCCAGATGTCGGTGGCCGGCCGCGGAATCGCGTTGTCGCTGGCCGCCTGCACGACGTCGCCGTAGCGGGCGACCGGGCCGACGTCGTCCGGGCTGGCCTCCGCGACCAGATCGAGATTCGGCGGGAGGTATCCCCCGAGTTCGAAGATCGTGAGCATCACCTCTTCGCTGGCGAACGCCTCGAGGACCTGCAGCGCTTCCTCCTTGCGGTCCGAGAACGGGCTCACGACCAGGTTCCAGCCGCCGAGTGCCGCGGCGGTACCGCCGGTGCCGTCGTACTCGGCCTCCGCTTCGGGGACCCCGACCGGACTCGTCGTGACGCCGAGGTCCTCACCGAAGGCCTCCTCCGCGCCGGTCTGGGAGATCGCGAACGACCAGTTCCGGTTCGAGACGGCGTTGCCGGCATCGAACGGGCTGAGCGACTCCTGTTCGGTCCACTGGACGATCGCCGACGGAGAAATCTGAGCGTAGCCGTCGAGGGTGTTCTGGTTCTCTCCCTCGATGAACGAGCGCATCATCCGAATCGCGTCGATGACCGGCTGTTCGTCGACGGTGATCGGCCGGTCGCCGGCGGTGAAGAGGTTGTCCACGCCGCCGAAGTACGCCCCGCCCCAGCTCGTCATCACCTCGTTGAACGTACAGCAGGAGAGCCCCTCGTAGGCGGCCGCCTGCGTCGTGTACCCGTAGTCGAGTCCGGCCTGGTCCCTCGCGTCGCGGACCGCGTTCGCGAACTCCTCCCACCGAGGCGGATCGGTCGCCCAGCTACTGGTGTCGTAGCCGGCGTCCTCGATCAGGTCCTGTCTGTAGAGGGTAAACCCGAGGTCCGGAAACAGCGGCAGTCCGTGGAGGTCTCCGGACTCGGGATGGCGAGCCGTCTCGAGGATCGCGTCGAGGTAGTTCTCGTCGACGAACGAGACCGTCTCCTCGGAGAGTTCTTCGGTCAGGTTGACCGTCTGATTGCGCAGGACGAACGGGACCGTCCAGCCGCTGTCCATCATGTGAATGTCCGGCGGGGCGCGACCCGCCTCGAGCGCCGCTTGCGCCGTCTGCATCCGCGATGCGGAGTCGCTGACGACGGTCTGAATTTCGAGGCGGATATCCTCGTCGAGGCCGGCGTCCCAGAGCGCCTGCTGGACCGAGGGCCCGTCACCGTCGCTGTGTATGATTCCTTCGACACCCGAATCTGCCGTCAGTACCACTGTCCCCGGCGTCCGACCCCGGCCGAGACAGCCGGCGACGGCCACCGTCCCCACTGCGGCCGACGCTGACGCGGTCTTCAGGAACGACCGTCGCCCGAGGCGAGACCGGTCGTTTCGACCGGCGGTATCGCGTCCCATGACCAGTGGGTCGTCCACACTATAGGACTTAGATGTTGGCAATAAATGATGTACTACGGTGTGACAGTCACAATAGCGGCGTCATTACGGCTTCTTTGTCTGTGATCGCAGATTAGCGGCGAGACGAAAAGCGGGTCACTTCCGGAACGAGATTTCGGGCAATCGGCCATTGTCGATCGGGGTCGGCAGGTGCCGGCCGATGAGCGATATTCCAGCGGACTGACATCAATCGGAACAGGTATCGACTCGGACCGACGTCGGGTTCGGGTGCGTCCCGGGACGTGTTCGGGAGCGTTACTGACGGACGCGACCGGGTCCGTGAGTCGAGTCGCGATGACGACGGGATCGGAGACGATGCGACGGGATCGGAGACGATGCGACGGCGACGGGACCCGTCGGACGCCGCCGCCCGCTCAGTCCTCGAGCGCCGGCGGTTCGTTGCGGCCGATATGGATCTCGTGGGCTTCGACGTCCTCGAGGGCGGCGACGCGACCACCGATCGAGAGCTGCTCGCCCGACTCCGTCTCGATGGTGAGGCTGGCGACCTCCTCGCTGACCTCGAAGGAGACGTCGAGAATGCGCCCGCGGACGACGCGCGGACCGCCGACCTCGACGTCCCGGCCCTCGATGGTCGCGTAGAACTCGCCGCCTTCCTCCATCACGTCCTTGACACAACGGCGGATCGACGCGTACTTGCGGGGGTAGGTCCGGGCGGTGCCGTCCTCGCCGAGGGTTCGTTCGGCGGTCGTCCAGAGGACGGTGCCGAAGAAGCCCGAGACCAGAAAGCCCAGCGCCGAGCGGTTGAAGATGACGCCGTAGCGGTCCTGATCGTCGCGTAGCGCGTCCTGGGTCGCGTAGATCGAGTAGTTGCCGTCGGCGACGGCGACGACCGGCGTCGTGATTCCGCGTCGCGCGCGGGCGGTCGTGGCGACCGCGAGGTAGTCGAACTCGGCCGGGTCGGGCGCCTCGCTGGCCGGCGTCACGATCAGGTCGACGCTGACGCCGGCGTCGACGGTCGCCTTCAGTTCCTCCTCGAAGCGAGTCAGCAGGTCCGGTGTCAGCGACAGGGAGAGTTCGTACTCCGCGGCGTCGATGACCTCCTCGAGGTATCGCAGAATCGTCGACCGGGACTTGACCAGCGAGACGGCTTCCGTGTCCCGGGCGGGGGCGGTGTAGCGGGCCTCGAGCTCGTCGATCATGCTCTCGAGGGAGTTCTGGACGTTCTCGAAGGCCTCCCCGGGATCGATCGCGACGACTTTCATCGGGCGCGACTCCCGGAGTTCGACCAGTCCGCGGTCGCTGAGGCTACGGACGGTGTCGTAGACTCGCGGCTGTGGAATGTCGGTTCGGTCGGCGATTTCGCTGGCGGTGAGTTGCCCCTGCTCGAGGACGGTCAAGTAGGCGTCGATCTCGTACTCGCCGAGATTGAACCGCTCGCCGACCTGCTCGACGGTCGAACGGAGTTCGTCTGGTGCCATACGAGACCGTACGCTCCCGACGGATAAGTGATTTATTATACACCGAGTAGCACCTGTTTTCGAAATCGGGTTGTTCGACCCCCGCGCCGAGTTACCACGAATCAACGCGAGCCTGACAGTCAGAACGCTTAACCACAGTGAGCCAGAGTGTGTTGCCATGCGCGGGGTGTTGCAGGCCAACGAGAACGAGGCCAACCAGAGTGAGGCCAGTGAAGCGGCCGAAGGGATCCGAGGCGTGCTACCGTTCGACGTCTCCCAGACCACCGTCGACATCGTCCTCGCGCTCTTCGTGGTCGTCGTCGGCTGGTACCTCTCGAAGTACGTCGTTCGGATCGCCGGACGAACCGTCGCCCGCCGGATCGAACGACCCAGCGTCACCAGGACCGTCCTTCGGGCCGTCAGACTCTCGGTGCTGTTGCTCTCCCTGTTCGTCGCCGCGGGCATTCTCGGCGTCGGCGACACGCAGATCCTCCTCTCGGTGACCGTCATCTCGGCGGTCGTCGCAGTCGTCCTCGCACCGCTGGTCGGGAGCCTGATCAACGGCTTCTTCGTGCTCGCCGATCGGCCCTACGAGATCGGCGACATGATAGAGGTCCCCGACCAAGGCCACCGCGGGTTCGTCGAGGACATCACCATTCGGTACACCAAGATCTTCACCCTCCAGAACACGTTCATCGTGATCCCGAACTCCGCCATTCAGGAACGTGACGTGATCAACTTCTCCGCCGAAGACGAGCGAACCCGGATCTCGCTCGGATTCGACATCACCTACGGCAGCGACCTCAAGGCCGCGCGACGCCAGGCAGAGCGGGCCGCGCGCAGCGTCGATATAGTCATCTCCGGCGGGCCGGACATTCGGATCGGCAGCGCGCGGTACGGCGCGGCGCCGCTCTGTAATATCGCCGAGTACGGAGATCACGGGATCGCACTCGAGCTCTTCTTCTGGGTCAAACACCCCTACAAGCTGAACATCGCCCGCTCGGAGGTGCAGACTGCGCTCCGCGAGCGATACGCGGATATCGACGTCGAGTTCGCCTACCCGCGACGCCACCACGTCTTCGACGAGACCAGCGGCGTCGCACGAGTGGCCGTCGACGACGGCGACGCCCGGCGACCGACCGCCGATTCGCCCGTCGAACCGGGCACCCGCCCGGACGCCGAGGACGGAACCGAGGCCGGCGAGTCGGGCGATCGGTGACGCTGGGGCTTGGTTCGATTCTCGCGGTCGCTGCTTCGATGCGTCGACCACTCACCGTGACTCGAGTCATCGTCTCCCACCGACCCGAAACGGGGGCCGTCCTTTATCCGCTTTCCCCGCGAAGTCGGGGGTAGTCGACAGATGTACGACGACATCCTCATTCCGACCGACGGGAGCGAGACGATTTCGGAGACGCTGACTCACGGGCTGCCGATCGCCGAGCGCGACGCCGCGACGGTCCACGCGCTGTACGTAGTCGACAGCCGGGTCACCGCCGCGGCCACCGACGAGACGGGACCCGAACTCGAGCGGTCGCTCGAGGCGGAGGGTCGCGATGCCGTCGCCGACGTCGAAGACGCGGCGGCCGACCGCGGGCTGGAGACGGTCGGCGAGGTCCGGAAGGGGACCCCGTCGAAGGCGATCCTCGAGTACGCCGACGAGCGCGGGATCGACCTGATCGTCATCGGGACTCGCGGGAAGAGCCCCCGGGAGAAGGTCGCCTCGCTGGGCAGCGTCTCGGAGCGGGTCGTCGACAACGCGTCGATTCCGGTGTTCGTCGTGCGCGACGCGGGCGCGGAGTGAGAAAACGGCGACTCAGGCGTGGGCGCTTTCGACCGTGATGACCTCGCAGTCGAGGTGGGTCCGCAGGTACTGATCGATGTTCGGATTGTCGGTAAACCGTCGGAAGATCCGTCGCAGGCGACTCGCCTGCTGGGTCCCGATGACGACGGCGTCGGCACCCTCGGCCGCCACCTCGTCGAGGATGCTCTCTTCGACCAGAAACCCCGTTCGAACCACGTAGCGGGCGTTCTCGAGCCGTCCGAACGCCTTCTCGGTGGCGGTTTTCAGGTCGACCCGGGTTACTTTCCGCCCGTTCTGGTAGAGATCGACGTGCAGGACCGTCAACGCGGCTTCCCGTTCGCGAGCGATTTCGATTGCCCGCTCGAGTGTTCGCTTCGAGTGTTTCGTCAGCGGATACCGAACGGGGACCACGACCAGCGACATTATTCGCACGAACGATTCCCGCCCGGGTAAACCTTTCAGTTAGGACAGTCACGGCTGTGAACGTGTGCCACGGGATCGTCGGACGGCCGGTGATCGGACGGACGGACAGACAGTCATTTACCGCGAGCGACGCTATCCGGAGGTATGCAATCACGGTCGACTGACGACGGCACGACCGTCTACGTGTCCGAGACCGACGGGGACCGCGGCTCGAAGGGACCGTTTCTCGTCGCCTACGAGTCTCGCGACGCCGAGCGGCGATACGGCTGGTTCTGTGCGAACTGCGACAGCTTCGACAACGCGATGGACTCGATGGGCCGCATCAAGTGCAACCGCTGTGGCAACTTTCGGAAGCCGACGGAGTGGGACGCCGCCCACGAGTGACACGCTGCCGGTACCGACTCGCGACCGACCGAACTCGCGGCCGTCCCCGTGACGGACGATCCCGCGTGGGTCACCGACTCGACGTGTATTCCTACGAACAGGCGGTGGCCGACCACTAATTCAGCCATACAGTCCAGATATATAACCTGTTATCCCGGTACAATTCCAACCTTTTGGGAAGGCGCGGCTCCTTCTTGTTGGGTGCCAACATTTATGGTCGATGCCCCCGAACCTACGTATCGAATGGGTCCTGTTAACATGCGACTCGTCGAGCAGGCCAGGTCGATCTTCGCAGAGCTTGGGTACACCGTCGAAGGAAACGGCCCCGAGTTCCGCGCCGAACGCGAGTGGAAAGTCGTCCACGTCAGTACCGTCCTCGAGACGGGCGAGTTACCGTCCGAGTCTGGACAGTTCCACTGCTTCGTCGCCCAACCCGAGGACGCCGACGACCTCGAGAACAAGCTCCTGAGCGTCGATCCGGACTACGAGTGGGCGATCATCGTCGTCGACGGGGAGGAGTATCAGGTCGAACGCGCCCCGCCAGGACCACGAGTATCCGCCTAGTACCGCACCGAAAAACCGAGCCGACTCCGCTATTCTTCGAGCGCGTTCCGCGTCGCCGAGACGCCGGCACCGGGATCGACGGCCGCGCCCATCGACTCGAGGACGTCGCCCAGCGCCGTCACGACGTAGATGACGTTCTCCGGCCGCGCCGAGTGGCCCATACAGCCGATCCGGAAGATCTCCCCCTCCAGATCGCCGAGTCCGCTGGCGACCTCGAGGTCGTAGCGCTCGATCAGTTCGTCGCAGACCGCGCCGTCGTCGATTCCGTCGGGGACGCGGACGGCGTTTAAGCTGGGCAGCCAGTACTCGTCGGGCGCGTTCATCTCGAGGCCCATCGCCTCGACGCCGGCTTTCAGCGCCCCCGCGAGGCGTTCGTGGCGGGCCCAGCGCTCCTCGATGCCTTCCTCGGCAACCAGTCGCAGCGCCTCCCGGAGCGCGTAGACGTTCGTGATCGGCGCCGTGTGGTGGTAGGCGCGTTCGTCGCCCCAGTAGCCCTCGAGCAAGGAGAGGTCCAGATACCACGACCGCGGCTCTTCCTCGCGCGCGAGAACTTTGTCCATCGCCTCGTCCGAGAGCGTGAGGGGACTCGCGCCCGGCGGACAGGAGAGACACTTCTGGGGCCCGGAGTAGGCGACGTCGATGTCCCACTCGTCGACGCGCAGTTCGACGCCGCCCAGCGAGGTGACGGTATCGGCGATGACCAGCGCGTCGTGGTCGTGGGCCGCCGCGGTGAGTTCGGGGACGTCGGGCTGGAGTACGCCAGTGCTGGTCTCGGCGTGGACGAAGCCGAAGACGTCGGGGTCGTGGTCGGCCAACGCGTCGGCGACGTCGTCGGGATCGAGCGGTTCGCCCCACGGTGCGTCGACCTCGACGACCTCGCCGCCCGCGCGCTCGGCCATCGAGGCCATTCGACCGCCGAAGTAGCCGTTCGTCGGGACGAGCATGGTGTCGCCCGGTTCGACGACGTTTCCGATCGCGGCCTCCATCGCCGCCGAGCCGGTTCCCGAGACCGGGATCGTCCACTGGTTGTCCGTCCGGAAGGTGTAGCGCAGGAGTTCCTGCACCTCGTCCATGATCTCGACGAACGACGGGTCGAGGTGGCCCACCAGCGGCGTCGTCATCGCCCGGAGCACGCGCGGGTGGACGTCGCTCGGACCCGGTCCCATCAGCGTTCGATCCGGCGGTGTGAGTTCGCCGACGGACGGCGCTCGATCCGTCTCCTTCGACAGTTCCTCGGCCATGGGCGTGTGTGCACGTGCCATCCGCAAAGAGGTACCGACATCGGCGAATTACAAGCCTTCGGCCGCCCGAATCAACTCTCGCGCTCCGAGTATCGGTTCCGAATGTGATCTCCGGTCGACGCGGCGTCGTCCGATATGGGGAATGCAACCGTGCGTCGTGGCTGCGAGTCGTTTAAGCCAACTCACCGCATAGCCGATACATCGTGTTCGTCGGTCACGCGCTCCTCGCGTTCGCCGTCGCGGCGCTCGTCGCCGACTGGAGAGGCTGGGAGCCTCGTCGAGCCCTCTTCGTCGGGAGCGTGGCCGGCGCGTTCGCCGCCATCCCCGACATCGACGTCGCCTACGCCCTCGTCGGTCTCCTCGAGTGGCAACTCGGCGACGGCGCACTCGGCGCCTCGGCCGCCTTCTGGGACGCGAGCCGCGGCGTCCACCGCTCGGTCACGCACTCGCTGGTCGTCGCCGCGGTCGCCGCGCCGGCGTTCGGCCTGCTCGCCGTCCGCGGCTCTTCCCGTCGTCCCCGGCTCGCCCGGTCGGTCGGGATCGCCGTCCTCGCTGCGCTCGTCGCGATCGCGCTCGTCTGGGACGGTCCCGTCGGCGCGCTCGTCACGGGGCTGTTCGCCGTCAGCGGCTGGGTCGTCGCTCGCGCGATCGCTCACCGCTCGACGCTGTCGCCGGCAGCGGTCGCCGTCGCCGCGCTCTGGGGGCTCTGGTCGCACCCGTGGGGCGACCTCGTGACCGGGTCGCCGCCCGACTGGTTCTTCCCCTTCGGCTCCCCCGTCCTCGAGTCGCGGGTCGTCCTCCACGCCGACCCGACGCTGCACCTGCTCGGCGCGTTCGCGATCGAACTCGCGACGATCTGGTTCGCGCTCGCGGTCGTCTGTCGGCTCACCGACCGATCGATCCTCGCGGCCGTCGATCGGCGGGCCGGCGTCGGGGCGGCCTACGGCGTCGCCGCGCTCGCGGTGACGCCGCCGACGCTGGCGGTCTCCTATCACTTCGTCTTCTCCATCCTCGCCGTCGGGATCATCTGTGGCGCGATCCGGGAGACGCCGACCGCTACCGCCGCCTCCGTGAGCCGTCGCGACCGACCCGAACTCGAGACGCTGCTGGAGGTCGGCGTGACCGCGCTGGCGGCCGTGACCGTCGCACTGGCCGCCTTCGGCGCGGTCTATCTGGTTGCCATCGCCCCGTGACCGACCGGTCCTCGGACCGACATCTCAACCACGGACAACATACGCTTTTATGAGATCAGTCGATACGGAACACTGTGTCTCAGGCTCAACTCGAAGGACTGATCGCCGACGGCCGGACGAACGCGGCGATCGCGTGGGTGTTAGTCGTCGCGATCGCGGCCATCGGCGTCGCCGAGCTCGTGACGGGCGGGTTTCTGTGGGCGACGTTCGCGGCGGCGCTCATCGCCCTGGCTGTACTCCCTCCGATTGCGTTTCGCTCGTCGCTGGCCATGCTCCCGTGGGAGGTCCTCCTGCTCGCGGCGCTCCCGGTCCTCGGAATGGCCGTCGGTGCCGACCGGCTGACCGGCCACTTCGCGTCGTACCTCTCGGTCGCGGCCGTCGCGCTCGTGATCGCCGTCGAACTCCAGTCGTTTACCACCGTTCGGATGACGCCCGGTTTCGCCGTCGTCTTCGTCGCCGTCACGACGATGGCCGCGGCGGGGCTGTGGGCGCTGCTCAGGTGGAGCGCCGCCCAGACGCTGGGCGTCCCGTTTACCGCCGACCACGACGCGGTGATGTGGGAGTTCGTCTACTCGACCGTCGCCGGGCTCGGCGCCGGCGTCGTCTTCGAACTGTACTTCAGACGGTTCGTCCGCCCCGAACGGCGTCTTCCCGGTGGGGCCCAGCCGGTCCCGGAGGTCGACGATGCGTAACCTCGCGAGCCGGCTCCCGTCCCAGCACCGCCAGCGCCAGCTCACGCACCTCATGGAGATCGGGCTGATCGGGATGCTGTTCGTCGGCATCGAGCGCGGGAACGGCGGGATCGTGATCAACACCGGCGTCGCACTGCTCGTGACCCAGCTCCCGCCGCTGCTCGAGCGCGACTACGAGATCCCGATGGACCCGCGGCTGACGCTCTGGATCACCACGGCCGTCTTCCTCCACGCCTTCGGGACCGTCGGGCTGCCGGGCGCCACCGTTACCCTCTACAGCCAGGTCTGGTGGTGGGATCACATGACTCACGCGCTGTCGGCCTCGCTGGTCGCCGGCGTCGGCTACGCCACCGTCCGCGCGCTCCACGAGCACGCCGACGGTATCTACTTCCCGCGTCGGTTCGTCGCGGTGTTTATCCTGCTTTTCGTCCTCGCCTTCGGCGTCCTCTGGGAGGTCCTCGAGTTCGCTATCGCACTCGCGGCCGACGCGCTCGGCATGAACCCCGTCCTCACGCAGTACGGGCTCGCCGACACGATGCTCGACTTCGTATTCAACTCCATCGGCGGCCTCATCGTCGCGCTGTGGGGCGGCGCGTACCTCACGGGCGTCTCCGGTGCGATCCGCGACCGCTTCGAGGCGCGGGCCGATTGAGCGCTGCGAGACGGTGGCGGTGTCTCCCTTCCCGCTCGAGTAGCGCCCGTCTCCACGGACCTCGTCTTCGACGTTCCGTCGCTCGCGTTCTCGTCGTATCACATTCCGTGTTATTTGCCATCACTAGCCATATATTGAAGGCGAACAACGGTGTACGCCCACGGGCAATGGTCTTCAAGAAGATCACGCTGATCGGCACGAGCACGGAGAGTTTCGACGACGCCGCGGACGACGCCATCGACCGCGCGGAGGACACCCTCCAGAACGTCTACTGGATCGAAGTCGACGAGTTCGGCGTCGAACTGGCCGGCGTCGAGGGGCGCCAGTATCAGGCCGAGGTCACCGTCGCGTTCGAACTCGAGGAGTAGGCTCGGATCGAGCCCGCTCACCGCTTTTCACGCTTGTGATCGGCAGAAAAAGCAGCGGACGGCGTGGGACGGTCGACGGGCCTTACGTCCGGAACGATTCGCCACACCCGCACTCGCTGACGACGTTGGGGTTGTCCACGTGGAACCCTTCCGCCTGCAGGCCGCTCTCGTAGTCCAGAACGCTTCCCTCGATGTACTTCAGGCTGGCCGGATCGACGAACACCCGGAGGTCGTGGTGTTCGTAGATCGTGTCGTCCTCGTCCGGTGCGTCGTCGAACCGCATCCCGTAGGACAGCCCCGCACAGCCGCCCTGCTGGACGAAGAGCCGAAGTCCGGCGACGTCGTCGTCGAGCCCTTCGCTCTCGAGCAGGGACAGCGCCTGCTCGGCCGCCTCTTCGGTCACTTCGATTTCGGGTTGGGTCTGCGCGTCCCCGCTATCCACACTGTCCGTGCTCATGCGTACATCTTCCGGCGCGACGGTGTTAACTGTGACGCCACCGATCCCGTCCGCTCGCTCGCCGGTCGTCGGAGCGGGCGCTGTCGCTGGTCGTTCGACGATCGATCCGAACGCGATCGGCCCGCGCCCCGCCCGACAGTCCGCGGCAGCTATTCGCCGAAGCTGTTCGCGTGCTGCTGTACCGATCGATAGTACGTGCCGAACTGCCGTTCGTCGTTTCGCGACAGTTCGATGTCGTATTTGGCCAGCAACTCGAGCATCCGTTTCGGCTCGCACTCGTACCACATCGAGAGGAGTCGGACGTTCTTCTGTGCGTAATCGTAGTTTCGCTCGAGCACGCACCTGTCGGTCGGATCGACTACCGACTCGCGATCGCGCTCACGGTTGCACTCACGCCGTGGCATCCTACCTCAAACTCTAGTCCCCAGCACCGTAAAAACTCGGTTGGTACACACGATTCGCCGCGCGGTCGACGTAAGCCTCGATTACGTCTCGTCGTCCACCCCGTCCTCGAGCCGTCGGCGGACGCTCGCCGCGTGGGCCTCGAGGCCTTCGGCGTCGGCGAGCGTGGTAATCGTCTCCCCGAGGTCCGAGAGCCCTTCGGCGGAGAGGCGCTGGACCGTGGTCGACCGGAGGAACGTTTCGACGGAGAGCCCTCCGGTCAGGCGCGCGCCGCCGTTGGTCGGCAGCACGTGGTTCGTCCCGCTGGCGTAGTCGCCCGCGGCGACGGGCGTGTTCGGACCCAGGAAGACGCTGCCCGCGCTGTCGATGCGCTCGAGCACCGCGTCTTCGTCGTCGGTGACGATCGAGAGGTGTTCGGGCGCGTACTCCTCGGTGAAGAGGATCGCCTCGCTCATCGACCGCGCCAGGAGGACGCCGCTGGCGTCGTTCTCGAGCGCTTCTCGGATCACGTCTTCGCGCTCGCGCGCGTGAGCCTGCTCGTCGACGGCCGCGGCGACGGCGTCCGCGGTCCCCGCGTCGGCCGTGACGGCGACGACCGACGCGTTCGGATCGTGCTCGGCCTGGGCGACCAGTTCCGCCGCGACGAGGTCCGGATCGGCGGTCTCGTCGGCCACGACGACCACCTCGCTGGGTCCCGCGAGGAAGTCGATCTCGACGTCACCTCGAACTTCGGCTTTCGCGGCCGTGACCCACCTGTTTCCGGGACCGACGATCTTCTGGACCCGCGTGATCGTCTCGGTGCCGTAGGCCAGGCCCGCGATCGCCTGCGCGCCGCCGACGCTGTAGACCGCGTCCGCGCCCGCGACGTGGATCGCCGCCAGCGTCGCGGGATTCAGCTCGTCGGCCGGCGGCGTGACGACCGCGACGTGGTCGACGCCCGCGACGACCGCCGGAACGACGGTCATGATCGCACTCGAGGGGTAGGCCGCAGACCCGCCCGGAACGTAGGCGCCGACCCGCTCGATCGGGCGGAATCGGCGGCCGAGTTCTCGGCCGGGCCCGAACTCCTCGCGCCAGTCCTCGGGGCGTTGCGCCTCGTGGAACTCCCGGACGTTGGCCGCGGCCGTCTCGATCGCCTCGCGCAGGTCATCTTCGATGTTCTCGTACGCGCGCTCGCACGCGTCCGTGATCTCGATGTTCCCGAGCTCGACGTCGTCGAACTCGCTCGTGAACTCGCGGACGGCGACGTCGCCCTCCTCGCGCACCTGCTCGACGATTTCGCGGACGTCTCCTCTGACCGCCTCGATACCGGCGTCGCGCTCGAAGAAGGCGGCGCGGTCGGCCGGACCGAGGTCGGCGAGTTCCTGCACGGCTACTGTCATGGCTGCACGTTCGCGGGGTGTGCGAAAAACGGTTTCCTTCCGACCACGCGGGCGCTACGCGTCCCCGTCCTCGACGGCCCAGACGCCGACGGCGTCGAGGGTCGCCCTGACGAACAGGTAGACGATGATCAGGAACCCGGCGATCGCGAACGGCGCCTGCAGGACGTCCGCGACGCCCCGGCCGAACAGGAGCTGACTGAACCCGCGGACGAAGAAACTCAGTACCACGAGTCCGATCCCGACGACGGAGAGTTTGACGAACCCCGATCGATCCATACGCCATCGTACGACGCCGGTCGCTAAATCGTGTCGATCGCACGCCGCTCGTATCCGGCCCATGCTACCGCGACTCGCTCGAACTGCCCGACTCGAGCGCCGCCTTCGGCGGCGACCGGTCGCCGCGATGACCGTTTCGGGGAGACAAGTGCCGCATAACTATCCACCGGTCGCCGCACCTGCCTCGTATGTGGCCGTGGGAACACGCGATCGTCGGCTATCTCGTCTACTCGTTGCTCTGTCACGCGGTGTATCGCGACTCGCCCGGCGGACTCGAGGCGTTCGCCGTCGTCTTCGCCTCCGTCCTGCCGGACCTCATCGACAAACCCCTCGCGTGGCAGTTCGGCGTCTTCGACGCCGGCTACGCCGTTGGGCACTCGATCTTCTTCGCCATCACCCTCTCGACCGTCGTCGGCGTGGTCGCTCGGTCCGCGAACCGGCCGCGATCGGCGCTCGCCTTCAGCCTGGGGTATCTCGTCCACTTGCCCGGCGACGTGGTCGACTCCTACGTCCGCGAGGACGTGTTCCTCCCCGAACTCGTGCTCTGGCCGATCGTGACCCTCGATGCCGGCGACGCCAACACCGGCTTCCTCGCGAACTTCCTGTACTATTTCGGCCGCTACCGGTCGGAACTGCTCGCCGGTGATCTCCCGACCTACGTCTGGCTCCAGCTCGGACTCACGGGCTTCGCGGCGTTGCTCTGGCTCTACGACGGCGCGCCCGTCCTCCGGGATCTGCTGCGGGGATGCAAACGGCTCGTCGAGAAAGCGCTCGGTGCGGATCGTTCGTTCGAGGACTCTCCCCGACGACGATAGCGCTTCAACCGGTCGCTCGAGGCGAGCAGCCCCTTCCGAGCCGTCGCGACGTTCTCCCGTGCACGACAGTCCCGCGAGGATGATCAACACGGTGCAGACGGCGCTCGAGACGACGGCCTTATGTACGCGCCGGGATTTCGAAGTGAATGCAAACGACGCGGCCCACGCCGCCGCGTCCCCTCCGGCCGACACCCGGCACGGAGGCAGGCACTGTATCCCACCGCTCGTCTCGAGTCGTCGGTTCGATGGCTCGGGCTCTCGAGGGAACTCGCACTGCGCTCGGCCGGCTTCGGTTGGTCGTCGTCGCAGTGCGATGCCCTTATATGATGCGGGCACCTCCGTTGAGATGCGCGGAAGTCCCCGCCGGATGCGGTTTCCGGCGGCGGGACGATCCGATGCCCTTAAGTGTAACAGGGTGTTGGGATATGAACGCAACAAACGCGTGATCGACGGGACGTTCAACTCGTTCCGTCATCTCGGACCGCTCGCAGTCCGAAGGGGTTATGTACCCCGGACGGCTTACGAATAGGTCCGAAGGAGATGAGGATTCCACCCCTGCGGTCCGCCGTACAGATGGAATCTGATGTTAGCCTTGGTAGTTCGGTGACGCCCGATCGGTCGGCGATCAACGGTCACCGAACGTGGACCCATGTGTGAGTGTGTACCAACATTCACCGCCAACAGACCCTCCCCTCACGGGGAGAACAGATAGCATTCCGGTTGATCCTGCCGGAGGTCATTGCTATTGGAGTCCGATTTAGCCATGCTAGTTGTACGAGTTTAGACTCGTAGCAGATAGCTCAGTAACACGTGGCCAAACTACCCTATGGATCCGAACAACCTCGGGAAACTGAGGCTAATTCGGAATAGGATTCCCAGGCTGGAACTGCCGGGAATTCGAAACGCTCCGGCGCCATAGGATGTGGCTGCGGCCGATTAGGTAGACGGTGGGGTAACGGCCCACCGTGCCAATAATCGGTACGGGTTGTGAGAGCAAGAGCCCGGAGACGGTATCTGAGACAAGATACCGGGCCCTACGGGGCGCAGCAGGCGCGAAACCTTTACACTGCACGCCAGTGCGATAAGGGGACTCCGAGTGCGAGGGCATATAGTCCTCGCTTTTCGCGACCGTAAGGTGGTCGCAGAATAAGTGCTGGGCAAGACCGGTGCCAGCCGCCGCGGTAATACCGGCAGCACGAGTGATGACCGCTATTATTGGGCCTAAAGCGTCCGTAGCTGGCCAGCCAAGTCCATCGGGAAATCCGCGCGCTTAACGCGCGGGCGTCCGGTGGAAACTGGATGGCTTGGGACCGGAAGACCAGAGGGGTACGTCCGGGGTAGGAGTGAAATCCCGTAATCCTGGACGGACCACCGGTGGCGAAAGCGCCTCTGGAAGACGGATCCGACGGTGAGGGACGAAAGCTCGGGTCACGAACCGGATTAGATACCCGGGTAGTCCGAGCTGTAAACGATGTCTGCTAGGTGTGGCACAGGCTACGAGCCTGTGCTGTGCCGTAGGGAAGCCGTGAAGCAGACCGCCTGGGAAGTACGTCCGCAAGGATGAAACTTAAAGGAATTGGCGGGGGAGCACTACAACCGGAGGAGCCTGCGGTTTAATTGGACTCAACGCCGGACATCTCACCAGCATCGACAGTGTACTGTGAAGGTCAGTGTGATGAGCTTACTGGAGTCACTGAGAGGAGGTGCATGGCCGCCGTCAGCTCGTACCGTGAGGCGTCCTGTTAAGTCAGGCAACGAGCGAGACCCACGTCCCTAATTGCCAGCAACACCCTTGCGGTGGTTGGGTACATTAGGGAGACTGCCAGTGCCAAACTGGAGGAAGGAATGGGCAACGGTAGGTCAGTATGCCCCGAATGTGCTGGGCGACACGCGGGCTACAATGGCCGAGACAGTGGGATGCAACCCCGAAAGGGGGCGCTAATCTCCGAAACTCGGTCGTAGTTCGGATTGAGGGCTGAAACTCGCCCTCATGAAGCTGGATTCGGTAGTAATCGCGCCTCAGAAGGGCGCGGTGAATACGTCCCTGCTCCTTGCACACACCGCCCGTCAAAGCACCCGAGTGGGGTCCGGATGAGGCCGGCGCAACGCCGGTCGAATCTGGGCTCCGCAAGGGGGCTTAAGTCGTAACAAGGTAGCCGTAGGGGAATCTGCGGCTGGATCACCTCCACAGACCGGGACTGGGGCGCCGCCCCAGCCCACAAGTCGTGGCGCGTCGCGCCACGCAGTCCACGTTCGATCGACCATCCGTTCGGCCGATCGGGCACCTTTGAACTACCAAGGCTAACATTTCGCTCCCTACCGAGCCGTGACGGCTCGGTAGGGGTGGGCCCATAGCTCAGTGGTAGAGTGCCTCCTTTGCAAGGAGGATGCCCAGGGTTCGAATCCCTGTGGGTCCATGACTCGGAGCGGATCGGGATCGTGTCCCTTAAGTGGGACAGGCACTTCCGATCTAATCCGAACGCAAACCGATGCACCAGCCCGTGTAAACGTGGCTGGGAAGGGTTAATGCACGCCGCGTCTACGGCGTGCAGATGAGACCGTGTGTACGTGTAGTCCAGGCGTCCACTGGACCCGTTCCCGGGTCACATACGTGATTGCATCTCGCAATCGCCGATCCGATGAACGTGGCTACTGTGCCAGCTGGTGGATCGCTCGGCTTGAGAGCTGAAGAAGGACGTGCCAAGCTGCGATAAGCCTGAGGGAGCCGCACGGAGGCGAAGAACTCAGGATCTCCGAATGGGAATCCCCACCGCAATTGCTTCGCGCAATGGGGAACGTCGAGAATTGAAACATCTTAGTATCGACAGGAAAAGAAAGCAAACGCGATGTCGTTAGTAATGGCGAATGAAGGCGACAGAGTCCAAACCGAAGCCCTCACGGGCAATGTGGTGTTCGGACTGACGATCACTTTCCGAACGGCGACGCGAAGTCTCTTGGAACAGAGCACGAAACAGGGTGACAGTCCCGTACCGTCGACGAGTAAGGAACGAGTCAGCTCCAGAGTATCGGGGGTTGGATATCCCTCGTGAATATCGCGGGCATCGACCGCGAAGACTAAACACTCCTCAAGACCGATAGCGAACAAGTAGCGTGAGCGAACGCTGAAAAGCACCCCACGAAGGGAGGTGCAATAGGGCGTGAAATCAGTTGGCGATGGAGCGACAGGGCACGAAAGGTCCCGGACGAAACGAACCAGGCGCGAGCCTCAAGTAGGAAGTTTGGGAAGCCGGTGTTCTGTCGTACGTTTTGAAAAACGAACCAGGGAGTGTGCCTGTTTGACGAGTCTAACCCGATCATCGGGGAAGGCGTAGGGAAACCGACATGGCCGCAGTGCTTTGCACGAGGGCCGCCGTATTCAAGTGCGGGGAGTCAAACGGGCACGACCCGAAACCGGATGATCTAGGCATGGGCAGGGTGAAGCGTGGCGAAAGCCACGTGGAGGCCCGCTAGCGTTGGTGTCCTACAATACCCTCGCGTGACCTATGTCTAGGGGTGAAAGGCCCATCGAATCCGGAAACAGCTGGTTCCAACCGAAACATGTCGAAGCATGACCTCTGCCGAGGTAGTTTGTGGGGTAGAGCGACGGATTGGGGGACCGCACTCCGAGAGGAGTGCGCCCCCCTGTCCAACTCCAAACCTACAAACGCCGTTCGACGCAGGGAGTCCGGTGCGCGGGGTAAGCCTGTGTACCGTGAGGGAGACAACCCAGAGCTGGGTTAAGGTCCCCAAGTGTGGACTAAGTGCGATCGAAGGTGGTCTCAAGCCCTAGACAGCCGGGAGGTGAGCTTAGAAGCAGCTACCCTCTAAGAAAAGCGTAACAGCTTACCGGCCGAGGTTTGAGGCGCCCAAAATGATCGGGGCTCAAGTCCACCACCGAGACCTAGCGGCACTCTTGATCGAGTGATCCCGTAGGTTGGCGTTCTGTTCGGATGGAAGCACGGCCGAGAGGTCGTGTGGACCGTTCAGT
Organism: Haloterrigena alkaliphila; assembly: GCF_017352155.2. Taxonomy (NCBI): domain Archaea; kingdom Methanobacteriati; phylum Methanobacteriota; class Halobacteria; order Halobacteriales; family Natrialbaceae; genus Haloterrigena; species Haloterrigena alkaliphila. The sequence goes on from NZ_CP071462.1 coordinate 3,301,906, forward strand.
AACGAAAATCCTGGTCATAGTAGCAGCGTTAGTCGGGTGAGAACCCCGACGGCCGAACGAGTAAGGGTTCCTCAGCAATGCTAATCAGCTGAGGGTTAGCCGGTCCTAAGTCAGCCCGTAAGTCGAAGCTGACAACAGGGAAATAGGTTAATAGTCCTATGCCAGTGTGCACTCAAAGCCGACGCTTTGGGGTCGCCTCTGCCGGGCATTCGCCCGGTCGAACAGTCGAACGTCGTGGAAGCCGTAATGGCACGAAGCGACCGAAAGGCTGGATAGCGCAAGAGAGGTCAACCTAGAGCCCGTGAAAAGGCGAGCACACTGTCCGTACCGAGATCCGACACAGGTACTCGTGGCGGCGAAAGCCAAGGTCTGTCGGGAGCAACCGACGTTAGGGAATTCGGCAAGTTAGTCCCGTACGTTCGCAATAAGGGATGCCTGCCTCGGAAAGAGGCAGGTCGCAGTGACTCGGGCGCTCCAACTGTCTAGTAACAACATAGGTGACCGCAAATCCGTAAGGACTCGTACGGTCACTGAATCCTGCCCAGTGCGGGTATCTGAACACCCAGTACAATGGGACGAAGGACCCGTTAACGGCGGGGGTAACTATGACCCTCTTAAGGTAGCGTAGTACCTTGCCGCTTCAGTAGCGGCTTGCATGAATGGATCAATGAGAGCGCCACTGTCCCAACGTTGGGCCCGGTGAACTGTACGTTCCAGTGCGGAGTCTGGAGACCCCCAAGGGGAAGCGAAGACCCTATAGAGCTTTACTGCAGGCTGTCACTGAGACGTGGTCGCCATTGTGCAGCATAGGTAGGAGGCGCTACACAGGTACCCGCGCTAGCGGGCCACCGAGCCAGCATTGAAATACTACCCGATGGTGACTGCGACTCTCACTCCTGGCGGAGGACACTGGTAGCCGGGCAGTTTGACTGGGGCGGTACGCGCTTGAAAAGATATCGAGCGCGCCCCAAGGTTTCCTCACTCGGGTCGGAGACCCGAGAAAGAGCGCAAGAGCATACGGAAGCCTGACAGTGTCGAACACAACGATCGACGCTGACGCGAAAGCGTGGTCTAGCGAACCAATCAGCCTGCTTGATGCGGGCGATTGCTGACAGAAAAGCTACCTTAGGGATAACAGAGTCGTCACCCGCAAGAGCACATATCGACCGGGTGGCTTGCTACCTCGATGTCGGTTCCCTCCATCCTGCCTGTGCAGAAGCAGGCAAGGGTGAGGTTGTTCGCCTATTAAAGGAGGTCGTGAGCTGGGTTTAGACCGTCGTGAGACAGGTCGGCTGCTATCTATTGGGGGTGTGAGGTTCCTGACAGGAACGTTCGTATAGTACGAGAGGAACTACGAATGGGCGCCACTCGTGTACCGGCTGTTCGAAAGAGCACGTGCCGGGCAGCGACGCACCACGGGGTAAGAGCTGAACGCATCTAAGCTCGAAACCCACCTGGAAAAGAGGAACCACCGAGGCCACTCGTAGAAGACGAGTTCGATAGACTCGGGGTGTACGCACCAAGGCAACGAGGTGTTGAGCCCGCGAGCACTAACCGGCCAAGCCACACATTCATACTACAATCGCATTGGATCCGTGACGCGGTGAACGGGTCCGGACGCAAACTGGACTACACGTACACAACGGTCAGAGACACGAGACACTAGCCGAGACCGATATTGGTATGGCGACGGTTCGATTCCGTTGATCGGCGTTCGGCGGCCACAGCGGCGGGGTTCCTCCCGTACCCATCCCGAACACGGAAGATAAGCCCGCCTGCGTTTCGGTGAGTACTGGAGTGCGCGAGCCTCTGGGAGACCCGATTCGCCGCCACCCATTCATACTCCATTTCACAACTCAAGAGGGACGCCTCCGTCACTCGGAGCCGTCCCGGTTTTTCGCCCGACGAGCAGCGGCGCTCGCTCGGATATTCATATTTTCGGAACTCGTCGGCGATCGGATCACACCTGTCCAAATGCTCCCAAATTCTTTTGGAGCGGGGCTTATTCGAGTGTGTGAGAGACACTGCAGTATGGAATCGGCAGACCTCTCTCTGGACGCCGCTTACGGACTCCTCTCCGAGTCGCGCCGTCGATACGTCCTGTACTACTTTCTGGACAACGACCACGCGAACATCGAGCGACTCGCCATTCAGATCGCCGCCTGGGAATCGAACACCCGAATCGACGACGTCACCGAAGAACAGACGCAGCGAGTGACGACCTCGCTGCTTCACAGCCACATTCCGGAACTCGCCGACAACGGAATCGTGGAGTACGACGGCCGAACGGGCGACGTGATCGTCGACGACGAGTTCGACGAGATTCGTGAGACGGCGGCCCAGGCCAGAGCGACCGAAGACGACATCCCCATTACCGGCTCGTCGCGAGAGTCGTTCCTCTATAGTGAGCCGTTACCGTCTTCGAAGACCGAGCACCAGTAATCCGCGCTCGGTGTCGGTTTGCTTGACGAGCGGTAACGTCTCTCTTCGAGCGCATTGCGCGGGGAATTTCGCCCCCGCCGTACCGGCGAAACGACGGGGACTTCGGGGGTGGGAATCGGAACGGGTGACACTGGCGGTACGCCAGCATGGTAAATAATACCAAACACTACTACACGGTTACCGCCTTTCTCAGTACGTGAAAATCGCACCGTCGTTCGCGTGAACGCGTATCGCCCGGAACACTAACGTCCAGCGTCATTCCGAGGCGGCACGCCGCGTCGGCTGGCTAACCCTCGTGCCGGGCGGAGGAGCTGACGTGCTCCCCGATCGGGTGGGGAAACCCACCGGTGTATCGCGTGCCCGGGTTCGCCGTGCTGTCATCGCACCCGAGTGGGTCTGCTCGGCCGGGGACTAGAGGCACGCAGGCTCCCTAGGTGTGGGGCTCGTTTAACTCTTCGGCGATGTCTCACCCTGGATCGGGTGCCTCGGCGACGGTCCCTTCGTTCTCCTCGAGCCACTGATCGTACGTTTCGCGGTCGACGACGACGATTTCCCCCTCCATCCGCGAGTGGCCGGCGCCACAGAACTCAGCACAGACGACGTCGTAGCGGCCCGGTTCGTCGACGGTGGTCCGAGCGCGCGTGTAATCGCCGGGGAACGCGTCCTGTTTGATACCGAGATCCGGCGCGAAAAGCGAGTGAATGACGTCGTCCGTGGTGAGCCAAAACGTCACGTCTTCGTTCGCCGGGATCACGATCTGGTTCTCCGTCGTGACGTTCGCTTCGGGATAGGTCGCCTGCCACTCCCACTGGTAGCCGCGGACGTGGACCTCTTCGTCCCCGGTGTCGGGAAGGTCCTCGAAGGAGTCGAACCCTTCCTGACTCCGATTGTCGGACTCGAGGGCCTGCGACGGCGAGACGTACGGGTTGACGAGAACGGTGTAGCCCGAGAGGCCGACGAACAGGAGGATGATCGCCGTCGCGGCGGTCCAGGTGATCTCGAGGGCCGGATCCTCCGTGGTGGGCTGGGGGTCGTCGTTGTCGTGGAACTTGACGGCCGCGTAGACCAGAATCATCAGGACGAACAGGGTCAGGGGCAAGGCGACGTAGAGCAACTGGTACTCGAGGCCGTCGATCAGTTCGCGGTTGGGCGACTGGGCGGCGACCGTACCGGGTATTGCGACGAGATACGCGAGTAGTGCGACGCAGCCTGCGCCGAGCGTCCGTCGACGGCTCATTGGCGGTCGTTCAACGACCGGCGTGATATACGGTGGCCATCGAAAACCGGACAGTCACGGCTCCGTATGAGTGTAGACGAACGCTGTACTGGGAAGGCGGGTCAAAACCGATGACAGTCACGGGTTCGCCACTCCATTTTTATTTGGATCGGTGATGTGCCTCCCGCTATGCACGGCGACGAGCAGTGCGGTCGAGGGAGTGGAGGTGACGGGCGTCGATGAACCGTGCGCTCGCGGAGGTTTCGTTGTTCGGAATCGTCCTGGTCGGCTGTCTGCTAACGATTCGTCTGGCGCGCCGGAAGCGGGGCGATCCGTCGCCGGACGGGGGGTACGCGACGGGCCGCCAGCGAGGAGTCGGTCTCGCCGACCTGAAGGCGGCCGCGGTGCGCTGGACGACGACGACGAACCACCGCGAGATCGGGATGCTCTACATCGCGTTCGGCACCGTCGCGGCGATCTGGGGCGGGATCGACGCGATGATGATTCGAACGCACCTGCTGACGCCGGAGGCGAACCTCTGGACGGAGCAGACGTACAACGAGTTGTTCACGATGCACGGGCTGACGATGCTGATCTTCTTCGTGACGCCCGTCTTCTTCGGAATTGGAAACTACTTCCTGCCGCTGTTGATCGGGGCGGACGACATGGCGTTTCCGCGATTGAACGCGATCGGGTTCTGGCTGTTGCCCCCGTCGCTGTTACTCGCTCGCCTGGGGATCGTGGCCGAAGTGACGGGAGGGATACTCGCGATCGTCGTCCCGAACGATTGGCTGTCGGTGCTGTTAGCGTTTCAGGAGCCGGCGATCGGGTGGACGATGTATCCGCCCCTGTCGCTGGCTCCGAATCCCCAGACGAATTTCCTCCTCCTCGGGCTCCACTTGAGTGGCATCGCTACCACGATCGGGGCGATCAACTTCATCACGACGGTGATCTACGAGCGCGACGAATCGATCGGCTGGGCGAACCTCGATATCTTTTCGTGGAACATGCTCATCACGAGCGCGATCATCGTCTTCGCGTTCCCGCTGCTCGGCACGGCCCTGCTCATGTTGCTGTTCGACCGCAACTTCGGGACGACGTTCTTCGCCGTCGAGGGGGGTGGTCCCATCCTCTGGCAGCACTTGCTGTGGTTCTGGGGCCACCCGGAGGTGTACATCATCTTCTTGCCGGCAACCGGGCTGATGAGCCTCATCCTGCCGAAGTTCGTCGGTCGCAAGCTGTTCGGGTTCAAGTTCATCGTCTACTCGACGATCGCGATCGGCGTCCTCTCCTTTGGCGTCTGGGCCCACCACATGTTCGTGACCGGCGTGGACCCCCGTATCCGGGCGAGTTTCATGGCTACCTCGATCGCCATCGCCGTTCCCAGCGCGATCAAGGTGTTCAACTGGATCACCACGATGTGGAACGGCGACGTCCGACTGGCCGCACCCACGGTCCTCTGCGTCGGCTCGATCGGCCTGTTCATCGTCGGCGGCGTCACCGGCATCTTCCTCGCCGTCATCCCGGTCGACATCATCTACCACGGCACCTACTACGTCGTCGGCCACTTCCACCTCATCCTCATGGGGATCATCCCGCTCATGATGTTCGCCGCCAGCTACTACTGGTACCCCATGCTCACCGGCCGGATGTACGACCGACGACTCGCGATCTTCCAGTCGTCGCTGCTCGTCGTCGGCGCCGCACTCACGTTCATGACGCTGATGGCGCTCGGCTTTCTCGAGCACCCCCGCCGGTACGCGACGTATCCGCCGGAGTTCTCGGCGCTGCACGTCGTCGCGACCGTCGGTGCCTTTCTCATCGGGATCAGCGTCCTCATGTGGCTCTACAACATGATTTGGTCGTACTTTCAGGGGGCGCCGATCGAGACGGCGGATCCGTGGGAACTCAAGGCGACCGAACAGTTCACGCCCGAGTGGCAGTGGTTCGAGGACCGACTCGAGCGCGAGCACGGAATCCCGCCGAGCGAACCCGACGAGGTCCGCCCGTCGTACGTCCCGGCTCAGGAGGAGCGCCCGCCGTCGCTGTACGGCCGAATCGTGCCGGTCGCTCGGCGGGCCGCGAACGACGCTGGTGTGGGTGCAGCCGGCGGGCTCGTCGGCGCCGTCCTCATGTCCGGCGTGCTCGCCGTCGCCGTCCTGCTGGGCGTGTTCGACCTCGCGTCCTTCGCGAGTCTCGCAACGCTCGTGGGCCTGCCCGAGAACCTCCTGCTCGGGTACGGACTCTTCCTCTTCGGCGGGATGACGGTCTGGCCCCTGCTGTTCCTGTCGCTGGGTGAGTACCTGCCGGGCGAACTCACCTTCGTCACGGGGCTGTGGTACGCGACGGTCATCGCGTCGGGCTTCGCCATCGCGTTCTACACCGGCCAGACCGGGCTCGAGCTGGTGACGTACCTCATCTTCGTCCTGCTCGCTCACTGGATCTACGGGCTGGGGCTCGCCGGGATCATCACGTACCTCGGCGGTCGCCGACCGACGTCACCGGAGGGGCCGCGATGAGCGACGACGACGCTTCGCCGGCCGACGCGGACGAGCCGCCCGCCACGGACGACACCGGTCCGGTCGAGCCGACCGCGTCCTCGGAGTCCCTGCTGTTGACCTACGCCGCTCCCTTTCTCGGCGTCGTCCTGATCGCCGTCGGCCTGCCACTCTCGATCGTCGGCGGCTACGTGGTCGTTCAGGACGGCGTCGGACTGTGCGGCGAGCCGACGATCACGGCGACGCCCGCCGACGAGTACGACGAATCGCTGGCGACGATCGAAGAAACGCCCGCCGACCAGCTCTCGGCGGCCGAACGGCGGGCCCTCGAGGAAGCGATCGACAGCCCACTCCAAGAGGGGAAAGTCGCCGGCGAACTCGAGAACCGGGCGGCGTTCCTCGAGGGAACGGTCGTCGAGTACGAAGGGGAGCGCTACTACGTCCAGATCACGTCGCAGAACTCCTGTCTCGAGGTGCGGCCGTTGCTGTTCCCGATCGGTGCGGTAGCGATCCTCGTGGGGATCGGCGGCGTGTTGACGCCCCCGATCTACCGGAAGCTGGCGGGCTTCGAGGAACGAATGCGGCGATAGGGCGGACGAGCGATCGGGTCGAAGACGGGGGTGCGTCGCGACCGGGGCCTCTCGGCGGAACCGCGTCTCGGTCGGCCGCTCGCGCTCGGCTTACTTGTTCGAGTCGTCGGTGGTGTTCGAGCTTCCGTCGCTCGACGTACCGGTCGCGTTCGAGTCGCTCGCCGCCTCGTCGTCGGGTCGGTTCGGCGTATCGTTGGTCATCGGACTCGGCTGGGGTGCGATGACCTCTCCGTCACCCGGCTGCTCGGGGAGGTAGGAGAACTGCCCCTTGCCGTCCGGCGACTCGCCTTGCGTCCAGGGGTAGCCCGGATCGGGCTGCTGTTCGCGTCTGGTCGACATGAAGGCGTAGTTGTACTCCTGGTTCTCCTGTTCCTGCGGGAAGCTCGCGGGAACGGGAACCGGGTCGTCCAGCGACTCGAGGGCCTCGAGCCACTGGTTCTGGTGCATGGTGTCCCGAGCGATGAGGTAGGCCAGCATGTCCTTCATGCCGGGGTCGTCGGTGTACTCGTAGAGCCGCGTCGCGAGGGTGCGACCGGTCGCCTCGGACATCACGTTCGCGTAGAGGTCGCCGGCGAGGTTCCCCGACGCGACGATGTAGTTGCCGGTGAAGGGGACGCCGTTGCTGTCGACGGGCATCGCAGACTCGCCCGCAGACAGGAACTGGCGGGGGTTCTGGCCGGTCATCGCCGCGGCCGTCGCCGCTGTCTCCTGCGCCTCGTCGCCCATCTGCTTGGCCGACCCGCGGAGGTTCTTGGTGACCGCGGTGGCGAGCATCTCGATGTGGCCGAGTTCCTCGGCGGCGGTCTCCATCAACAGGTTCCGATACTGCTCGTAGCCTTCGGGGAGGGCCCACGCCTGGAACATGTACTGCATCGCGACGCGCATCTCGCCTTCCTGCCCACCGATCGCCTGCTGGAGAAGTTTCGCGAAGTGCGGATCCGGTTCTTCGACGGTGACCTCGTACTGGAGTTCCGGTTCTTGGAAGAACATCCACCCGATTCTGGCCAGCGCTACGGAGATAATGCTGTCACTTGCCAGTGCTCCCGTTGTATCGACATGGCCAATCATTATTTCAACGCCGATAGTCGGATGGACGGCAGAGTACACATGCGAAAGGATACGTCAGGATCGACGGCGCGACGAACGTTCCTCAAGTACAGCCTCGTGTCGACGAGCACACTCGTTGGGACCTCGAGTACAGGAGCAGCGGCGGAGACGCCTCGCGATCCGGCCGGACCGGCGGACCGGACGGTCGAACGGGGCGTGATGCGCGCGTACCAGTATATACCGAACAGTCGAGTCACGGTCCGTGACGCCGTCGACCGGCAACCCAGCGGTCTCGAGGACGCGTTCGGCTACGTCGTCGCGTACGACGCCGCGCCGTCCCTCCAGGCCCTGCTGTTCACGACCGCCGACGGGGGCGGCGGCGAGTCGGACTCCCGCCCCCTCCAGTCTGGCGATTCACTCTCCCTCGGTGGCGTTCAGGACGCGCCGTCGGATGCGAGTCGCCGGTACGTCACCGTCGGCGTCGAGCAGTGAGGCTGATGGGCTGTCCATCGACGACAGCGGGTCGTCAGCCTCACTGGGGTTTTTCCCGACTGGCTGTGGTACGCCGCCCGAGGTGAATACGGTGGTCGAAAACGGCGAGCGGCGACGCGCCGCGGCGAGGTGTGCGCGCTGTGGCAGGATCGGCATCGTCTACGTCTGGCCCGACGGCACGCGGAAACCGCTCGGACAGACGGCGTTCTGTGACTGCGACGAGCAGACGCTTCGCCTCCTCGAGGAAGAGCGCGAAGCCGGCGGCGACGGCCCGTAGCGGTCCGCGAGAGTGCCGCTGGCGCGGGAACACCGTTACCGGCCGGTTCCGCGGCGTCGTCTCGCGGTTCGATCAGACGGCCGCGCCGACGTAGAGGACGAGCACGAGGAACACCCAGACGACGTCCACGAAGTGCCAGTACAGCGAGACGGTCGCGACGGAGGTGTCGCGGTCGGGGCCGTAGTGGCCTCGGAGCGCCCGCCAGACCAGCACGGCGATGCCGCCGACGCCGAGCGCGACGTGGAACCCGTGGAGGCCGGTCAACGCGAAGAAGGCGCTCCCGAAGACGCCGCTACCGAGGGTGAACCCCTCGTGGACGACGAACTCGTAGTACTCGTAGACCTGTCCGCCGAGGAAGACGACCCCGAGCGCGAGCGTCGTCCCGAGCAGGCCGAGGAAGCGCCGTCGATTGCCGTCCTCGAGGGCCTCGTGGGCGTAGTGGAACGTGACGCTGCTGGCGAGCAGGAGTAGGGTGTTGACGACCACGAGCGAGCCAAGCAGGGGCGGCAGTTCCTCGGGCGGCCACGTCCCGACCCTGACGAAGAAGTAGTAGATAAACAGCGCGCCGAACGTCGAGACGTCGGTCGTGAGAAAGAGCAGCGTCGTCGAGACGTACGAGTCGCGGGACGTGGACGTTCGCCCGGCGAGAAACGCCTCGTCGACCCAGCCGGCGATCCCGGCCAGCAGGACGATCGCCCCGACGACGGCGAGTCCGCCGCCGACGAGCGGTGGGACGAGCCCCGTCTCGTTGCCCAGGATCGCGATCGCGACGCCGCCGTAGAGTCCAGTCGCCCCGGCGGCGCCGATCAGGGGCCAGCGACTGCGGTGTTCGTGCTCGTCGTGGTCGACGTCGGGTTCGTGGGGACTGTCGGGGCCGACCGGCCCGTCCGGATCCGCGCGTTCGGCCGTCGCTCCGTCGCTCGAGACGCCGTGTCCGCCGCCGTCGCTCCGGAGGGGTGTCGGCTCGAGCGACGAATCGGCGTCGTCGCTCGAATCGCTCGCGTCGCTGCGCCGAGCCATATCGGCCCTCCAACGCGAAGGCGGAAAAAGGGTCACCGATTACGCACCGGTAAGGGATTCGTACAGGGCCTCGACTACCGATCGGTGTGGATCCGCGACTACTGACCGACCGACTCGCGGTCGTCCGACAGCGCGGGGAGCGTAAAGGAGAACGTCGTCCCCTCGCCGGGTTCCGAGTCGACCCAGATCTCGCCGCCGTGTCGTTCGACGATGCGACGACAGAGCGCGAGTCCGATCCCCGTCCCCGCGTGTTCTTCGTTCGTGTGCAGTCGTTCGAAAATCTGGAAGATACGGTCGGCCTGATCCGGGTCGAGACCGATCCCGTCGTCCCGTACCGACACGATCCACTCCGCGCCGTCGGTCTTCGCGGAGACGTGAATGCGCGGCGGCCCGTCGCCGCTGTACTCGAGGGCGTTCTCCAGCAGGTTCTGGAACACCTGCCGGAGCTGGCTGGCGTCGCCCTCGACGCGCGGCAGGTTCTCGACGGTGAGGTCGGCGTCGTACTCCTCGAGTTTCACCTGAAGGTCCGTCCGGACGTCCGCGAGCACGGCGTCCAGATCGACCGGCCCCAGCGAGTCGCCCTGCGTCTCGACGCGGGAGTACGCGAGGAGGCCGTCGATCATCTCTCTCATCCGCTCGGCGCCGTCGGTCGCGTAGTCGACGAACTCCCGGCCGTCCGCGCCGAGTTCGTCGCCGTATCGGTCCTCGAGCAACTCGAGGTAGCTCGAGACCATCCGCAGGGGTTCCTGGAGGTCGTGGGAGACGGCGTACGCGAACTGTTCGAGCCGTTCGTTCGAGTCCTCGAGTCGTCGCTGATACGTGATGAGGTCGGTGACATCTTGGACCATCAACATCCCCGCGACCACCGCGCCGTCGTCGTCGGTGACGGGGATCGTTCGGACGAGCCAGTGCCGGTCGGCGTACTCGATCTCGACCCGCTCTCGGTCGCCGTCCAGAGCGTCCCGGATGGCCGGTTCCACGGTCTCGGCGACGTCGTCGCCGAACGCCTCTCGAGGGGTCTGCTCGTTGAGGTCCGCCGGATCGATCGGGAGTCGGTCGAACGCCTCGCCCGCCGCGAGGGAGAACCGCGGTTGGTCGTCGAACAACGCGACGATTCCGTCGGGGAACCGCTCGGCGAGCGTCCGGTATCGGCGTTCGGATGCCGATATCCGGTCGTACATCCGCTGGAGTTCTCGTTCTCGCTCTCGGAGTTCGTCGGTGTACCGCCGCTGGTTGGCGTTGTAGACGCCGATGCCGAAGGCGGCGACGATCCCGAAGAGGACGCCGTTGAGCGCGAGCGCGTACGGTTTCGGCTCCGCCATCACGCGGAGCTGGATCGCGACGATCCACAGGAACAACAGCGCGATCAGCCCGCCGACGAGGAGGTTCCACTTCGCGACGGTCACGACGTACTCGGTCTCCCACTCCAGCCGAACGATCCACGCTCCCGCGAGGACGAGCCCGAACGCGAGGACGAGCAGCGCGCTGTTCTCGAGCAGCGTCCACAGCAGGCTCCACGAGAGGTTGCGGAGGTCGTCCCAGATGTCGTAGAGCGGGACGAGCAGGATCAGGAGACCGAGTCCGGAGACGCACCCGCCGGCGAGGTATCGACGAGCGCGTTCGCTGTCGATCGATGGCACGGGTGATCGTAAGACCGGCCCCTTCCTAAGTGCTGGTTTTCCTCCAACCGGATGGGAACCCGACCGCGTCGGGTGACTCCGCGGCGGCCGCCCGTCGTCAGTAGAAGTACTCGTCCTCGCGCAACTGGACGTAGCCCCCGTCGCGGTAGGCGTACTTGCGGCGCTTGTACTGGAGGAGGACCTTCGAGGCGCCCAGTCCGGCCGTGTAGCCGCGGCTGATCAGGTTGCCGCCGCCGGCCCCGCGTTGCATCTCGTTGACCACCGAGAACGTCCGGTCCCAGTCGTGGGGTTCGTAGTCGGCGACGATGTCCGCGAAGGCGACGTTGCGCAGGATCTCGTCGCCGATCGCGTCCTTCCAGAGGTCGTTGTAGCCCTCGAGGGAGTCGGTCGCGGCGAGTCGGCCGGCGATCTTCCCCGTTCGGACGGCGACGTGGTAGCCGCCCTCGTGGAACGCGGAGGTCGTGCCCATCGCGCCGCCCGCGACGGCGATGTTGGCGCCGACGGGCGACTCGATCGGCCGCGTCGAGGAGATCGGGTAGGTCTCGGTCCCCTTGGACTTTCCGCGGTCCTCGACGCGCGGGATGTCCTTCTCGATGTCGTACTCGTCGCCGTACTCCTGCTCGAGCAGGCGGCGGATGTACTCCGACCCGGAGGGCAGCCGCTCGTCGTCGGGTCGCAGGAGTCTGTAGGCCCCGGGATTTCTGACGTCCCCGAGTTCCATCCCGATGGGCATCGTCAGGCCGACGCGGGCGACGGTGCCGTCGTTGGGGAAGATCCACGGGTAGGCAGTCTCGCCGGGCATGTACCCCCACCAGAACGTGAGGGTGTCCTCGAACTCCTCGAACAGTTCCTCGGGGAACTCCCGATACTCCTGGTAGGCGATGTGATTCGCTTCGGGGGGCGAGAGGTAGTCGGAGACGCTGCGCCCCGGCGCCGTGAACTGGTCGAGCGCATCCAGCGTGATGCGGCGCTGCGGGCCGTCGGCCAGCACGACGTACTGGGCTTCGATCCGGTCGCCGTTCGAGAGGGTCAGCGTGTGGGTCGGCCCCTTCGGGCTCGAGGCGCGGAGGTCGGTCTCGAGGTCCTTGACGCCCGTGCCGACCCGGAGGTCGGCGCCGGCGTCGGTGGCGCGCTCGTAGAGCCAGTCGTCCATCCGCGCGCGGTGGAAGGTGTAGCCGAACTTCGGGTAGGTCGCCTCCATCCCCGTCGTCCGCAGTTCGACCGACGTCGAGGGGCCGACGAACTCGGTTCCCTCGAGTTCCCGCAGAATGACGTCGTCGGGGATTTCCCGGTAGTCGAACTCCATGATGTCGATCCAGTAGTCGAGCATGCCGGCGGCGTCGGTCGAGTCCGGCCCGAGTCCCTCGCGGTCCTCCCGCGGGACGCCCTGTTCGAAGAGGACGGTCTCGGCGCCGTGGGCCGCGGCCCGCTCGGCTGCGGACGCCCCCGCGGGCCCGCCACCGACGATCGCGACGTCTACGCGTTCCATACGCCGTTTGGACTCAACGAGCCGTTATAAAAACTGCGAGTGAATTTCCGTTCGTCGGGGGGTTCGTCTCTCGCTCGAGCCCTCGACTCGTTTTCCGGTGGCGCGCGCTGTCGGAAGACCGAGCGAAGCGAGGTGCGAACGGTGAACGAAGTGAACCGTGAGCGACAGCGAGGGGCTCCGACGGAATTGCGCGAGGGACGAGCGAACCCAGTGAGCGAATCGGTTGGGGAGGACGTGGCGATTCCCCGTTGCCACGATGAGGTGCCATAGTACGATTGCCCATATCGTTTCATTCGACCCATTCGGACTGAACGATACGTTCACTACAACATACGAATGGAACGGCGCTGCGATTGGAGCGGCGGATGAAACGAAGCGTCCTGCTACCGTGGCAACAGTGAGTCACCACGCCCTCCCTAGCCGATTCGTTCGCTCGCGCTCACGGCTAACGCCGTTCGCGTCCGCGGCGCGTAGCGCCGCGCTCTCGCTCACTCATCCCTCGCGCAATATCCTCGAGCGGTCCTCGTCGTCACTCGGACCGCTCGACAGCGCGCGCCACCGCACGCCGGTTCCGCAGCCGAGCGGGGTATGTTCTTGTAGGGAGGGTGTTCGAACTGTTCTATACTACTCCACCGATAGCAGAACGCCGACTCGTTTTTCGATATTCGTTCTCCCTGTCCACACCGATCGATAGCAGTGCCGGGAGACGAACGCTTTTGAAACCCCTGGACGACTCACCGAACATGAGCGACGCCGACGCGCCGGACGTGCTCGTCCTCCGGACGGGCACCCACGGCATGCCAGTCGAGGAGTACGCCGCCGCGATCCGCGAGCGAATCCCGGAGCTGACGGTCGAACTCGCGCGCACGCCCGCCGCGGAGCGCGAGAAAATCGCGAACGCCCCGTTCGTCACTGGAATGACCGTCGACGAGGACATGGTCGCGGCCGCCGACGCCCTCGAGGTGTTCGCCTGCGCCTACGCGGGGACCGGTCACCTCCCTCTCGAGACGTTCGAGGAGCGGGGCGTCGCGGTCACGAACGCCTCGGGCGTCCACGGCCCGAACATCGGCGAGCACGTGCTGGGGGCGATACTGCACTTCACCCGGCGGTTCCACGTCGCCGAGCGCCAGCAGCGCCGCCGGGAGTGGCGCCACTACCAGGCCCACGAGTTGCAGGGGTCGACGGTGACGGTCGTCGGACTGGGCGCGATCGGCCAGTCGGTCTGCGAGCGCCTCGACCCCTTCGGCGTGGAGACGATCGGCGTCCGCTACACGCCGGAGAAGGGCGGCCCGACCGACGAGGTGATCGGCTTCGAGGGGGAGGCGTTCGACGACGCGCTCGCGCGGACCGACTACCTCGTGCTGGCGTGTCCGCTCACGGAGACCACGCGCGGGCTGCTCGATCACGAGGCGTTCGTGACGATGAATCCCGACGCCGTGCTGGTCAATATCGCCCGCGGCCCGGTCGTCGACACCGACGCGCTGGTCGCGGCGCTGCGCTCGAACTGGATCCGCGGCGCCTCGCTGGACGTCACCGATCCCGAACCGCTGCCCGAGGACCACCCGCTGTGGACCTTCGAGAACGTCCAGATCACGCCCCACAACGCGGGGCACACGCCCGAGTACTACGAGCGACTGGCCGACATCGTCGCCGAGAACGCCCGCCGGTTCGCCGACGACCCCGACGCGGAACTCGAGAATCAGGTCCTGCCCTGAACCCGGTTCTACCCGAAATCCGGTTCTGCCCCGAACCGTCCGGCTCTGCATCGACCGCCCCCGCAACGACCGGCCCCTCATCGTCCGGCCCTCCATCGTCCGGTCCCTGGCGAGGAGGCGCCGTCTGCTGCGGTTTTTTCACCCGGTAGCTCGAAGAGCCGCTATGAAACGGACAGTACGCGTCGGTCGCGGGTCCGCGACCGCGCCCGACCGAGCGACGACTCGAGCGCCGACGGCTCGCGGACCGACGCCTCGAGCGGAGGGGACTCGATGACGCTCACGTTCGACGGCACGGTGCTGGTCCCCGTGGCCGACCCGGACGACGGCGAGCGGACCGCGGCGGCGCTGGCGCCGCTGCTCACGGACCGAAGTACGGCGGTCCTCGTCAACGTGGTCGAGAAAGCCGGCGGCGCGCCGGACAAAGCCTCGGTCGAACAGCGCGAGGAGTACGCCGAGGAGATTTTCGAGCGCGCGCGCGGGCCGCTCGAGGCCACCGACGCGGCGGTCGAGACGGAGATCCGGTACGGGACCGACGTCGTGGACGAGATCTTCGCCGAGGCTCGAGACCGCGACGTCG
The DNA here is from genome assembly GCF_017352155.2 of Haloterrigena alkaliphila. Taxonomy (NCBI): domain Archaea; kingdom Methanobacteriati; phylum Methanobacteriota; class Halobacteria; order Halobacteriales; family Natrialbaceae; genus Haloterrigena; species Haloterrigena alkaliphila. The sequence goes on from NZ_CP071462.1 coordinate 3,316,909, forward strand.
ACGCCGTCGTCTTCACGGCCCGGGAGGGGAGTCGATTCGCCGAACTGCTGACCGGCAGCGTGGCGCGGCGACTGGTCAAAGAAGCGGCCGTTCCGGTCGTCGCGCTGCCACACGGCGACGACTGACGGTCCTCCGCGAGGACTCGCGGACTCACGACGCGCCCGCTCTATGCGTGTCGCCGTGCGCTCACCCGAAGACGTCCTCCGCGTCGATGCGCGCGCCGAGGATGTGCCGAAGACCGACGACCAGCCCGTGATCCGGGCCCTTCGCCCAGATGGCCGTCTCCTCGACCTGCCCCGGGCGGGGCTGCTCGGTGACGGCGCCGAGCAGCACCGATCGCCGATCGACCATGACGATTCGGCTGAAGCGCTTGGTCTCGAGGGTCGACGAATCGGCCGCGAGGTCCGTGACGGCGACCGTCGCGTCGGGAACCGCCGACGCGACCCGCTCTTCGGTGTCCTCGGTTCCGGATTCGACGATCACGTCGACGCCGCGATCGCTCGCCGCCGCCAGCGCCTCGAGGAGTTGGGTCTCCAGCACGTCGCCCTCGGCCAGCAGGACGTAGATCTCCTCCTCGACGTCATCGAGAAACTCGTTGATTCGATTGGAGACGTGCTCGTGGTCGGCGATCGCCCACGCGCCCTTCTCCTCGAGGTCGTTCGACTGGCGCAGCCCCGAGAGCGCCTCGTCGGCCGACGCGATCGTCGACTCGTACTGCTCCCGGAGCGCCTCGAGGGCTGCGTTCTTCGAAATCGCCCGGTACTCTCGGGGCTCGGATTGCTGGACGTCGACTAGGCCCCGACGGTGGAGCCGGTCGACCGCGTCGTAGACGCGCGAACGCGGCACGTCCGAGAGCGTGGCGATCTCCGAAGCGGTCGCCGTCGCGACCCGCGAGAGCGCGACGAAACAGCGCGCCTCGTACTCGGTCAGCCCGAGTTCCGTCAGGAGACCGACTGCCTGCTCTTCGGTAGGCATGGTCGGACGTTCTCCGGCACCCTACTGGGGCTGAGGCCTGCGCGTGCCGGCATCGACCGCCGTCTCGAGGGCACACGCCCGCGCGAGCAGGTCGGCGCCGGCCCCGCGGAGGGAGACGGTGTTCTCGTCGGGATTAAAGTCGACGGCGCCGTCGGCCGCCAATTTCGGGACGTGGACGTGGCGCAGGGCGATCCGCACCCGGCGGCGGGTGCCCAGCAGCGCGTCGCCGCACTCGGCGATCGCGCCGCGTCGGTGGTCCTGTTCCTCGAGAGTCATGTGATCGGCGAGATCGGAGAGCGAGACCGCCTCCTCGCAGTCTTCGAGATAGCGGAGGATACTCCGACGGCGGGGATCGGCGAGGAGGTCGACCGTCGACCCCGTCTCGTCGGCCGATCCCGCGGCCCCGACCGGCGTCAGGGACTCGGGATCGGAAATCACGGGAAGCATACCCGGCTTTGGGAGCGTTCCTATTTGTGCACGCCGCCAAATCAGTCAGGTATCCGCGCGGACGGGACCGTCGCGAACCGCCGACCGTCCCGAAAAGTGGGGAGTTAGATGTAGCCCTGATCGAGCAGCAGTTCGCCGTTGAGCACGCTCGCGCCGGCGGCGCCGCGGATGGTGTTGTGTGCGAGACAGTTGTACTGGAGGCCGAACGGCGACTCCTGGAGGCCACCCGCGGCGACGGCCATTCCGCCGCCGAGCGTGCGGTCCATCCGGGGCTGGGGCCGGTCGGGTTCCTCGAAGACGTGGATGAGCGGCTCCGGCGAGGAGCGCAGGTCGAGCGACGGGTACTCGCGCATGGCCTCGGCGGCCGCGTCGGCGGTGAGGTCCTCCTCGGTCTCGACCCAGACGTTCTCGAGGTGGCCGTCGATGGTCGGGATGCGGTTACAGGAGGCGGCGACCTCCATGCCGTTGTGGGTCAGTTCGGCGCCGTCGAACTCGCCGAGCAGTTTCCGGGACTCGGTCTCGAGCTTGTCCTCCTCGCTGCCGATGTAGGGGATGGCGTTGTCGATGATCTCCATCGAGGTGACGCCGTCGTAGCCCGCGCCGGAGACGGCCTGCAGCGTCGAGACGTGGACCTTCTCGAGGCCGTAGTCGGTCAGCGCCGCGAGGGTGGGGACGAAGGTGATCGTCGAGCAGTTGGGGTTCTTGACCATCGCGCCGTCCCAGCCGCGCTCGTCGCGCTGGACCTCCAGCAGGTCGATGTGTTCGGGGTTGACCTCCGGGATCACGAGCGGAATATCGTCGTCCATCCGACCGTTCGAGGAGTTCGAGGAGACGACGTAGCCGGCCTCGCAGAACCCGGGCTCGACCTCCGCGCCGACGCTCGAGGGGAGCGACGAGAAGATGAGGTCGACGTCGTTCGGGACGTCGTCGGGGTCGGTCTCGCGGACGGTCATGTCGGCGACGTCGTTCGGAATCGGGCTGTCGACGCGCCACTTCGCGGCCTGGCGATACGACTTGCCCGCGCTGGATTCGCTGGCGGTCAGTGCTGCGATCTCGAAGTCGGGGTGTGGATCGAGAAGCTGGATCAGTCGCTGTCCGACGGCACCGGTCGCACCGAGGACGCCTGCTCGTACTGCCATTTTCCGGCACTCCGGGACGAGTCCGCAAAACCGTTTGGGTTTGGTCTTGCGATTCGACCGACGGCCGCTTCGCGTCGGTCAGCCGACTCTCGGCCGGAGTCGCGACGACCCCCGTCGGCCGCGCATAGAAGCCATTAAGAAAACGGAGTGAAATCTATCGACCGATGCACGTACTACAGGTTCGATCGGACGCGGGGTGGTCCCGGTGACGAACTCGACCGCGAGTTCGAGCGGCGTCGGCCCGTTCGACTCGCTGTTCCAGACCGGTGCCGCAGTCGTCTCGGCGATACTCTTTCTCGCCGCGATTTTCGTGGGCTGGACGGGGTATTCTGGCGGCTTCATCCCCGTCACCGGCACGGAACTGAGCGTCGTCTCGGGCGCAGTCGGGCTCATGCTCCTGAGCTTCTTCGGCCTCGTCGCACTCGTCGCCGCGTTCTTCATGGAATCCGGCTTCGACCACTGACGACTCGCGTTCGGTGCCGATCGGTTCTTCGGTCCAGCCGCTCCCTCGAAAGCGGCGGTACCGTCGACGGTGACCGCTCACCGCTGCCCCGCTAGCGACGCGAGCGTCGCGGCGCCGATACCGTCGGCTCGAGAGCGCGTGAACGCGAGACAAAAGCGCCGGCTTATGCGGTCGCCGCCTGGGAACTCTTCTTCCGGGTGACGTAGCCCGCGATCCGGTTGCGAACGCCCTTGGACTCGACGTTGGTGAGCTTGCTGACGCTGTCTTTGTTCTGTTCGAAGTCGGTCGTAAACGCGTCCGGATACCGCTCCAGGAGGAGGGTCCCGGTCTTCTTGACGTAGGCCGGTTTGATTGCCATGTGGGGAGGTTCCGTCCAGAGGCTCTTAATGCCTTTCTCTTCGACCGTGCGACGCGGGACGCAACGTGAGACACTGTCGCCGCCGGCGGTCGGCGGCCCGATCGCGTCGCTCGCTTACCACTCCGCGTGCTCGCGAACGCGCTCGAGCGCCTCGCGCTCGCGCGGCCCGCCGGCGCGGTCGACGACCGACGCGCAGTACGCGAGGCGTTCCCGGAGTTCGTCGTCGTCGTAGCCCGCCACGCCGAGTCGCGACGCGGCGACGGTCGCCTCGACGACGGCGCCGAACCCGCGGTCGACGGTCGGCACCCTCGTCGACTCCACGGCGGACTCGAGGAGGCGGAGCGCCCACTCCTCCCATTCGGTTCCCGCGTCGGTCCCCGACTCGAGGGGGTCGACGGCGACGCGAACCCACGCGCTGGCGGACTCGAGGAGCGGCTCCTCGCGCTCGACGATCGAGAGCGCGGCGTCGGCGAAGACGACTGGATCGTCGACGAACTGCACGTAGCCCTCGCCCCGCCGGTGAAAGTTGCCTCGGGTGCGGGTCCGGCCCCACGTGCGCGCGGTGACGTACTCGTTGGCAGCGCGTCCGCCGTCACTGGCGTCGTTAGCGGCGGGTCCGTCGTCACCGGCGTGGTCCTCGTCGCACGTCTCGCCGTCGGGGGCGAACACCCCGAGTGCCGCGAAGTTCCACAGGCCGTTCGGTCCGCGGGTCGCCACGACGGTTTCGGTGACTCCCGACAGCGGAACGGGCCAGTCGGCGGTAGCGGACCCATTGGGGCTCGAGTCGCGCGCGCCTCGGTCGTCGGGCCGCGACTCCTCGGCGGTCATACCGCGATCGCCTCCCGCTCGAGGGCGATGAACAGCCCCGCGGCCGTGACGTCGGCGGTCGTCCCCGGATTGACGCCGCGGGCGACGAGGTCGTCCGCGAAGGTCTCGACCGCGTCGGGGTCGGTCTCGAGGGCGTCGCGCTCGAGCAGTTCGGCCGCGCGGTCGCTCACCTCGCGGGCGACGGCCTCGCCGCTACGGGTCGCGACGAGCGTGTCGGGACGGTCGGCCAGCAGCGACAGAAAGACCGCGGCGGTTCGCTTCGTCACCGGCGCGTCCGGATCGGCGTCGGCGAGCCGTTCGGCGGCGGCAAAGGAGCGCTCGAAGCCGGTCACCCACTCGCGGGCGACGTCGTCGCCGGGGACGCTGCGCTCCATCACGTCCAGCAGCGTCAGCCCCCGGTCCTCGAGGGCCGGGACGGCGTCGCTCCCGCGGCGGACGTCCAGCGGTTCCATGTCCGCGGGCGGGTCGCCGACGAAGACGTCGACGCGGTCGAACGCCCGGTAGAAGTCGGCCGCGTCGGCGACGGTGGTGTCCTCGCAGACGGCCTCGACGGTCGGCTGGGCCAACTCCTCGCGAGCGGCCCGGACCAGCGGCACGAGCAACAGCAGCGAGCCGAACTGGGTGTTGCCCCCGCCCTGTTCGGCCATTCCCGCGACGGCGCGTTCGAAAGCCGCGCCGACCGCCGCTCCGTCTCCGGCCAGTTCGAGCCCCTCGCGGGCCCCGACGGCGCCCGCCAGAAAGTGTTCGAATCGCAGGTCCTCGAGGTCGCGGTGGCGATCCACGTTCCCCGGCTTGGGGGTGCCCGCGACCTCGAGCAGCAGCGCCAGTTCCGCGTTCCGCGCCGGCGTTCGCATGGATCGGGCTACGGGCGGGGAGGGTTTAGGCGTGTGCTTCTGATCGTTCGACACTCGATGGCTCGAGGTGCGTACTGGAGGTTCGCGTACTGGTGGTTCGAAGCGGGTTGGGACGGGGAAAGTGTGCTGCTATCGTGGCAACAGGGAATCGCCACACTCTCCCCAGCCGATTCGCTCGTTTCACTCGCTCATCCCTCGCACGACGTTACCGGTGCGCCTTCGTAGTACTCAGGCGCCCCGTCAGCGCGCGCCACCGCACGCCGACTGGGCACTATCAGCGATAGACGTCCTGATAGGCCTCGCGATACTCCCGGAGCGCGATCCGCGCCCGGCGTCGCGAGGTGAAGCCGAACCCGACCGCCGGACAGTCCTCGCTCGGACACGCCCAGGTGAACGTCTCCGAATCCGGGTCTCTGGTGACCGATACGTCCGCGTCGCACCGGGGACACTGCCAGCCCCAGCGCATATTCCCTGCGTACTCGTTCGGTCGCCCCATCTGGTTCTACGTTCGGGTCGTCTTCGCGTCTGAAGTGTCTCGACATGCATATCGTGGCGCTTTATTATAGGTCGACGAATCTGACGGTCCGGTATCGATGCGCTCCCCGACTTCCGGACAGCCTAATCGCCTGAGAATCAGAGGACCCGGCCGTCTGAGTGGCTGAGTAGCCGATCATCTGATAATCCGGCCGTCTAAGTACCCAACCGCTCGAGCGCGTTACCGCGACGACCGCGCCTCGAGCCCGAGGTGTCGATCCACGGCCTCCCGAACTCGCTCGAGCACGGCGGGGTCGTCGCTGGGACGGCCGACGCTGACCGCGTCGGCGCCGTACTCGACGTACTCCCGGACGGTCGCGTCGTCGCGGACGCCGTTGTTGGCGACGACGAAGAGATCGGTGGCGTCGACGACGTCCGCGATCACCGACTCGGAGTCCATCGCGTCGACGTGGACGTAGTCGGCGCCCGCGTCCTCGAGGGCGACCGCCAGCGCGGGGAGGTCGACGCCGGAGACCTCGGCGCGGACCTTCACGCCGACGGTGGCGCCGGTGTCGGCCGCTCGGCGGACGTAGGTAGAGAGGCGCTCGCGGTCGCGCAGGAGCGTCTCGCCGCAGCCGACCGCGCAGAGCTCGTCCTGCCGGCAGTGGGCGTTGATCTCGAGGAAGGCGTCCCGGTCCCGGCAGATCCGCGCCGCGTCGGCGACGGGGTCCGGGGTCGCACTCCGGACGTTGAACCCCGGCTGGACGGGCGCGTCCTCGAGGCCGGCGAGCTGGCGGTCGATGAACGCCAGCGGGTCGTCGGGGAGGAACTCGTTGCGCTCGCGGGCGACGAGTTCCCGCGCCGCCGCGCGGGACTCCTCGTCGACGGCGATGCCGCCGAGGACCGCCGCGCCGGCGTACTCGGATCCGGCGCGGGCCCACTCGGCGTCGGCGTCGCCGCTGAGACTCGCGAGGGCGAGAGGGGGTGTGAACATCGGTTCGTGATTAGTCGACGATCTCGATGGCTTCGGCGACCGCGCGTGCGACCCGCGCGGCGTCCCCCGGCGAGTCGATCCGGATGTCGGTCTGGATCGTCGGCCGGTCGAACGTCGCGTCGTCGCCGTCGTCGATCACGAACGCGTCGGCGAAGGGGTAGGCCGTCGCCAGCCCCTCGGTGCTCGGCTCGGCGTTGACCGCTTCCATGAGGTCGCCGGCGGGTCCCGAGAACGCCTCGTCGCCGAGGAACGGCGAGACGGCGACGACCGTCGCCTGCCCGAGCGCGTCGGCGACGCCGGGCAGCGTCAGCATCGGGCCGATGCTCGTGACGGGGTTCGAGGGGCCGATGACGACGGTGTCCTCGAGCGCCTCGAGGACGCCCGGCGCGGGTTCGGCGTCCGACGAGCCGCGGAACTCGACGGTCTCGACGGCCGGCTCGCCCCGACGGTCGACCCAGTACTCCTGAAAGTGCATCATCCCCTCGTCGGTGTGGACGAGGCTCGCGACGGGATCGTCGCTCATCGGCAGCAGGTCTATCGTCAGCCCGAAGGCGGCGGCGAGTCGCTCGGTCGCCTCGCTCAGCGTGTGGCCCTGATCGAGCAGACTCGTCCGGGTGATGTGGACCGCGCGGTCGCGGTCGCCGATCGTCATGAACTCGCCGGTCCCCGAGAAGCGCCGCCAGTTCGCGATCTCCCGGCCCGCCGTCTGTTTGTCGTCGGACAGATACTGCGGGCCGTCGGGCAGTCCCGCGGCCGAGGCGATGTCCGACAGCGCCGCGTTGGTCCGGTGCGTGTCGCCGTCGATTCCCCACCACGTCTCGCGATCGAGTACCCCGCCACCCTGAAACAGCAGCGTATCGACGTCCGGCGAGACGAACAGCCCGCCGAGCTCGATGTCGTCGCCCGTGTTGGCGACGACGGTGGTCTCCTCCGGCGAGAACGCGGCGGCGGCACCGTCTAACAGCTTCGGCGTTCCGGTGCCTCCGGAGAGGAAGGTTACCATACGCTACACTCTCGAGCGAGGGTACTTAATCGCTTTCGGCCGCTCGCTCGCCCTCGAGCGCCCTCGCAACGGGCCCTCGTGTCGGGGGTCCGCTGCCCTAGTCGCCGATCCAGTCCGCGAAGCTCCCCTCGAGCAGCGTCTCCGACTGCCGGCGGACGTACGCGCGTTGCATCTCCTCGATCGCGGTCTCGAGCGACGCCCCGTCCTCGAGCGTCCCGCTGACCTGCGCGTGCTTCCAGCGAGCGGGGGTCACGCCCTGCCGAACCCGCCGCCGGAGCGGATAGAGGTACTTGGCGGCCTCCTCCTCGGTCAGTCCGCGGTTGGTCAGGCCGTCCTCGGCGTGGGCCAGCAGGTCCTCGTAGAGCGCGAGGCAGTCGGTCGTCTCCTTCCCGTCGTTGGTGATCCAGGTTAGCTCGGCCTCGAGGCCGTCGACCATCGCCGAGTAGAAGTTCTCGCGGGCGATCTGCCAGTCGAGTTCGACGACGGGGTGCTCGAGCCGAGTGAGGCTCTCCATAAGGCCGGCGAAGGCGGCGAGGAAAGCCACGGAGTCGCGGACGGTCGGCTGGGCCGGAATGGGACGAAACTCGATTCGGGCGTTCGCGGCCGAGCGCGTCGGGCCGCCGAAGACGGGGCGGACCCACCGCCAGTAGGTGCCGTGCTTGCGCCGAAAGTGGGGGAACTGGTCGTCGAAGCGCTCGCCGGGTTCGACCGGCATCGGCACGATGGTGTCGTCGGCGGCGATCCGGTCTATGGCCTCGTCGACGGTCTCGAGGTCGCGGGGGAACCGGACCTTCCCTTCGCCCGTCGTCGGGTCGTTCAGGACGGTTTCGAAGACGCTGATCCGGTGTTCCATCCAGCACTCGTCGAGGATCTCGTCGGCGGTCGCGTCCTCGTCGTACAGATCCGCGGGGAAGAACGGCGAGTTGACGCCGAGTGCGAGCAGCGGGCCAGCGACGCGCACGGCGTAGTTGAAGTAGTCGGGGAGGTCCGGCGCGTGGGCCACCTGGTAGTGGGGCTGAATCGACGTGATGAGGCTCTCCGGCATGACGGTATCGGCCTGCAGGGAGACGTTGGGCGCCTCGATGCACATGCCGGCGGACTCGGCCTGATCGGTGTTGGCCATCGCGTGATAGCGGGCCGAGTCGCTCATGTTGGTCGCGATCCGGAACGACCGTTCGGTGCCGTCGGCGTCGGTCGTCGTCCGCTCGACGCTGTCGGTGAGGTAGGTCGCCGCGTCCTCGCCTTCCGGCGGAATCGTCCAGAGCGCGTCGCTGACCAGCCGCATCCGCTCGGAGTCGGTGACGTTCAGCGCCGTCCGCAGGCGCGCTTTGACCTCCGACTCCTGGGCGGCGATCCCGTGGGCGTTCAGCGGCTGCGGGCTGGTCGTCATCTCCGCGTTGTGGAGTCCGAGTTCCTTCTCGAACCCGATGAGTTCGAGCAACCGGCGGGGAACCCGTCGGAGCGCGCAGTCGTCGTTCTTGACCGCGTAGAACTCGTACTCGAAGCCGACGATGGCCTGCGGGTTGTCGAAGACGCCCTCGTCGACGGCGTCTTTGATCACCGCGGCGTCCCGCTCGGCTCGCTCGCGAAACTCCTCGGCGTCGACCGCGAGCACGTCTGCGACCCGCGCCGCGAGTTCCTCTGCTGGCATACCTCCGTGTGCGCACCCGACTGCCTTGAAAGTCGTCATTGTGGCGGAGTGCACCGACCGACGAACGGCTCTCCGTAGCCACGCTCGAGGAACCGCTGTCCGTTTTCGAGCCGTCTCAGAACCGTTTTACTTCCGCCGGCGATACACTCCGTCGATGGAGTTCGCCACGTTCGCCGACCGGGCCGCCGCGATCGAAGCCGAACCCGCCGACCTCGAGAGCATCGCCCTCGTCAGCGAGTTGCTCGACGATGCGGGGGACGATGTCGAGACGGTCGCCCGGTTCGTTCAGGGACGCGTGTTCCCGGCCTGGGACTCGACGAAACTCGACATCGGCCCGTCGACGTGTTACGAGGCGATCGCTCGAGCGGCCGGGACGAACGTGAGCAGCGACGACGTCGAGGAGCGACTGGCCGAGGTCGGCGAGATCGGCGCGGTGGCCGCGAGCTACGACTTCGGCGGCCAGCAGGGACTCGGCGCCTTCACGGGGGGCGGCGGGTCCGACGACGGCAGCTCTGGCGATGGGTCCGACGACCGCGGCTCCGGCTCCGGCGGTGGCGGAACCGCGGGCGGCGACCTCACCGTCGGCGAGGTCGCCGACACGCTCGCGGACCTCGCCGCCGCCGAAGGGTCGGGGAGTCAGGACCGCAAGGTCGACCTCCTCTTCGGGCTCTTCAACCGCTGCTCGAGCGAGGAGGCCCGCTACCTCGCCCGACTCGTCCTCTCGGAGATGCGCATCGGCGTCGGCGAGGGCACGGTCAGGGACGCGATAAGCGAGGCGTTCGACGTCCCCACGGAGCGCGTCGAGCGCGCTCTGCAGGTGTCGAACGACTACGGACAGGTGGCCCGCGTCGCCCGCGACGAGGGCCTCGAGGGACTCGATTCGATGGCCCTCGAGGTCGGGCGGCCGGTTCAGGCGATGCTCGCGCAGGCGGGGACGGTGACCGACGCGCTCGAGGAGTGGGACGAGGCCGCCGTGGAGTGGAAGTACGACGGGGCCAGAATCCAGTTGCACCACGATCCGGCGAGCGGCGGTAACGGCGAGTCGGCGGGTGAAACCCGCGTCTTCTCGCGAAACATGGAGGACGTCACCGACGCGCTCCCCGAAGTCGTCGAGTTCGCCGAGGAAACCCTCGAGGAGCCCGCGATTCTGGACGGCGAGGTCGTCGCGATCGACGAGGACGGCGCCCCGCTCCCCTTCCAGGAGGTGCTCAAGCGCTTCCGGCGGAAACACGACGTCGCGAAGGCCCGCGAGGACGTGACGGTTCGCCCCGTCTTCTTCGACTGCCTGCACGCTGGCGGCGAGGACCTGCTCGAGGAGCCGCTGACGGCGCGCCACGACCGATTGCGGGCGGTGCTCGCCGACGGTGACGACAACGCGTCCCTCGAGGACGCGACCGTCGACGACGAGCGAGATATCGAGGGGCTCTCCCTGCTCTGGACCACCGACGACCCCGACGAGATCGAGTCCATCGACGCCGGGGCCCTCGAGGCGGGCCACGAGGGGATCATGCTCAAGGATCCCGACTCGACCTACTCGCCGGGACGGCGGGGAAAGCACTGGCGGAAGCGCAAACCGGACGTGGAGACCCTCGATTGCGTCGTCACCGGCGCGGAGTGGGGCGAGGGTCGCCGGGCGACGTTCCTCGGCACGTTCGAACTCTCCGTCCGCGACGGTGACGACTTGGAGACGGTCGGGAAGGTCGCGACCGGCATCACCGACGAGAAACTCGCGGAGTTGACCGAACTGCTCGAGCCACACATCGCGCAGGAGGAGGGACAAGCGGTCGACCTCGAGCCCGCGGTCGTCTTCGAGGTCGGCTACGAGGAGATCCAGACCTCGCCGACCTACTCGTCGGGCTACGCGCTGCGCTTCCCGCGGTTTCAGGGCGTCCGTCACGACAAGGATTCCGAGGGTGCCGACTCGATCGAGCGGATCGAACGCCTTCGGGAGTGAGCGCCGCACCACGGAGCTATATAGCACTACTAGTTAGGTTTACGATACATCGGCCGGATCGAAGACGTATGCCCTCCAGACGGATGATGCTGTCTACGGCTAGCGCCGCGGCGGTCGGTGCGCTAGCCGGCTGTACGTTGGTCTCGTCGGATCGAGGCGTCGACGGATACGTTCAACTGAAGTCGATCGAGGCGTGGAAGCGTGATTCGGAAGGCGGGGAACTGTTCAAGGACGTCATCATCCGCGTTTGGCCGAAATCGCAGCCAGGCCCGTACGAGCCGGAACTGAAGATCCTCGACGACGAGTGGGCCGACCGGTTCGACACGCCCCTCGAACCGGTCGTCTCCGACGAGTTACACGACGACCTCGATCGGGCCTACGAAATCCTCCAGTACACGGTCGGCGTCTGTAGCGAGGAGTGGGTCGACAACTACGATGACGGCGACGAGATAGTGTGCTATAACGCACCGGTCTCTCGAGGGGAATTCAACACGGCGCAACTCTACGATCACGTGCGTGCGTCGTACGAGAACCACGAACTCTCGATCCACTCGCGGGAGGGGGAGTGGACGTTCGACTCGGAGTAACTGAAAGAGCGGTGGCCGACCCCGAGGCGGTTCTCGCGGTCGCTTCGGGACGTTCGCCGCGACGCTCCTTCTGTTGGCGGTCGTCGAGGACTTCCTCGCGGGCCTCGAGCGAATCGGTCGGCTCCCGGACTGAACCGTCACCGTCGTGGAGTCACAGCGATCGGGCCGAACAACTCCCCGCGACGAAGACAGGTAAGCACTCTTAAGACCCACGCCCGACAGCATGCTCGTATGCAACCGCGCGACCTGGCCGATCACGTCGCCTACGAGGCGGGTCGAGGCATCGAGGAAGTCGCCCGCGAACTCGGGCGCGACCCCTCGGAGTTCGTCAAACTCGCCTCCAACGAGAACCCGCACGGCCCCTCCCCCGCGGCCGCCGTGGCGCTCCGCGAAGCCGCCTCGAGCGTCAGTTCCTATCCGAAAGCCGCCCACGCCGACCTGACCGCCGCGATCGCCGACCGCTGGTCCGTCTCGGACGACCAGATCTGGCTGGCCAACGGCGGCGACGGCGCGATCGACTACCTCCACCGGGCCGCGCTCGAGCCAGACGACACCGTCTGCGTCCCGACGCCCGGCTTCGCCTACTACGGGATGAGCGCCCGCTACCACCACGGCGAGGTCCGGGAGTACGCCCTCGAGCGCGCAGACGACTTCGCACAGACAGCCGACACCGTCCTCGAGAGTTACGACGGCGACCGGGTCGTCTGGGTCATCAGCCCGCACAATCCGACGGGGTCGACGATGCCCCTCGAGGAGATCGAGCGGCTCGCCGACGAGACCGACGAGGAGACGCTGGTCGTGGTCGACGAGGCCTACGGCGAGTTCGCCGACCGCGATAGTGCGGTCGCCCTGATCGAGGGCCGCGACGGGTTCGACGCCCGCGACGATATCGCCGTCCTCCGGACGTTCTCGAAGGCTTACGGGCTGGCCGGCGTGCGACTCGGCTACGCCGTCGTCCCCGACGAGTGGGGCGCGGCCTACGCCCGCGTGAACACGCCGTTCGCGGCGAGCGAACTCGCCTGTCGGGCCGGCCTCGCCGCGATCGACGACGACGAACACGTCGAGCGGACCGTCGAGACGGCCCGCGAGTCACGCGCGTCCATGCGCGAGAATATCGACGCCCGCGTCTGGGAGAGCGAGGGCAACTTCGTCCTCGTCGACGTCGGCGACGCCACCGCGGTCGCCGAGGAGCTGCAACAACGCGGCGTCATCGTCCGCGACTGCTCGAGCTTCGGGCTGCCGGCCTGTATCCGCATTACCTGTGGCACCACCGAGGAGACCGAGCGCGCCGTCGAGACGCTCAACGAGGTGCTCGCGGATCTCGGCCTCGAGACCGACGGCGGGGAGGAGACTCCCGGTACGGACGATACCCCCGACGCGGACGACGGCGACGATCCCACCAACGCAGACGACGGCGACGACCCCACCGAGGCGGAGGTGGTCGACACGTGAGAGTCGCCGTCACCGGCACCCCGGGCACCGGGAAGACGACCGCGAGCGAACTGCTCGAGTCCCGGTTCGGGGCCGACGGTTCGGCCGCGGACGCGGACTCGACGCCGGAGTCGGACGACGACTCGGCGCCGGCCCTCGAGGTGATTCACCTCAACCGCGTCCTCGAGGACGAGGGGCTCTACACGGAGGTCGACGCCGACCGCGAGAGCAAGGTGGCCGACCTCGACGCGCTCGCGACCTGGCTCGAGGGCCGCGACGACGTCCTGATCGAATCCCACCTCGCCCACCACTTCGCGGTCGATCGGGTCGCCGTGTTGCGGTGTGACCCGGACACGCTCGAGGAACGACTGCTCGAGCGCGGCGAGACCGAAGCGAAGGCGACCGAAAACGCAGAGAGCGAGGCCCTGGACGTCATCCTCTCCGAAGCGGTCGACGAGCACGGCCTCGAGTCGGTCTACGAGATCGATACGACCGAGCGCGAGCCGGCCGACGTCGCGGACGCCCTCGAGGCGGTCGTGACCGGCGAGCGCGAACCGAGCGCCGGCGACGTGGACTTCGTGGGGTACCTGACATGACGCTGGACAAACTCAGACCGTACGTCTCGGGCTTCCTCGACCCGTTCGTCAAAGGATTCGACCGCGTCGGGATGACGCCCGACGGCGTGAGCGTGCTGGCCTTCGGCATGGCCGTTCTCGCGGCGGCCGCGTTCGCGCTGGGCGGTCGCGCGGATCCGATCTGGTACGTCGCAGCCGCGACGCTGGTCTTCCTCAACGGCTGGCTCGACATCATCGACGGCGCCTTGGCCCGCGAACAACAGGTCGCCTCCGCGGGGGGCGACCTCCTCGATCACGTTCTCGACCGCTACGCCGACATCGTCGTCATCGCCGGCTTGGCCGCGGGCATCGGGGACTACCTGCTGGGCTTCGCCGCCGTGACTGGCGTCGTGATGACCTCCTACCTCGGGACGCAGGCCCAGGCGGTCGGCCTCGACCGCGTCTACGGCGGGTTGGTCGGCCGCGCCGACAGGCTGGCGATCATCGGTATCGTCGGCTTCCTCGCCTACCCGCTGGCGGAGGCGAGTCCCGGCGGATTCACGGTGATCGGCTGGCTGCTGATCTTCCTCGCGGTCGTCGGTCACGTGACCGCGCTCCAGCGGTTCTTCCACTCCTGGTCGGCGCTGGACTGACCGGCCGCCCGTCGGTCGTTCGGTACCGGCCGACTGGCCTTCGTTCGGTAGTACGCCGCATGGTTTATCACTCGCCGCGATATAGACACCTGCATGGTCCAGTGCGAGATGTGTGGCGCCGAGACGTCGTCTCCGAAGACAATCAAGGTCGAGGGCGCGAAACTCGACGTGTGTTCGAACTGTACCGATTTCGGTACCGAGGTAAAGCAACCCTCGAGCTCGAGCACCTCGACGAAGTACTCGACCGGGTCGGGATCGTCGTCCAGTTCTGGCGGGAATTCGAGCGGATCGGCCTCGAGTTCGTCCTCGAGCTCCGGCGGCTCGAGTTCCCGGCAGCGGTCGGATATGTTCGACGACATGGACGAACTCGCGACCGACTACGACGATCTGGTCCGCAACGCCCGCGAGGAGAAGGGGCTGAGCCAGTCGGATCTGGCCAACGAACTCAACGAGAAGGCGAGCCTGATCCGGAAGATCGAACGCGGCGACACGCTTCCCAGCGACCGCGTCCAGTCGAAGCTCGAGAACTTCCTCGAGGTCGATCTGAACGCCGAAGGGGGATCCAGCGAGAACTCGGAGTGGTCCGGCGGCTCCTCGTCGGGCAGTTACACGCTCGGTGACGTGGTCAAACGGAAGGACTGACGCGGTAGCGAGGCGTTCGTCGTCGCAGTCGGCGGTCGGCGATCGCGACGGGCTCCCGATTCGTGCGTCGGCGACTCGCAAACTATTTCTTTCGCGCGGAAGGCTGTGCTCGTATGTTCGTCCTCGTTAACCTGAAGACCTACCCCTGCGATCCGGTCGCGGTCGCCGAAGCCGTCCGCGACGTCGACGAGTCGACCGACGCCCGCCTCGCGGTGGCCCCGCAGGCGGCCCACATCGAACGCGTGGCCGAGACGGGCGCCGAGACGTGGGCCCAGCACGTCGATCCGATCGAGCACGGCAGCAACACCGGCCACACGCTGGCCGAGTCGGTCGTCGATGCGGGGGCGGTCGGGACGCTGATCAACCACTCCGAGCAGCGACTCAAACTGGCCGATATCGACGGCTCGGTCCGCGCCGCCGAGCGCGCGGACCTCGAGACCGTCGTCTGCGCCAACAACGCAGAACAGATCGGCGCCGCGGCGGCGCTCGGTCCCGACGCGGTCGCCGTCGAACCGCCGGAACTGATCGGGACCGGAACGCCGGTCAGCCAGGCCGATCCCGATATCGTCGAGGACGCCGTCGAGGCGGCCGCGAACGTCGATAGCGAGGTGTCGGTCCTCTGTGGTGCCGGCATCAGCACCGGCGACGACGTCGTCGCGGCCGGCGACCTCGGCGTCGAAGGCGTCCTGCTGGCCAGCGGCGTCGCGAAGGCCGACGATCCGCAGGCGGCGCTCGAGGACCTCGTCGAACCGCTCTGAACCGGCCGCGATCGATTCGCGACTGGTCGAACCGAACCGCGTCACCTGAACCGCGCAAACCGGACCGCACCAACGGAACCGCGTCCGACGACTTTTCTCCGTGCTCGCGGTACCCCATTGCATGACCGACGCGCATCCCGTCGACGTCGCACTCGAGAACCGGCTGATGGGCCGGGGGATCTACGTGACCGACTGCGAGTATCGCCCGCCCGACGGCGATGTGGGCGACGCCGATTCGTCGGAGGGCGACGTGGACGACACCGATCCGTCCGCCGGCCACACGGACGATACTGATCTGTCCGACGACAGCCTCGTCACGCCGCCGGACGGGACCGGACTCGTGCTCGAGTACGAGACCGTCTCCGAAACGGCCGGGGTGGAGAGCGGCGAGGTCGGTACCGTCGTCCGGACGGTACTCGACGTCGCCGCCGAACGCGAGTGGTCGCCGGGGCGTCTCGAGGCGACGTCGCTGACGACCGACGGGGACGTCCGGGGGCACTGGCACGTCGAGCGGGACTGGTTCGATCGGCTCGGCATCGGGCTGGACGACCTCGAGTTCTCGCAGCGCGTTCTCGAGACGAGACGGTCGGACGCCGCCGAAAAGTAGGTAGATTAATACTGTCTCACACACGTACCTGTCGTAGATCGCAAATGACCGGAGAACAGATCTACGTCTCGCACGCGCCCGGCGACCTCGAGCTCGTCCAGGAGCTGTTCTCGACGGTCAAGAACTTCCCCTTCGGCGTCCACATCGCGCTCGAGGAGGTCGAGTCCGGTCGCTCGCGAAAACGACTCGAGGGGCGCGTCGCGAACAGCGACGTCGTCGTCGCGGTGCTGACCGACGACTCGGCCGATAATCGGTGGATCAACCAGGAGATCGGCTACGCGACGGCCAAGGGGATTCCGGTCGTCCCGCTCTACGAGCACGAGCGCCACCGCGGAGGCTTCATCGACGGCGTCGACGGCGTGACGATCGATCGGCAAAACCCGTCGTTTACGATCTTCAACCTGGTCAGCCGGCTGCGGAGCGAACTCGCCCCGCTGGGCGCCCTCTCGGTGCCCAACTGGTACATTCGATTCCCGTGTACGATTCCCGACTGCGGCCACCAGGTCACGCTCGAGATCGAGGACGGTCAGACGAAACTCTGGACGCGATACAAGCACGGTAAACCCCTGCGAACGACGTGTGGGGACTGTGACTCGACGTACTACTTCGATCCGGCGACGATCGGCTACGTCCGCCGGGAGGACGCCGTCCAGTGAGCGGTGTCGCTCGTACTCAGTCGCCTTCTAATCAGTCGTCCTCGAGCCGTTCGTAGGCGTCTCTGACCAGTTTGAACGCGGACCGACTGCCGCTCTCCCGGTCGGGATGGGCGCGTTTGACTTGCCGGTGGAACGCCTCGCGGAGCTCGTCGTCGGTCGCTCCCGTTTCGACACCGAGCACCTCGCGAGCCTTCGTTTTCCGCATGTCGACGTCTTTGACGATTCCGTCGTCCTCGGCGCGCGCCTTGCAGTCGGGACAGAGCCGCTCCGTTCGGTCGTCGACGGTCGTCACGCGGTAGAGTTCGGCGGCGACCCACTCGTTACACTGGGTACAGAGCGATTCGTCGCCCGTCTCGGTCTGGTCCTCGATGTCGGCGCCGCGGTCGTCGGCCGTATTGGTCGACTCAGTCGCCTCTCTACCCGTCCCGTCTTCGGTCGTTCTACCGGGGGCCTCGGCTACACAGGCCGGACAACAGGAGAGAACGGTCCCGTCCTCGAGCACGATATCCTCGAGTTCGGCCTCGAGGACGGTGCTGGTACAGCCGTCGCAGGTGGCCCGCAGCTGGTCGAGCGAGGAACACTTCCGAGCGGCCTCGCGGGCGTGTGGCTCACACCGCGGGCAACAGGCCACCTGCTCGCCGTCCGGCATCGTGATCGCCGTCAGCTCCTCGAGGGGGACCGTTCGGCCACACCCATCGCAGCCCGCCTGACGGTCGTCGGCCACTGCCA
Source organism: Haloterrigena alkaliphila (assembly GCF_017352155.2). Lineage (NCBI taxonomy): Archaea > Methanobacteriati > Methanobacteriota > Halobacteria > Halobacteriales > Natrialbaceae > Haloterrigena > Haloterrigena alkaliphila. Next base: position 3,334,666 of record NZ_CP071462.1, read on the forward strand.
TTACGCACCCCTTCGTATTCATCCCTCATTAGTTTTCTTTTGATATGACATCTCCGAACGACCAGCGGGGCGATGCGAGTAGCCCGCGGGGACACCACGGCGAAGAACCGGGACACCGATATGGATTCGGCCTCGAGAGACGGCTATGGACACGGCAGTTCGAACGGACGACCGCGCTCCGACGGTCGACCGGGAGACGATCGGACTCGGTGCGATCGACGTCGGGCTGGTGGCCACCCTGCTGGTCATCGGCCAGCTCAGTCACGGGACGAACCCCATCGACGACCCCATCCCGACGCTCGAGACGATCGCCCCCTTCGTGATCGGCTGGCTCCTCGTCGCGGTCCTCGTGGGGTTCTACACGCGCCGGCTCACGTCGGTGACTCGAGCGGCGCGGGTGACGTCGGTCACGTGGCTCGCGGCGGCGAACGTCGGCCTCCTGCTTCGACAGTCGGTGTTCGGCGAGACGGCCGCGTGGCCGTTCCCGCTCGTCATCACCGGGTTCGGATTCCTCTTGCTGGTGGGCTGGCGGGTCGGGTACGCGGCGCTCTCGGATCGACTCCGGTGACCCGCGCTCGACCCTACCGACACCCCCACGAGTACCGACACAGTCCGCGAGCCGTCTCCAGTAACTACTTGAATCGACCGTGCGACCCACGCGTATGGGCGGACGTGGGCCGAAACGGCAACTCGCGGAGAAGATCGCCGGAGAGATCACGCTGAGCGACGATCCCGGCGCCACGCTGCGCAAGTGGCGGACCGACTTCGATATCTCGCAGACGGATCTCGCGATGGAACTGGACATCTCCTCGTCGGTCATCTCCGATTACGAGAGCGGCCGCCGGGAGAGCCCCGGGATCGGCGTCGTCCGCCGCCTCGTCGACGGGCTGCTCTCGATCGACGAGCGCCGGGGCGGCGACCGCATCAGACAGTACGGCCGGGTGCTTTCGGCCGGCTTCGACAGCGACGTCGTCTACGACCTGCGGGAGTACGCGACTTCGATCCCGCTGGCGCAGCTCTACGACGACGTCGGCGCGACCGAAATCGCCGCCGGCAGCACCGACCGCATCAGCGGCCACACGGTCATCGACAGCATCGAGGCGATCACCCGCCTCTCGAGCGAGGAGTTCTTCCGACTCTACGGCCAGAGCACGAACCGCGTCCTCGTCTTCACCAACGTCACCCGCGGCGAGGGCGTCGGCATCGCGCTCCGGGTCGTCAACCCGACGCCGAACGCCGTGATCCTCCACGGCCTCGAGGAGGACGAACTCTGGGACCACGCGGAGGAACTCGCCCGCATCGACGGCTACGCGCTCGCCGTCACGTCGGCGCCGCTGGACGATATCCTCGAGAAACTGATGACGCTCGAATAGCGGTACTCGGGCCGTTCAGGCGATCTGTTCCTCGTACTCCTCGGGCGACAGCAGGTTCTCGAGTTCGCTCGCGTCGTCGGCGTCGATCTCGAGCATCCAGCCGTCGCCGAAGGGGTCCTCGTTGACGAGTTCGGGCGCGTCGAACAGGGCCTCGTTGATCGCGACGACCTCGCCGCTGACCGGCGCGTAGAGGTCGGAGACGGCCTTGATCGACTCGATGACGCCGAACTGTTCTTCCTGCGTCAGCGAGTCGCCCTCGTCGGGGAGTTCGACGAAGACCACGTCGCCGAGTTCGTCCTGTGCGAAGTCCGTGATCCCCACGCGGACGGTGCCGTCGTCCTCGAGGGCCCACTCGTGCGATTCCAGATAGCGTCGGTCGTCGGGGATGTCGAAGCTCATGCTTATACGGTATCGATGAACGGTGTCGTCTCGACTCGTGCTTTCTTGGACTGGCCGCGAACGATCACCTGCAGCGTCGTCCCCGGTTCGGCGTACTCGACGGGAACGTAGCCCAGTCCGATCGGTTTGCCCAGCGAGGGACTCATCGTCCCGCTGGTGACGGTGCCGATCACTCGGGTTTCGGTGTTGGTGATGTCGTAGCCGTGTCGCGGGACGCCGCGGTCGATCAACTGGAAGCCGACCAGTTCTTCCTCGACGCCCTCCTCGCGGACGCGCGCCAAGGCCTCCCGACCGACGAACTCGGTCTCGAGGTCGACGGTGAAGCCGATACCGGCCTCGTAGGGCGTCCGCGGATTCGACTCGCGGTCGAAATCCTGCCCGGCCAGCAACAGGCCGGCTTCGATCCGGAGGGTGTCGCGGGCGCCGAGTCCGCAGGGCTGGCAGTCGAACTGCGACCAGATGTCCTCGGCTGCCGACCACGGGACGATCAGTTCGAAGCCGTCCTCGCCGGTGTAGCCGGTCCGGGCCGTCCAGCACTCGACGCCGTCGACCGTCGCGTACTGGGCCTCGAACCGGGCCAGCTCGGCGACGTCCTCGTCGATGACGTCGTCGACCAGCGCGGCGGCGTTCGGCCCCTGCACGGCGAGCATGGCGTACTCGTCGGTTCTGTTGTCGACGGTCGCCTCGAGGTCCCACTCGTTGCGGTAGGTGATCCAGCGCTCGTGAGTCGACTCGTCGGCGCCCGCGTTGGGGACGAAGAGGTAAGTCGCCTCGCCGTCCTCGTCGGCCGCGCCCTCGTCGGATTCGTTGGGCAGTCGGTAGACGACCGTGTCGTCGATGACGATTCCCTCCTCGTCGGTGATCGCGGCGTATTGGGAGTCGCCCACGTGGAGCCGACTCACGTCGTTCGACGTCAGCCGCTGCATCAACTCGGTCGCGTCCGGCCCGGTAACGTGGATCTGTCCCATGTGTGAGACGTCGAAGACGCCGACGTCCTCGCGGACGGCCGCGTGTTCCGTCCGGATCGAATCGAACTCGACCGGCATGTCCCAGCCGCCAAACTCCGTGAACTTCGCGCCACGCTCGTCGTGGAGCCCACGTAACGGCGGCGTCTGAAGCGGCATATCCGACTGATTCACCTGCGGCATAGTAATGTCTTTTCGTCGGTCGACAGGCGGCTCCGGGTCGTCCGGTGACAGTCGTGGCTCACGAGTGGTGTCGTACGCCCTGCGCCGGAGCTCTTTCCGTCGTTCCTGCACCACTTCCTTGGGACTGTGCGTGGAACCGGGAGAGACATGGGTTCGTACGAACTCGACAATCATCGGTGAACAGATCGGCGTCGCGGCCTCTACCGTCCGAAACCGCATCAACAAGATGGAAGACGCGGGAATCATCCGCGGCTATCATCCCGAGATCGACTACGACGAAGCGGGGTATCCGCTCCACTACCTGTTTATGTGCTACGCGTCGACCGACGAGCGAACCGACCTCGTCGAACACGTTCTCGAGACCGTCCCGGGCGTCGTTCGTATCAACGAACTGTTCGACGCCGAGATCAACGTGGTCGTCGAAGTGATCGCGGCGGACGCGGAGACCCTGGACGCGACCAACGAGCAACTGAAAGCGTGCGGTCTCGAGGTCAAGCGCGGTGAGATATACAAGACGACCCACGTTCAGCCCTACGATCACTTCGGGACGGACCTCGAGGAGCAACTCGAGTCGAAGTGACAGCCTCTCGTTGTGCGGATTCGTTCGACCCACTCCAACCAAACGTCAGAAAATCTGCACCACATCGCTATTCGAACGAGGTATCGGAAACGAACCCGCAAACTTATGGCGGGTGAATTCCCTCGAAGTATCACGTACGTGGGCTCCGCGGATCGACTCTGCGAGTGGGGAACCGTACGGGGGCTAGAAATGCAGACACAGAAAATCGACACTGACGAGTTGTTCGCGATCGTTGCCGACTCCCGGCGGCGATCCATTCTCCGATATCTCCGGCAAAGCGGACCGACCACGATCGATTCACTGAGCGACCACCTCAGTGGCGAACCCACGTCGGACGACGAAGCTGTCACTCCCACCGCACTCCACCATACGCATCTCCCTCGGCTCGAAGCGGCGGGATTGCTCGCCTACGATTCGACCACCGGCCGGATCGAGCCCGGTGATCTGTCCGACCGACGGCTGACTACCCTCCTCGAGACCGGAGCCGAATCTCGGTGAGTCCGCGCATGGGTACTCGATTCACTACGTGGCTCTCCTGTCCGGCGTGTGACGGTGACGGCGAGGTAAGCGTCCTCGCACACGGCACGGACGTCGTTCTCGAGTGCTACGGGTGCGGAAAGACGGCTGAATTCACGATCGGCGACGACACGCCGTTTCAAAATCTCCGTCCGGGTCTCGAGACCAGGCTGGACGGCTCTCCGACCGAGTAACCCTCCACCCGACTTCCGTTCACCGGTGTGATCGTCGACGATAGCGCCGGTCTCTACGCCGCTTCCGGTGGCCACTGAACCACTACTCTCGTCGCACGTCTCGTATCGGCTCAACCGCGAATATCTTCCACTCCCTCGAGCGAACGGACCGGCGTTACCACCCCGATTTGCAGTCGAGTGGCCGTCGATTCGTCGCGACGCGGTGTAAGTGAATGCGGTTACAAACTGCTCGCGCTATCGCACCCGGTTGCCGAAAGTATATGCCTTAAAATAACGACACAACGAGTTAGGATGAGCGTCCAGAAACTCGAGCCTGCGGCCGACTGGAACCAGCTGTACATCGACGGCGAGTGGCGCGACGCCGCGAGCGGCGAGACGATCGCGGTCGAGAACCCGGCGAAACAGGAACCCTTTACCGAGGTGCCGGCGGCGACGGAAGACGACGTCGACGCCGCCTACGAGGCCGCCGAGGCGGCCCAACCCGAGTGGGCGGCCCGCCCCCGCGAGGAGCGCGACGAGACCGTCGGGAACTTGCTCGAGGAGATCAACGACAACTTCGCGGAGATCACCGGGCTGCTGGCGACCGAGGTCGGCACGCCGGGCTTTCGTGCACTGGGCGAGTTCGGCACGGCGACCGGCGACGTGGAGATGGCGCTGGACCTCGAGCCACCCGAAGAGGAGGTCCGCCCCTCCACGTCGATCGACGGGAAGGACAACCACATCGTCCACGAGCCCGTGGGCGTCGTCGGGATCATCTCGCCGTGGAACTTCCCGTTCCACCTCTCCCTGCGCGCGCTCGCACCCGCCATCGCGCTGGGCAACACCGTCGTCCTCAAGCCGGCGACGGACACGCCGATCACCGGCGGCCTGCTCATCGCGAAGCTCTGCGAGGCGGCCGGCGTCCCCGACGGCGTCGTCAACGTCGTCACCGGCCGTGGGTCGGAGATCGGCGACCGGATGACCGGCCACCCGATCCCGCGCGTCATCTCCTTTACCGGCTCGACGGGCGTCGGCAAGGGCGTCGCGAAGAACGCCGGCGAGAGCCTCGCGCTGCCGGCGCTGGAACTCGGCGGCAACGCGCCCTTCGTCGTCACCGACGAGGCCGACCTCGAGCAGGCCGCCCGCGCCGGCGCGTTCGGGTCCTTCTTCCACCAGGGACAGGTCTGCATCTCGATCAACCGCCATCTGGTCCACGAGGACCTGTACGACGAGTACGTCGACCTGCTGGTCGACCACGCCGAGTCGCTGAACGCGGGCGATCCCTCTGAGGACGAGAACGTCACCTTCGGCCCCGTTCAGAACGAGACCCAACGCGACGACATCGTCGGCTTCGCCGAGGAGTCGATCGAGGCCGGCGCGACCCTCGAGACGGGCGGCGAGGCCGACGGCCTGTTCGTCGAGCCGACGGTCCTCTCGGACTGTACGAACGACATGCCGACGGCCTGCAACGAGCACTTCGGTCCCGTCGCGCCCGTGATCCCCTTCTCGGACGACGACGAGGCGATCGAACTGGCCAACGACACCGAGTATGGCCTCTCGGCGTCGGTCTTCTGCGAGGACGAGGATCGAGCCCGCGACCTGGCCGACCGCATCGAGGCCGGGATGGTCCACATCAACGACCAGCCGATCAACGAGGATCACAACGCGCCCTTCGGCGGCGTCAAGGACTCGGGTCTCGGCCGCTACCACGGCGAGTGGATCGTCCGGGAACTCACCGAACCGAAGTGGATCTCCGTCCAGAACGAGGACCGGGACTACATCGTCTTCGAGTGATCCGGTCGTCCGGCGGCCGGCCTTGATCTCCCCTTGCTGACCGCTCTCGTCGGGGAGCGGGCCGTTCCGAGACTCGATCGGGAGTTGCTCGAGTCGACGAGTTCCTCGAGTCGACGACACGAGATAGTTCGTCGCCGACGACCAGAACGGGAACAGCCTTATCTCCGTCAGTCAACTGAACACAGTTATGAATGATCGGGAGCCAGCGGCGCTTATTCCAGCGGCCGTGAACACGCTTCCGATCAACTTCGCAATCCTCGACGACGAAGGGACGATCCTGTATACGAATCGCGCGTGGCAGGAGTTCGGCGAAGCGAACGACATCGAACTTCGAGCAGATACGATCGGAACCAACTATCTGACGATCACCAGACAGGCGGAGACGGAGACGGCACAAACGGCTGCCGCCGGGTTATCCGAGATTCTAACGGGCGAACGAGAGCTCTTCGAGTTCGAATATCCGTGTCACTCTCCCGACGATCAACGGTGGTTTCTCATGCGGGCAGCATCGTTCACGACCAGCGGCCAGCGATACGTCGCCGTTGCCCATTTCGACATCACCGATCGGTACACGTACGAGCGTCGGTTGGAGGAGTCCAACGAGCGCCTCCAGCAGTTCGCCTACGTCGCCTCCCACGACCTGCAAGAGCCGTTACGGATGGTCACGAGCTACCTCCAACTGCTCGAGCGTCGGTACAGCGATGACCTCGACGACGACGCCACAGAGTTCATCGAGTTCGCGGTCGACGGCGCCGACCGCATGCGCGAGATGATCGACGGGCTGCTTAGGTACTCCAGAGTCGAAACGCAGGGGCAATCCTTCGACTCGGTCGATCTCGAGGCGGTGCTGGACGATGTGTTGGCGGATCTCCGTCTCCGGATCGACGAAACCGATGCCGAAATCACTGCCGAATCGCTCCCGACTGTCAGCGGTGACGCCAGCCAACTCCGCCAACTCTTCCAGAACCTGCTGGACAACGCGCTCCAGTACAGCGGCGAGCAGAACCCCCGCGTGTCAATCTCCGCAACGCGTGACGAGGACGAGTGGCTAATTTCGGTCAGTGACACGGGGATCGGTATCGATCAAGACGATACGGACCGGGTGTTCGAGGTGTTCCAGCGACTCCACAGCCACGAGGAGTACGACGGCACGGGCATCGGCCTCGCACTCTGCCGACGAATCATCGAGCGCCACGAGGGCGAGATCTGGGTCGACTCCGAACCTGGTGAGGGATCGACGTTTTCGTTTACGCTTCCAGCACCCGAAACGTGAACGAATGAGCCGATCAGTAGGCCCACCACCATTTTGCCCTGCGCTCCCTCGCTGGCGCTCGGTCGCTCGGCAAAATGGTGATTAACAGCACTCCTCCCTCCCCTGGCTCGCGGCGTTGCCGCTCGCCGTACCGCGGCGCTTCGCGCCGCGCTTTCCGGGTCGGTCGTCGGCCCGCTCGCTCACTCCGTTCGCTCGCGGTCGCAACGGTAACGCCTCCGCCTGTACTGAGCGTGCGCTCCACATCGAAGGCTGAATAACGTATACGTATTACTAACACATATCACCAATCGCTGTATCGATAGATTTAAATTAGCCTCGATATCGATGATCGAAATGGTGGGGTCAGCCCCCGACGCTGATATCGTGCGATCGCGTGGCATCAATGCGGTGCCTCTATCCGGAAACCACTCGATTCGTGCGAATTCAGCGCTGTCGTCCGAAACAAGGACCAGTACGGGGTCACGGTCGTGAGGCAATCACCCTCAGAAACCATGTAACTGCTGGTAGCGTACGAGTGACGTGGTATGAGGTCCGCTGGTAACCACAGTCGACATTGTCAACCACTGTAGTTTGGGATCATCTTTAACAGCTGATATGGTAACTAATTCTGTATGTCGGGTACGTTGGGAGATGCTATCGGGGAGTGTACTACGGTGTATACTGCTACTGGTGACCGGATCGATATGCCAGTGTGGATTCTGAATGCAGAGTTACAGGACGTTTCGCTCGAGGACAACGGAGACGGAATTGCATATCGTATCGAAGAGGACACTGAGAGGACGGAAATCGTGCTTGATGAAACCGAGCGGGGGATCACTGTGTCGGTGGAAACGCAAAGTGGCGATGGGGATACCGATGTCGAGCGAGTGAACGAGTGGTATTTCGATTTCATTGGAATTGCGGTCCGCCGCCTGTACGAGGAGTGCGGTGTGGGCGTGAAGGGGCTCTCATTCGGGTTGACGGCTGAAGATTTTGATCCGTGTCCAAACGAAATCACGTAGAACGCTCGTGGTAGCGATCATCGAGCAAGTGTGATCTCCGCTAACGGTCAGTATCGGAGAAGAAATAAGCGAAATGCTGTCAAATTGAGAGGGGGAACTATCCTTCCCTCTGGACGCAATCCAGATGGTATACAGCAATGCCGCTGTCGCTTCCCTCGCTTGCTGTATACAACCGTTTTCCCTCAATCTCCCGTCCACACTCATCACACGTCATCAGCATCACTACTCGATCAGACTATTAAACGCCGTTGTGACCACAGGAGTAGTCACAGCAGCGCTGTTCTACGCGAACTTCTCGTGATATGTACCTGTCGTTCGATACAGGTAACGCAGACATCGCTTGCAGAGAGAGCCCCCATCCATTTTCGGTATAATCCTCTTCAACGCGCCGCAAGAAAACTGAATATGGGCGATTCACCGCTCGATGATGTCGATCGGAGTATCCTTCATCATCTTCAAGAGAACGCTCGCAACACTGTCACGGACATCGCTACCGAAGTTGGGGTGTCGGGTAACACCGTCAGGAATCGAATGGAAGAACTCGAGAAGAACGGCATCATCAGAGGGTACAGCGTCGATATCGATTACAAGGAAGCGGGTCTCGATCTCCATTTCGCCTTTACGTGTACTGCCCCTATCAGTAAGCGCGAAGATCTGGCACGGGACATTCTCGCGATTCCGGGTGTGATCGAAGTTCGGGAGTTCATGACCGGTCAAGAGAACATCTATCTCGAGGCGTTAGGGACAGATGCGGAAGATATCACACGAATCGCGCACGAGATCGACGAGTTGGGAGCGGAAATCCATATTGAAAGACTGATTCGAAACGATTTCAGCAATCCCTTTGACCCGTTTAGGCCATCCGATGAGTGATTGTCTACCAGATAATGTATTAACTATTCTTATCTCGAAAACTTCAAAATCCGGGGATTGGTTGTCGATAGTCGGAACTCTAGCCCCCAAATTTTTACCCATTCGAGAAGTAGGTGTGATGAATTCAGCCTGCAGACCGCTATTAGGTGACATATGAGTGACACAGATGAGATTCGTAATTTAGAGGAGGACGTGATCGTCAAGAGAGGGGGAGAATACGATCATGCGACGGACGGTCGTGTGACGGTTACTGGAATTTGGCAAGGTGTCCGGCAAGTCGATCGTGCGCGGAATACGAACGATACCGGCGTTATCATCGTTCGATACACAACGAATCAGCATGAAGAGGTAGTCGAGGAGGATGAGCGTATAGAGACGCTCGACGAGTTTCTTGTTGCGATTGAATGACGCGTTCTAATTCGTCTCTACGAGACGCAATCCGGTGAGAAGACGGTAATACCCACCCAATACGGTGTTCAATTCGCATCTGTAGTTACCGAACCTCCCGATTCGATTTCGAGTATATTTCTGAATGACGAAGTCGTGCCTCTCTCTCCTGTTATCTGTAATTCCCGTGAACGCCGCGTTCAGTACATGTGAACGCTATCGCTCGGCTGGCACTAATCTGCCGCATTCAGGTCAAGAACTGGGGGCTGAATAGAGGACGTTCAGCAGATCGGTACGAGCAGATGTGCGTACCATTTGCGAGTTCACGGACTGCGGACGGCTGGGAGCGTAAATGAGAAGGTCGCACCCTCGCCGGGTTCGGAGTCGACCCAGATCTCGCCGCCGTGGCGCTCGACGATCCGCTCGCACAGTGCGAGACCGATGCCCGTTCCGTCGTACTCGTCCTGACTGTGAAGGCTTCGGAACACCTCGAACACCCGGTCGGCCTGCTCCGGGTCGATGCCGATCCCCTCGTCACTGACGGCGATCACCCACTCGTCGCCCCGGCGTTCTGCGGAGACGTGCACTCGCGGCGGGTCGTCGCCGCTGTACTCGATCGCGTTGTCCAGTAGATTCTGAAAGAGCTGGCGGAGTTGCCCGGCGTCGCCCATGACGCGGGGGAGCCCGTCGGCAGTGATCTCGGCATCGTGTTCCTCGATTTTCACCTGGAGATCCTGGTGGACGTCCGCGAATACGGCGTCGAGGTCGGTCGCCTCGAGGGCATCACCGCGCGTATCGACACGGGAGTACTGGAGGAGCCCGTCGATCATCGAGCGCATGCGGTCGGCGCCGTCGACCGCGAACTCGAGGAACTCCTCGCCATCTTCGTCGAGGGAATCGGCGTACCGGTCTTCGATGAGCTGGAGGTAGGACGAGACCATCCGCAGGGGCTCCTGCAGGTCGTGGGAAGCAGCGTAGGCGAACTGTTCGAGGCGTTCGTTGGACTCCTCGAGTTTGTCGACCAGCTTCTCTAACCGTCGCTCGCGCTCCCTGCGTTCGGTGATGTCCTGGGCGGCCCCGCGGAACGAAACAACCTCGCCGTCGACGGTCTCTGGAACGCCTTGCAGTCGCAGCCAGCGCACATCGCCGCTGGCTGCCGTCCGAAGACGAACCTCAACGTCGAAGGACTCACCGGACTCGAGCGCGTTCTCGACGGCTTCTTCGACGATCGGCTGATCGTCCTCGTGGTACATGGCGAGGGCGTCCTCGAGCGGCGGCTCCTCGTCAGCATCCACCTCCAGCAGCTCGAAGATGTGGTCGGTCCAGAACACGTCCTGCGTCTCCACGTCGATCTCCCAGCCGCCAACGTCTGCGATGCGCTCGGTCTTCTCGAGCAAGTCCAGTGCTCGCTCGAGTTCTCGTTCGCGATTTTTCTGCTCGGTGATGTCGCTTGCCATCCCGATCCATTCGACGATCTCTCCGTCGTCATCCAGCATCGGTACCGCACGCGAGAACGTCCAGCCCAGGCTTCCATCGACCTGCTCTACCTGGTGTTCCAGCTCGAAGGTGCTCTTGGTCCGGATCGCTTCGTCGATGGCCGCCGTGACGCGATCCTGATCGTCCGGGTGAATGTATTTGTCGAGCCACTCGCTGGTCGATTCGCGCGTATCGGGGATGAAGTCCTGGCCTTCGAGCTGTTGCATTTCGCTCCAATCGGGACTCATGCGATACACCACATCCGAGCTCGCGGTGACCAGCGCTCGGAATCGCTCCTCGCTCTTCTGAAGCGCCTCCTCGACCTCCTTGCGCTCGGTGATATCGCGCGTCGTTCCGGCGATGGCTTCGACGTCCCCCTCGTCGTCGAGTACCGGTGCGAAGATGTAGTCGTAGATTCGGCGACCGAGTTCGGCGTGTTCGAACGCCACCTCGCCGCGGATCGGTTCTTTCGTCTCCACGACTTGGTCGATCTCGCGTTCGTGCATCTCCGCGTGCCACGGCTCGTAGCCGAGTTCCAGCAGGGTCTTTCCGATGGACTCGTCGAGGGTTTGCCCCCACATCTCCAGCAGTGCCTCGTTGGCGAATATGAAGCGGTAGTCGAGGTCGAACGCGTAGACGAGGTCGGGAGTACTGGAGATGATCGTCTCGTAGAGCCGTCGCTCCTGCTCGGATTCGACGGTCGCTCTCGTCAGCTCTGTCGCCCCCTCCTCACGCTCGGTGTGTGCCGTATTTGCGGCCGACTCCGCATTTTCGACGGCGTACGCGATCGTGACTCCGACCTCCGCGAGCGATTCGCGCTCGACCGCGCCAAATCCTTGCGATCGGTCGGTGGCCAGATGTAACACTCCGTACAGCGTCTCTTCGTAAACGAGGGGGACGGCCGCGCAGGTTTTGTCCTCGTGGTTGCGGAACTGGTTACGGTACGCCTCGGGCGTCGAGTCGTCACCGAGTTGCTGTCCGACCGTGAGCTCCCGTGTGCGCACTGCCTCTTTTGTCAGTTCCACGCGGGGTGACTCCTCGGTGATTGTGGGTCCATCGAGCGTCTCCGCTGCAATCCCGGCGGAGGCTGTCGGAATCACTTCCTCGGTCGCTGACTCGTAACGACCGATCCACGCGAAGGAGTACAACTCCGATGCTGCGAACCGCTCACAGGTGCGTTGTCGTATCTCGTCTTCGGTGATGGTCGGAATCAACGCTCGAGTGACCTCACCGATCACCTCGTTTACAGAGTGGTTCACACCGCGACTCATTGATACCGATATATTCTGGAATCGGTTTACCGCTGTCGATTTCTGAAGTTGAATTTACGACCGGACTGCAGCAGCCTTTGGGCCGTCGTTCTGCTGGTGGTCGCTCCTCCAGCTCCCGGTTAGCGACCGCGCTCTTCGATCCGCAGGGTGTACGAACCGCTGCCGGCGTTCGCGTGGATCTGGAGTCGCAGGTCTTCGTCGCCCGTCAACTCGAGTTCGATCGCTTCGCTGGCGCTCGAGCCGGTCGCGGACTCGTGGCTGTCCCACCGGCTGGGCGAACTGCCGTCGACGTTGACGTAGAGGTCGAAGTCGGCGTCCGCGGGGCCCTCGAGCGTGATCGTCGCCGAGCAGGGATCGCTGGTCCGGAGCGCGTACCGGTACCGATCGCTCTCGCCCCACCAGCCGCCCGCGAGGGAGCCGTCGGCGCTCGCGGTGACGGTCTCGTCGCCGCACTCGCCGGTCGGCTCGTCCTCACCGGATTCCTCCGGGTAGGGATCCGTCTCGACGGCCGCGGCCGCATCGACCCGGCCGGCGCCCTGCGCGGTCGACTCGAGACCGAGGTCGGTGGCCGTCGTCGTGAGGTGCGCCCGGAGGTCGGCGGGGGTGAGGTCGGGATGGGCCGACAGCGCGAGCCCGGCCACGCCGGCGACGACCGGGGCCGCCATCGACGTGCCGGACAGCCGGGCGTAGCCGTCCCAGGGGACCGCCGAGACGAGTCCCGTACCCGGTGCGGCGATGTCGATCTCCGACCCGGTGTTGGAGAACGAGGCCAGCGCGTCCCCGTTCAGGGCCGAGACGGCGAGGACGTCCTCGTACGCGGCGGGATAGGCGACGCCGTCGTCGGCGCCCTGGTTGCCCGCGGCACCGACGAGCACCACCCCGCGCTCGAGGGCGTACTCGCAGGCGGTCCGCAGCGTCCTGAAGCCGTTCGCGCCGCCCAGCGAGAGGTTGATGACGTCGGCGCCGGCGTCGGCGGCCCACTGGATCCCGTCGGCGATGTCCGAGAGCGATCCCTCGCCGCTCTCGTCGAGTGCGCGAACGGAGAGCAGCGAGCAGTTACTGATCCCGGCCGATCCGCGGCCGTTGTCCGTCTTCGCGGCGGCGATTCCGGCGACGTGCGTGCCGTGTTGTTCGTCCTCGCTCGTCGGATACGGATCGCTGCCCGTGCCCGCGAGGTTCTCGCCGACGCGGTCGTCGACGACGCCCTCGAGGTCGGGGTGATCGTACTGGACGCCCTGATCGACGGTGGCGATGAGGACGTCATCGCTGCCGAGCGTGGTCTCCCAGGCGGTCTCGCAGCCGATCGCCTGCGGGGCGTTCTGGGCCTCGTAGTAGGAGTCGTCGGGTTCGACGAACGACTGGAGGGTCGCGTTCCGCTCGACGTACTCGACGTGGGGGGAGTTTCTGATCGCGTCGACGAACTGCTTGCGGGCGTGGGCGGGGACGTCCGAGGGGACGGCGACGGTCGCGTAGCTGATCGCCTCGTTGGTGTGGACGACCTCGACGTGGCCGGGGACCGCCGCGCGGGCCTCGCCCGGCAGGTCGGCGACCGTCGGCGAGATGCCGACGATCAGTTCGTCCGTCTTCGGACCCGGCTCGCGGCCGGGTGACGCGCTGGCGACGCCGGTCGAACCGACGAGTCCGCCCGCGACCAGGGCTCCGGCGCCGGAGAGGAATCGCCGCCGATCGTACGTATCGTTCGTCGTCTCGTCTCGGGGACCGTTCTGAGGCATGGGGTGACAGTCATCATTACCTGAAATTAGTAAACTCTTATCGAACTGTGGAACATTTATTCAGAATGATATCGGAAGAGTTCCGACCGAATAAAACCGGGTGCGCTGATAAGGAGTGAACGTGTACAGGCAGTCGGTTAGGTGGCCCGTCTAACCGGGAACAACTACTCGGCCGTTGGCGTCGTGTCGGCGTCGGTCGCCCGTGACGGCGAGGACGACGGGCGCGTCCGCGGTCTCGGTCGTCGCGTCACTCGCCGGCGCGGTCGCCGGCGGTCGCTCGAGTTCGGGTGGTCGGACTGGTGGCTCTGATCGACGACGGCGATACGCACGGAACTCCGTCCCGACCAGAGAGACCGTTATTCGAGTTCGTTGCCGTTTCGGCCCGCCGATCCGATTTCGCGGTCGCCTCGTTCCGATCCGTCACACCTATCTCGCGGCCCCAAAAACGATACTGCATGTTCGACCGCGTTCGCGCTCGTCTCGTCCGCCTCGTCGGTCCGGACCCCGAGACGGAGCCGACGGTGGGGCTGTTCGTCGACGGGCCGAACGTCTTCCGCGACGAGTTCGACGTCGACCTGAACGATCTCCGGGACGCCGCGCGCGAGCTGGGCCGGGTCGGCGTCATCCGGCTCTACCTCGACGAACACGCCACCCCCGGGCTCATTCAGGCCGCCGAGGCACGCGGCTTCGAGGTGATCGTCACCAGCGGCGACGTCGACGTCAAACTCGCCGTCGACGCGACCGCGTTAGCCGGCGACGGGACCATCGACCGACTGGCCGTCGCCTCCCGAGATACCGACTTCAAGCCCGTCCTCGAGTACGCGGGCACCGTCGGCGTCGAGACGATCGCGATCGCCCCCGGCTCCCACGGTCGCTCGGACGCGCTCCAGAACGCGGCCGACGAGGCGATCACGCTGGGCTCCTGACGTCCCAGACCACGGACGCACGCGACGACGAGTCGGCGGCCGCCACCCTTGCGAGTCACTCCCACACGCTTAATCGCCCCTGTCTCGTTGATGGCTCCATGAATCACAGAACCCGCTCGACGCCCGCGAGAGGTAGGCGCGTGCGCTCGAACCGACTCCGGGATCTCGAGGACCGACTCGCAAATACCGAGCGACGCATCGAGCGACTGGAGAACACGCTGAAAGGCGTCGTCAGGGAGTTCGAAGACGTCTCGATCGGCGGGCCGTGCAAGTGCGGCGAGAGCCTGTTGATCGTTCGCCATCGGACGATCTACTGCCCGAGCTGTCGGTATCGACGGACGATATAACCCCGGCGGTCGCGCGGGTCTCGCTCGCGGCCGCCTCGTGACTCGAGTCAGACGTCGGAAGTCGGAGAGTTTTCCCGCGTGGCCCGCCCACTGGCGCGTATGATCGACGACGAGACGCCGGTGCTGGACGACCACCTCCACCTGGATCCGGACAACCACCGCGGTATCGACGCCGTCCGCGACTTCGCCCACCTCGGCGGCACCCACCTCCTCGTCGTGAACAAGCCCTCGTGGCACCTCGGAGTCGAAGCCGAGACGGGCGAGGACTTCCGAGCGGTCTTCGAGCGGACCATCGAAATCGTCGAGGAGGCCTCGAGCGAACTCGACGGTCGCGCGTGGCCCGTGCTGGGCGTCCACCCGGGACTGATCTCGCGGCTCGTCGACGACCGCGGCTTCGCGCCCGAGGAGGCGCGCGACCTCATGCAGGCGGGAATCGACGTCGCCGCGGAGTACGTCGAATCGGGTGAGGCGCTGGCGCTGAAGTCGGGACGGCCCCACTACGAGGTCGACGACGCCGTCTGGGACGCCTCGAACGCGGTCATGCGCCGGGCCTTCGAGCACGGTGCGGACCTCGACTGCGCGGTACAACTGCACGCCGAGGCCAGCGAGGACATGACCGAGGTGGCGGAGTGGGCCGAGGCGGCCGGACTCCCCGCACACAGGGTAGTCAAACACTACGCGAGCGGTCGTCTCGAGGGACCGACCCCGAGCGTCATGAGCGAGAAAGACCGCCTCGAGACGGCCGCCGAGCGGGGCGAGCCGTTCCTGATGGAGACCGACTACGTCGACGATCCGGACCGTCCCGGCGCCGTACTGGGACCCAAGACGGTCCCGCGGCGGGTCCGGTGGCTGCTCGAGAACGGCCGCGACGAGGCGGTCCGCATCGCCCACGTCGAGACGCCCGAGCGCGTGTACGGAATCGACACGGAAGGGACCCTCGAGCGTGCCTAAAGCTGCCGTTTCGCTCGAGTAAGATCGGCATAGAGTAGAGAAAGGCATTTCAAGCGGCCGGTGTAGGTGACTGTATGAGCAATCCCCCGACCGAGTTCTACTCGGAGGAACGCTGGCAGAACTGGATCGACCGCATCAAAGACGAGGATATCGATCCGGAGGACGAATCGTCGGCGCGACTCCTGCTCAACCTGCAGGACGACACGGCGATCGCCATCGCGAAGATCGTCGCCGCCTACGACGACGGGGAACTCGAGCAGGAGGAGGCGCTCGCGGAGATCAACGACGTGCGCGAGATCGTGCTCGGCGAGGTCGACATCGAGGACGAGGAGAAACTGATCCTCGTCGACGGCGTCCAGACGAGTCTCGTCTGCGTCTTCTTCGCCGCCGAGGAGTTCATCGCGGGCGGCCCGCCGGAGGAGGGCAGCGTCGGCGACTACCTCGGCGCCGCGGCCGACGCCGAGGCCGAGGATGACCTCGATGCCGCGCTGGGCTACGCCGCGCAGGCGGGAACGCTCATCATCGACGGCGAGAAACTCGACATGGCCGTCGCCGAGGACCTCGAGTACGGGCTGGTCACGGAGTGGATCAACGGACTCGATAGCCTCCAGAGCGCGATGAGCGATCCCGAAGTCGTCGAAGAGGACGAGGACTGACGCCCGCCCCGGCGGCCCGCCGTTCGGGTCGCCGTGCGGACTGCGTCCGCCGAGTAGGAGTGGCTATCGGGGGTCCGAACCCGCGACTGCGATCCGAGACGGGTTCTCGAGGACGACGAACGACGCCGAACCGGCAGGTGCCCGCTCGTCGCAGGTGCCGACAGACGTTTCCGCTCCCCCAAACGGTTTAACGCTCCTAATTATATCTAATTACACCACATGAGCGATAACTTCCCCGACTACGTCGACGTCGACTACGACGACGGTGACGGCGAAGATCCCGAGGACTATCCCCACATTCAGGACAAGATCGAGAAGGCCATCGAGGTCACCCGCGAGGGCTTAGAGGAGTACGAGAACCCGGCCGTGATGTGGACCGGCGGCAAGGACTCGACGCTCACGCTGTACTTCATCAAGGAGGTCGCCGACCGCTTCGATCTCGAGGTACCGCCCGCGGTCTTCATCGACCACTACCAGCACTTCGACGAGATCCACGACTTCGTCGACCACTGGGCCGACGAGTGGGACCTCGAGGTCATCTACGCGCGCAACGAGGACGTCGGCGACTACGTCGACGAGCACGGGTTCGAGCCCGGCGACGAGATCGAGATCGACGAGCTCTCCGAGCACAACCAGCACCACGTCGAGAACATCCTCGAGTACGAGGAGGACACGTTCCCGTTCCTGCTGGACACCTACGTCGGCAACCACCTGCTGAAGACGGTCGCGCTCAACGACGCGCTCGAGGAGTACGACATCGACGGCGTCATTAGCGGCGTCCGCTGGGACGAACAGGAGGCCCGCGCCGACGAGACGTTCTTCTCGCCGCGCCACGATCCCGACATCTACCCGCCCCACGACCGCATCCAGCCCATTCTGCAGTTCGACGAGGCCGCGGTCTGGGAGGCCTTCTGGAACTTCGTGGTGCCGGACACGGTCGAGAACTTCCCCGAGGAGGGCTACGTGCCCCAGTCCGACGACGACCTCCCCGAGGGCGTCGAACAGGAGGACGTCCCGATTTCGCCGAAGTACTTCGCCGGCTTCCGCTCGCTGGGCAGCGAAGTCAGCACCGAGAAGAGCGACGAGGACCCCGCGTGGCTGCAGGACCTCGAGGGAACGACCGAGCGCGCGGGCCGCGCCCAGGACAAGGAGGACCTGATGGAGCGCCTGCGCGATCTCGGCTACATGTAGGCCGCGCGTCGATCGCGTTCGAATCCCGCCGCGGTTTTTCGTCACTGTCCCGCCCTCGAGCGGTCGCGCCGTCGCGCTCGAGGCGTTCGTCCGCGTCGGTCACCGCGTCGCGCGGTACTGCCCGTACAGGACGCCGATCCCGAGCATGATCGCGCCGAAGACGATCATCGACGGGGCGACCATCATCAGCACGGTCTCGGTCGTCATCATGGGTGCGGCGATCAGTCCGCCGACGCCGACGACGATCACGGCGACGAATGCGACTGCGGTCGTCAGTTCGTTGAACTCCATACGCGAGGGTTAGGAGAGGGGTCCCTAATGGTCTCGGGAATCGGCAGCCCGTTTGCGATCGTGGAACCGAGCGTCGGTACGATGAATCCGGTATTCTGACTCGAGCAGAAAACGCGAAACTGGTATGTTCGATTCGTTCACGCCATCTGCGCATGGAACACTTTCAGCATCCGCGAGCGACGTGAGCGGTTCACCGACAGCGAGGCCGAAGGCCGAGCCGTCGGCCTTTTTCATCGAAGTCCGCGAGAGCGTCGCTCTCGCGGGCCCATCAGAAATCTTCGATTTCTGAGGACGTTTTTGCGCCCAGCGAGGGACGCTCCGCGTCCCTCGAGCCGTGTGAGCGGACTCCGTCCGCGAACAGAGAGTGGTTCGCCGTGGCGAACCCGAGGCGGAAAAAGTTCGTTCTCTGTACTGAACAGCAACTACACGTACGAAAGGACCGACGCTTCGATTGGAGCGGCGGGTGAAACGAAGCGACCTGCTATCGTGGTAACGGTGAGTCGCCACGCCCTCCCCAGCCGATTCGCTCGCTCCGTCGTCGCTCGCTCATCCCTCGCGCAGTTCCGTCGGAGCCCCTCGCTATCGCTCGGTCCTCCGCCAGCGCGCGCCACTGTATGCCGGTTCCTCGACCGAGCGTGGTCCGTTCTCAGCCCATACCGAACCCGAGTTCCACGGATCGTTCTGAACGGAGAATCCTTGTGACGATCTACTGGAAAAGCGTGGCGGCCGCGTTCGGATCGTTACTCCGACGGACGAACCAGGTTCGCCAATGCGACGACGATGCCGAGGAACCAGCCAAGCGGGATCGAGATGCCGAGCCACATCGCGGCGTAGGCGGCTCCCTCGAGCTGGTAGTTCGAGCGCAGGAACTCGTTGACGCCGCCGACGGTCAGGACGTTGTCGAGCGCCCACGCGGCGAACTCGTAGCTGGGCTCGAGGATGTAAGGATGCAGCGACGGCGTCACCAGCGCGGCGACGACCGGCGGGAGGAACAGCGCCGTCATCGCTAGCGGGTACGCGAAGACGACCGTCACGGCTCGGCCGCCCTTCTTGGTGCACGCCGCGGCGAGTGCGGTCGACAGCGTCGCGACGCCGCTGGCTGCGGCGACCGCGAGGACCGAGTTCAGGGGGATGTCGACCTGTTCCATGTACGACATCGCCCCCCAGGCGAGCGTCAGCAGGCCCCAGCCGAGCAGCGCGGTGCCGGTGACGCCGACGATGCCGAGGCGGGTGCGCGTCGAGTCGAGTTTCGCCGCGTAGAAGCGGGTCGCGAGTCCGACGACGGTGAGTGGGTAGAGGAGCAGCAGGCCGAAGAGACCGAGGATACTCCAGGTGTGGTAGCCGATCGTCTGGGGGAGGGTCTCGGGCTTCCACTTTCCCATGACGGAGTGGCCGCGGCCACGCTGGCGTGGAAAGACGAGTTCCATCCACGCACCGTGTAACCGCTGTACGTCGGCCTTGACCGCGCCGACGAACCCACCGCCGCCACGTTGTCGTGAGCGGGTGGACATACGCGAGCCAAAAAGCCGGGGTACCGTAAACTTTCCTGCTTTTCATCTTTCGATTACACTATCCAATCTTGACATAATACGGCGATCGAAACCGATCACTCCCTTTGTCTCCGGCCGCAAACGGTTCCCACTCCGTCGTATTCGAGAAAAGAGCGTCCGCGTTCGAACGCGGAGACGGATCGTCACCGGGGCAACGAGACGCGATCAGTTCCAGGGGGCGAAGTCCGGGTCGACCTCGCGGTTCGTCTCGTCGATACTATCGATCTTGTCGACGTCTTCTCGGTCGAGTTCGAGGGTCAGCGACTCCCAGTTGTCGCTGATGTGGTCCTCGCCGGTCGCCTTCGGGATGGTGGTGACGCCCTTCTCGCGAGCCCAGGCGAGGCTGATCTGCGCCTCGCTGACGCCGTGCTTCTCGGCAACCTCCTGAATCTCGGGCTGGTTGAACACCTCGCCGCGGGCGATCGGCGAGTAGGCGACGACCTCGACGCCGGCGTTCTCGCAGGCCTCGCGCAGGTCGGGCTGGGGAAGCAGCGGGTGGAGTTCGACCTGATTGGCCAGGATCGGCGCGTCGCAGATATCGACTGCCTCCTGAACCTGCTCGGGGAGGAAGTTGCTGATCCCGACGTTCTCGATCAGCCCCTCGTCGTACAGCTCCGAAAAGGCCGACAGGGTCTCCTCGCCGTCGTACTCCCCGGCCGGCCAGTGGACGTACAGCAGGTC
The DNA here is from genome assembly GCF_017352155.2 of Haloterrigena alkaliphila. Taxonomy (NCBI): domain Archaea; kingdom Methanobacteriati; phylum Methanobacteriota; class Halobacteria; order Halobacteriales; family Natrialbaceae; genus Haloterrigena; species Haloterrigena alkaliphila. The sequence continues at coordinate 3,355,256 of NZ_CP071462.1, forward strand.
GACGTAGTCGACGCCGAGCCGATCGATGCTCTCGCGGGCCGTCTCGAGGACGTCCTCGCGCGCGAGATTCGAGATCCAGATCTTGGTCGCGAGGAAGACCTCCTCGCGGTCGACGTCGGCCGCGGCGATCCCCTCGCCGACGGCTTCCTCGTTGTCGTAGGCCTGCGCGGTATCGATGTGTCGGTACCCCGTCTCGAGGGCCGTCCGGACGCTCTCGGCGCACTGCTCGGGGTCGTCGTTCTGCCACGTTCCGAGTCCGAGCATCGGCATGCCGCTGGCGGTCGGACACGTTCCCGGCGCCACTGATTCGGCGTCTTGCGTTCCCATGTGCGATTCGTGGGCCAGCGAGCGAAAATGGGTTTGGGTTGCGGTGACCGGTTCGGGTTCCGGAACCGTCCCGCGATCCCGTTTCAGGGTAGCGGTGTCGCTATCGGTCGACGTCGTTCGGCGATTATTCGTACAGGTGCTCCCACGGCCGTTCGCGCTCGAGCGCCGCGCTCACCGCGAGCACGTCGTCGTCGCCGAAGCGCCGGCCGACGATCTGGAGGCCGACCGGGTGTCCTCGTTCCGTGAGGCCTGCGGGTGCCGAGGCGACCGGATGCCCGGTCCAGTTGAACGGCCACGTCAGGGGCCAGTCCCACGCGCTGGACGAGAGCTCCTCGTGCAGGCCGACGTCGCCCCGGGAGAGCGTCGGCGTCACGAGAGCGTCGTAGTCGGCGAGGACGTCCTGTACGGCGTCGTAGAAGCCCGTCCGAACGACCCCGGAGCGAGCGAGGTCCTCGGGGCCGGACCCCTCGCCGATATGGATCATCGCGAGCAGGCTGTCGGAGACCTCGTCGGGATGATCGCGCAGGTCGATCCCGTGGGCCTCCTCGACGATCGTCGCGGTCTCGAGGATCGACGTCATGTACGTCGCCATCGTCGCCTCCTGCAGTTCTTCCAGCGAGTAGCCGTGGTCGAGTTCGATCTCGTCGACGGTCGCCCCCGCGGCCTCGAACGCGCCGACGGCGTCGTCGACGACCGCTCGCACCTCGTCCGCGACCGGGAAGACGTCGAGGTCCGGACTGTAGGCGATCCGGTAGTCCTCGATCGGTCGCTCGACGGCCGCCCGGTAGTCGATCTCGACGGGGACGCTCGAGGGATCGGCCGGATGCGGGCCGGCCATCGCCTCGAGCATGAGGGCGGCGTCCGCGACCGTTCGGGTCATCGGCCCCGTCGTGACGTGCTGGGTCTTCCGACCGAAGGCGCTCGGCCGACCGTCGTCGGGCACCAGTCCGAACGTCGGCTTGAAACCGTAGACGCCGCAGGCGGCGGCGGGAATCCGCAGGGAGCCGCCCGCGTCGCTGCCCGTCGCGATCGGCGCCATCCTCCCGCCGAGTGCCGCAGCGGACCCCCCGGAAGAGCCGCCGGCGTTGAGGTCGATGTCGATCGGCGACGCCGTCGCGCCGACGAGTTCGTTGTCGGTGGTCCCCTTGTGGCCGAACTCGGGCGTGTTCGTCTTCCCGATCACGATCGCACCCGCCGCTTCCAACCGCTCGACGACGGCCGCCGTCTCCTCGGCGACGTTGTCCGCGAAGAGCGCTGAGCCGTATGTGTGCCTGACACCTTCTTTGAGACTACCGAGATCCTTCAGGGCCACCGGGACGCCGTGGAGCGGTCCGAGATCCTCGCCGCCCTCGGTCGGTTCGCCCGCCTCGAGCGCGCGGTCGGCCTCGGCGGCGGCCTCGAGCGCCGCCTCGCTACAGACCGTGACGAAGGCGTTGATCTCGTCGTCGACGGCCTCGATTCGATCGAGGTGTGCCTCGACGGCCGCGGTCGCCGTGACGTCGCCGTTTCTGATCCGTGTCGCGAGTTCGGTCGCCGACAGTCGCGTGAGGTCCGACTCGTGGGACATACCGGTAGCACGAGGCCGACTGTGTTATATGTTATCAAGAACTGCGGCGACCGGCGGACTCGAGCGGGTCTCCCGGCGTCCGTCTACTGGTACTACTGTGCGTCCCAGCGGCCGAGCCTGTGAACGCTCGTCTCGCCCGGTCGCGGCGAGGGGTTCGGCGACCAACGGTTACCAGACCAGCCACTCGAGGGCGACGACGACGGCCGCCAGAAAGACGTGCTCGCCGTCGACGACGAAGCCGTAGAACAGCGGCCCGCGGTCGGGGGTCGCGAAGGGGATGTAGCCCGCGACGTAGGCGTTCATCGCCAGCAGCGCGAGGAACGCGCTCGAGAGGTCGGTGGCGGCGACGACGGCGACCACGGCCGCGGCGATGAACGCGTTCGCGGCCTGCGAGTAACGCCTGGTGGCGGCCGGCCCTAGACGGTTGGGGACGGTCGGGATCCCCTCCTCGAGGTCGCCCTCGATGTCCTTGACGTCGAAGATCACGGCCGCGACGGTGATCATCGCCGTCACGTAGCCGGCCATCGCGAGGATCTCGAGGCGCCACGGTTGCCCGTAGTAGTAGCCCGCGCCGAGCGGGAGCAGTCCCCAGGCGACCCCGACGAAGCAGTTCTTCACGAGGAAGACCTCCTTGACTCCGCCCACCGAGTACAGGAGTGCGACGACCAGCGGCAGGAAGAGGTAGATCGCCCCCGGGAGCCCCAGCGCGACCGCGACGGCGATGGCGGCGACGTACAGCGCGACGCCGAGGACCAGCAGGAGCCAGCCGTAGCGTCTGGTGAACGACGCCCGCTTCGGGACGTTCGCCTCGTCCTCCTCGAGGTCGGTGAAGCGGTTGACCGTGTAGACGAACAGCGTCGCCGCGAAGACGATGAACAGTGGAATGGGCTCGACCGGAAGGTCCGCGAGGAGGACCGTCGTGACGACCACGCTCGTCGTGGCCAGCGAGATGAAGAGGTTGCTGTGGACGAGCACGCGAAGGGCGGACTCCAGCGACGAGAGCCACCGTCGGGTCCGCTGTGTTGCGATCGAGTTACTCACGGGGACTCGGCCTCAGTCGTGGGAATGAGTCGGGGAGGAAGACGCTTGAATGCTGTGTTGGTCCCTGTCGAGCCCCGTCTCGAGTACCGGAGTGACTGCTTCCAGCGGCTGAAACCGTTGGGTTTCGACGTCCCGCTCTTTCTTCGAAGAGCGAATCCAGCCCTTCACGCCGGTGCGGATGTCACCGTATAAGTAGCGGGGTTGACTAGAGCCGGTATGACCGAAATCTCGTTGACGCCGACCCGTCGTCGGGCGTTGACCGCACTGGTCAACGAGTTCCAGCGAACCGACGGGCCCGTCAGGGCCAAGACCGTCGCGGCCGAACTCGGCCTCGAGACCGAGAGTTTCCGCCGACAGATGGCGAACCTGCGCGACCTCGACCTGGTCGAAGGCGTCCGCGGGCCGAAGGGGGGCTACCGACCGACCGAGGCCGCCTACTCGGTCCTCGACCGGGAACCGATCGGCGACCCCGAAACGGGCGTGCTGGCCCGCGACTTCGAGCGCATCGACGCCATCGTCGACGACGTTCGGTTCACGAACGTCCACCACCCGGAGCTGTGCCGCGCACAGATCCAGTTTCAGCAGTCGGTACAGGAGTTCGGCGAGGGCGACGCGGTCGCCATCGGCATCTCGCCCGGCACGGAGCTGCTCCTCGCGGGCGTGATCGACGCCGTCCAGTCGACCGACAACGTGTTGATCGTCGACGTCGCTCGACTCGAGACGCCGGAGTCGGACCGCTGACCGACGAGACCGACGTCGACAGCCGCTCGAGGCGCCGTTCTCGTTGCCAGCCACTCGAATTGGGAAATCGGGCACTCGAGCAGACGATTCGGGCTCGAGTTCGAACGTGTGGGAAACTCTTGCCGATACCTAGTTGAAGACCTACACAAAGTAGCCGTCTGGAAACACGTTCGCCGCGGACGGCCCCGATGGAGTTCCCGGTCATCGATCGATTTCGCGTCGCGAGTGGAAACTAACAGGATTTAAGCAAGGTCGGAACGCCCGTTCGAATGGCTATGAAACTGCACGAGTACCAGGCGAAGCAAGTCTTCGCCGACGCCGGCATCCCGACGCCGGCGTCTCAACTCGCCTCCGACGTCGACGGCGCGGTCGCCGCGGCCGAGGAGATCGGGTATCCAGTCGCGATCAAAGCGCAGGTACAGGTCGGCGGCCGCGGGAAGGCCGGCGGGATCAAACTCGTCGACAGCGAGGACGAAGCGCGCGAGGCGGCCGACGAGATTCTGGGGATGGATCTCAAGGGCTACCACGTCGATCGCGTGCTCGTCGAGGAAGCGGTCGACTTCACCAACGAGCTCTACGTGGGGATCACGATGGACCGCGGCGAGGGGAAACCCGTCGCGATGGTCTCGACCAAGGGCGGCGTCAACATCGAGGAGGTCGCCGAGGAGGACCCCGACGCCATCGCGCGCGAGCACATCGACCCCTCCTTCGGGATGCACGCCTACCAGGCCCGGAAGGCCGTCTACGACGCGGGCGTCGACCAGTCGGTCGCCCGCGACGTCTCGAGCGTTCTCACCACGCTCTATCAGCTCTGGGACGACCGAGACGGCGCCGACGCCGAGATCAACCCGCTGATGGTCACCAGCGACGACGAGGTCATCGCGGCCGACGCCGTGATGAACATCGACGAGGACGCGCTGTTCCGCCAGCCCGAACTGGCCGAGATGGAAGAAGAGGCCGCGGGCGGCGACGAACTCGAGCAGAAGGCCGACGAGTACGACTTCGACTACGTCCGCCTCGAGGGCAACGTCGGTATCATCGGTAACGGGGCGGGCCTCGTCATGACGACGCTGGACCTCGTCGACCACTACGGCGGCGAACCCGCGAACTTCCTGGACGTCGGCGGCGGCGCGAAAGCCGAGCGCATCGCGAACGCGCTCGACATGGTGTTCTCCGACGACAACGTCGATTCGGTCGTCTTCAACATCTTCGGCGGCATCACCCGCGGCGACGAGGTCGCCAAGGGGATCAACGAGGCGCTCGAGCAGTTCGACGAGATTCCCAAGCCGGTCGTCGTCCGACTGGCCGGGACCAACTGGGAGGAAGGCATGGAGATTCTCAACGAGGACCTCGTGACGGTCGAACAGACCCTCGAGGACGCGGTCCAGCGTGCCGTCGAGTACGCTGCGGAGGTGAACGAATAATGAGCGTTCTAGTCGACGACGACACGCGCGTCGTGGTACAGGGCATCACGGGCGGGGAAGGCAAGTTCCACGCCCAGCAGATGATGGAGTACGGCACCAACGTCGTGGCCGGCGCGGTCCCCGGCAAGGGCGGTCAGGAGGTCGAGGGCGTCCCCGTCTACGACACGGTCCACGAGGCCGTCGCGGAGGAGAACGCCGACACCTCGGTCATCTTCGTCCCGCCGGCCTTCGCCGGCGACGCCGTCTTCGAGTCGCTCGATTCGGATCTCGATCTGGCGGTCGCCATCACGGAGGGCATCCCGACCCAGGACATGGCCCGGGTCAACAAGCGACTCTCCGAGACCGACACGCGACTCATCGGTCCGAACTGTCCGGGCCTCATCACGCCCGGCGAAGCCAAACTCGGCATCCTTCCCGGAAACATCTTCGCGGAGGGCAACGTCGGGCTGGTCTCGCGCTCGGGGACCCTGACCTACCAGGTCGTCGACAGCCTGACGAACCGCGGTATCGGGCAGACGACCGCCATCGGTATCGGCGGCGACCCGATCATCGGCACCGACTTCGTCGACGCCCTCGAGCTGTTCGAGGACGATCCCGACACCGACGCCATCGTCATGTGCGGCGAGATCGGCGGCGAAGACGAGGAGGAAGCGGCCGCGTTCATCGACGACTACGTCGACACGCCGGTCGCCGGCTTCATCGCCGGCCGCACCGCACCGCCGGGCAAGCGCATGGGCCACGCCGGCGCCATCGTCTCCGGCTCCGGTACCGGTACCGCCGAGAGCAAGATCAGCGCCCTCAACGACGCGGGCGTCCCCGTCGGCGACACGCCCGAGGAGGTCGCCGACCAGATCGAAGAGTTCCTCGCGTAGCGACCGGACGGCACTCGAGTCGATCGTCGTCTTGCCGCCCGCTCGAACGACGAACGGCGACTCGAGGAGGACCGTCTTCCCGAACCGTTTTTTCGAAGCGCTACTCCAGACCGGTCCCGCGCAGCCTCCGGCAACAGCCGGACGTGGCTGCCGCCCGTTAGTGGACCCATGCCAGTACGAATCGTCTGCGACGACTGCGGCGCCGTGCACACGATTCCCGACCGACCGGACGCCGAATCGGGCGGGACCGCCTGTCCGGAGTGTGGGAGTCGCCCGTTCACGGTCCGCCGGGAGGGGATCGCGTGGCACCCCGATCCATAACGACGACCGGCATACCGGCGGCGACCTGTCCTCGAGAGCAGTCGAAACCGAGACCCAAGAAGGAGACATCACCTCGAGACGTTCCGAGCCGTTCGAAGAGATAAGATGCGCCGAATCGCGTTCGCGACCGGTCGACCCGCTAGAACAGGCCGCCCAGTTTCGAGCGAAGCCAGCCGAACACGCCGGACGACTCCTCGTCGTCCGTGGTCGCGGGGACGTCGGCGTCAGTCGCGACGAGTGCGGTCTCCGTCGATTCGGACGCGTCCGCGCCGACGTCAGATGCTCCTTCTTCGTCCGCGATCGACGTCGCCGCTTCGTCGTCGGACGAGTCGTTCGCGAACGCCGCTCGAACGCGCTCCTCAGAGATGACTGTGGATTCTCCGTCAGTGTCGTCGACGGAGGGTTCGTCGGTGTCGTCTGCGGCAGGTTCGTCGGTGTCGTCGATATCCGATTCGCCAACGGGGTCGTCGTCATCGGTGGCTGACTCGAGACCGTCGGACGCCGACTCGAGATCAGTTTCGGTCTCGGCCGTACTGCGACTCGAGTCGGCCTCGCTCGGATCGCCGTTCCGGTCCGCGGCCTCGGTCGACGCGTCGTCGTCGATCTCGACCCAGAGGAACTCCTCGTCTTTCGTCCGGTCGGTCAACAGGAGTTCCTCGAGGGCCGCCTCGTCGACGAGGAGGTCGTCGACGACCGCGTCCGGTTCGGGCTCCTGCTCGTCCGCGCTCGCGATGATCTCCTCGGGAGTCTCGTCCTCGAGGACGTCGTCGACGCCCTCTGGGTCGGCGGTCTCCTGCAGTTGTCCGAAGACCGCGGTCGCCGTCTGGTCTTCGACCGCCGACGATTCGGTCTCGTCGCCCGAGTCGCCCCCCGTCGACGGCTCGGTCGGTGCTCCCTCGCCGGCGTCCGCCGGCTCCCCGTCGCCGGCTCCCTGCTCGGGTAACTCGTCCGTCAGCTCCCCGAACAGTTCGTTGGCCCCGCCGACCTCGAGCGCGCCGTCACCCGAGTTTGCGTTCAGCGTACTATCTGTCATGTATCCGTTCCGCGATACTACATAATCGCACGACTTTAACTTTTGCAATTTTTTCACGCCCGGCGAGGTGTGCTAATGGCGTATTAGCCTGACGGCCGTCGACGGATCGTTCGCAGGATGAAGTTGACAAATATAGTCTTTTTGCCCGCAGCGACCGACGGGTTCGAAAATCGTCGCCAGAGCATCACATTGAGAATCGCATCCCACGCGGAGAATCGCACTGGACCGGCGACGGCCCTCGAGGCGGCGTCGGACCCCCACACGCCGTCCGCTCGCGAATCGACGCGGCCGCCGCGTCAGGTTCGGTCGACGAACTCGACGATGTGCTCGGCGATCTCCTCGCCAGCGTCCTCCTGCAGGAAGTGGGCCGCGTCGTCGATCCAGATGTCCGGTTGCTCGGTCGCGGTCGGGATGTGGTGTCGAAGCGGATCGCGGTCGTGGGAGGTGATCGGATCCTCCCTCCCGAACAGTACGAACGCGGGTTTCTCCCACTCGCCGAGGAGGTCCTGCGTCTCGGACATCAGGTCCGCCCCGGGGTCGTCGGGCGACGTCGGGACGAGACCGGGGAACGTCCGCGCGGCGGCCATGTATCGCTCGTCGGGGAACGGCGCGCGGTAGGCGTCGACCTCTTCCTCCGAGAGGTCGCGGTAGCAGCCGTTCCGGACGAGCCTCCCGATGTCGAGATCCTCGGCGGTCGCGATCATCTCGGAGAACTCGTGCCACCGGTCGCTCATCTCCTGCGTCCCGTCGGGGACGCCGGTGTTCATCGGGACGATGCGCGCGAACCGTTCGGGCTCGTGGATCGCGAGCGGGAGGCCGAGAACGCCGCCCCAGTCCTGGCAGACGAGCGTGATGTTCGTCAGGTCGAGTTCCTCGACGAACGTCTTGAGCGCGTCGTAGTGCATTTCCACGGAATACTCGTCACGGTCCTCGTACCGGTCCGAGCGTCCGCAGCCGATCAGGTCGGGGACGACGACGCGACCGCGCTCGGCCAGCGTGGGCATCATTTTGCGGTAGAGGAACGACCACGTCGGCTCCCCGTGGAGGCAGAGGAACGTCTCATCGGCATCGTCATCGTCTGTACCGCCGCCGGTTTCCACGTACGCCATTCGCAACTCGCCGACGTCGACGTACTGCGGTTCGTAGTCGAAATTCGGGACGTCCTCGAATCGCTCCTCGGGTACGGTGACCACCATTACGTCACTAAGAGACACGGTACTCGTACTCAAATGTTGGTAAACCAATCGGGTGATAATCGGCGTTTGTTAACTCAGCCCAATACCGGGTTCGAGCCGGTGCGCACCGCCGTCGTCACTCGACGACGATCGAGTCGCAAATGACGGGAGGATCCACAATCATTATCATCTCGTTAACCGATATTTGAATCGTGGTTTACGAGACGAACAACGAGACGGTCGACGACGCGCTCGAGCGGGTGCTCGCCGGCGAGCGACTCGATCGCACCGACGGCATCGCGTTGATGGCACAACCGGTCGAGCCGCTGGCGGAGGCCGGCGCCGCCGTGCGCGATCACTTCGGCGACGGCACGGTCGACGCCTGCTCGATCGTCAACGCGAAGGCGGGCAACTGCGCCGAAGACTGTGGCTTCTGCGCGCAGTCGGTCCACTTCGACACCGGCATCGACACCTACGGCTTCCTCGGCCCAGAGAAGATCCTCGAGGCGGCCAAACGGGCCGAGCGCGACGGTGCCCAGCGGTTCGGCATCGTCGTCGCCGAGAAGGGCGTCTCGAAGGAACACCGCCCCGAGGAGTGGGCGGAGGTCCTCGAGTCCATCCGCCTCGTTCGCGACGAGTGCGACCTCGAGGTCGACGCCTCGCTGGGCATCCTCACCGAAGAGGAGGCCGAAATCCTCGCGGAAGAGGGGATCAATCACTACAATCATAACATCGAGACCTCCCCGAACTACTTCCCCGAGGTCGTCGGCACCCACAGCTTCGAGGATCGCGTGAAGACCCTCGAGGTGGCCAAAGAGACCGGCATGGACCTCTGTGCGGGCGTCATCCTCGGGATGGGCGAGACGCCGACGGATCGCGTCGAGGCAGCCATCGCCCTACAGGATATCGGCGTCTCCTCGCTCCCGGTCAACGTTCTGAATCCGGTCGCGGGGACGCCGATGGCCGAGCAGGGCGTCGACATCACGACCGAGGAGATCGTCAAGACGGTCGCGGTCTACAAACTGCTCCACCCCGACGCGCGGGTCCGCCTGACCGGGGGCCGCGAGGTCAACTTGTCCCCCGACGAGCAGCACCTGCCGCTCGAGGCCGGTGCGGACGGCCTGTTGACGGGCGACTACCTCACGACCGAGGGTCAGTCGCCCGCCGAGGATCTGGAGATCGTCGAGCGCGCCGGACTCGAGCCCAACATGGACGCCAACGAGTTCGACCCGGAGGAGGTCAAGGCCCGCCACGGTGCGTCGACGTCGACGGAGTCGTCGACCGAAACGACAGCGAGTACAGGCGCGGAACCGAGCGACGACTGACGCAGCTTTCATCACAGCGACACTCATGGACGACATCACGTTTGCAGTACTTGGCACGGGAGGTATCGGCCGACGAGCACTCGAGGTCAGCCAGCACAAGGACCACCTGACACCGGTCGCGGCCTGTGACCGCCACGGCACCGCGATCGACTTCGACGGACTGGACGTCGACGAATTACTGGCCGCGACGGAGGGGAACATCGATAACGAAGTGGCGACGGACGGCGGTGAGCGAACCGAAGGTTCGCGATCCTCGTCAGAGCTTCGCTCTGACGGTGGATCGGCCGCTACCGCTGCCGACAGCGACGGCGGCGTCAAACAGCACGGCGAAGACAGGGGCGTCGTCGCCTCCGAGCAGGCCCGCCCCAGCGAGGACCCCATCCAGGACGTCATCGACCACGGCGACGGGATCGACGCCGTCCTGCTGGCGCTGCCGAACTACGAGCACGACTTCATCCCGCGGACCGCCGATCGGTTCGTCGAGGGCGGCTACTCGGGCGTGATGATCGACGTTCTCAAGCGCTCGCGCGTGATCGACATGCTCGACGAGCGTAGCGAGACGTTCGAGGACAACGGAATCACGTTCATCTGCGGCGCGGGCGCGACCCCCGGCCTGCTGACCGGCGCGGCCGCGCTGGCGGCCCAGTCGTTCGTCGAGGTCGAGAGCGTCGACATCTGGTGGGGCGTCGGCCTCAAGTCGGGCTACGAGGACAACCGCGGCACCGTCCGCGAGGACATCGCGCACCTCCCCGAGTACGACATCGAGACCGCGCGCGCCCTCTCCGACGAGGCGATCGAGGACATCATCGACGACCACGACGGCGTCATCGAGTTCGAGGACATGGAACACGCCGACGACGTCCTCCTCGAGCGCGCGGGCGTCTGCGACGCCGAGGACGTCGAAGTCGGTGGGATCCTCGACGTGCGCAGCGACGAGAAGCCGACGACGACGACCGTCCGCGTGACGGGCCGGACGTTCGACGGCGAGACGGCGACCAACACCTTCCAGCTCGGCGACGCGACGAGCATGGAGGCGAACGTCAACGGGCCGGCGCTGGGCTACCTCAAGGCGGGCGTCCGACGGAACCGGGCGGGCGAGTACGGCGTCTTCGGCCCCGCCGAACTGATGCCCGGATTCTGAATCGGGCCGGGGCTGGCAACCACCCGATGACGCGCTGCGTGGCGAACCGCACCGATTCGCGCCGGAACCGGCCGCGGATCGGTACAAGAGTCGTGTCGAATAGAACCGTGAGAGTGAAACCATGGCACTGTCTCCGTTCATCCGAATGGAAGACCGCGGGTTCGACCTCGAGGACCGACTCGCCACCCTCGAGGAATCCGATCTGAAGCGATCGCTGTCCCCCGTCGATCGGGTCGCCGAGCGCGGCTACTTCGCCCCGCCGTCGGGTGGTGAGCTTCCGGTCCTCGACGCCGACGAGGCGCTGGTGTTCGCCTCGAACAACTACCTCGGGCTGACCGACGACCAGCGAATTCAGGACGCGGCCCGGCAGGCCGCCGCGACCGTCGGGACCGGCGCCGGCGCGAGTCGGCTCGTCACCGGCGACACGCTCGTCCATCGGGACCTCGAGCGACTGCTCGCCGAGACGAAGGGGACGGATCGCGCGCTCGCGTTCTCCTCGGGGTACGCCGCGAACCTCGGCACGATCACCGCCTTAGCGCCGGACGTGATTTTCTCCGACGAGTACAACCACGCGAGCATCATCGACGGCTGTCGACTGGCCGGCGCCGAGACGGTCGTCTACAGCCACTGCGACGCCGAGAGCCTGCGGTCGAAACTGAGGGAGCGAGCGGCGATCGCCGACGAGGACGAGTCCTGGCTGATCGTCACCGACTCCGTCTTCAGCATGGACGGCACCGTCGCGCCGCTCGGGGCCATCTGCGACGCCGCCGAGGACCACGGCGCCTGGGTGATGGTCGACGAGGCCCACGCGACCGGTCTCTACGCGAACGGCGGCGGCGTCGTCCAGGCCGAGGGGCTCGCGGATCGCGTCGACGTCCAGATGGGGACGCTGTCGAAGGCCCTGGCGAGTCAGGGGGGCTACGTGGCCGGCAGCGACGACCTGATCGAGTGTCTGTGCAACGACGCCCGGTCGTTCGTCTTCTCGACCGGCCTCGCCCCGACCGCGGCCGCGGCCGCCAGCGAGGCGCTGCACGTCGCCCGACACAGCGACGTCCGCGAACGGCTCTGGGAGAACGTCGCCCACCTCCGGGACGGCCTCGAGTCGATGGGATTTCGGGTCCTGGGCGACTCCCAGATCCTCCCCGTCGTAGTTGGCGACCGCGGGGACGCGCTCGCGCTCGCCGAGGGCATCCGCGAGCGCGACGTGGTCGCGCCCGCGATCCGCCCGCCGACGGTCCCCGAGGGAACCAGCCGAATTCGGGTCGCCCCGATGGCGACCCACGACCACGACGACATCGTCACCTGTCTCGAGGCGTTCCGGGCGGCCGGTGACGAAGTCGGACTGCTCTAGTGTGACACCATGACCGATCCGATCGCAATCGTTGGCACTGGAACCGATATCGGAAAGACCGTCGTGACGGCGGGGATCACCCGCTGGTTCCGCGAGAACGGACTGGACGCGCGGGCGATCAAGCCCGCTCAGACCGGCTATCCGCCGGACGACGACGCCGGCTTCGTCGCCGAGGCCTGCGAGGAGCCGGCTGCGGCGACCTGTCCGCGCTACCTCGAGCCCGCGCTGGCGCCCCGGGTGGCAGCCGAAGCGGCCGGCGAGGAACTCTCCTACGAGGCGATCAGGACGGCCTGCGAGGACGCGCTCTCGGCGACCGCTCACCCGATCGTCGAGGGGATCGGCGGCCTCCGCGTCCCGCTGGCCGACGACCGCGAGGTGATCGACCTCGTCGCCGACCTCGACGCGACGGCCGTCGTCGTCACGCGATCGGGGCTGGGGACGCTCAATCACACGGCGCTCTCGATAGAGGCCCTCGAGCGCCGCGGCGTCGACGTCGCCGGCGTCGTCTGCAACGAGTACGCGGGCGCGACGCTCGCCGAGCGGACCAACCCGGCGGAACTCGAGCGCATGACCGGGTACGACGTCGAGACGGTGCCCCCGCTCGAGGGAGACTCGCCGGCGGCGCTGGCGACCGGCGTCGCCGACGCGCTCTCGACGGCGTTCCTCGAGCGACTCGCGGGCCACGATGGTGCGACGACGGACGACTGATGACGATGGAGCGATTGCGGACAGGGACAACTGACGGTGGACGGCGGTAGCGGCAAACGGATCGGAAACTCAGTCGGCCGACGGCGTCGGTCGCTCCGTCTCGGCGGCCGGCGCGTCGTCGTCGAGGGACGCATCGGCGCCGTCGCACAGGTCGATGAACTCGCTCACGATCTCCGATTTTCGATGTTCGACCTCGAGGTGAACGCGGAGGTCTCGCCGGTCGTCGTACGCGTCGGTACAGAGTGGACAGCTGTGTCGCTCGGGCATGCAGACGGTCACCGATAGTACCTGTCGTCGTTCTCCGGATTAATAGTGTCGATAAGTATACATTAAGGTATGTGGGGATAGAACGACTGTATCGGCAGCTCACTGGTCGGTGAGGCTAGACGAAATCGCCGAGTCCGGACTGGTCGTCGTCCGGTTCGGACTCCTCCGTCGACGACTCCGACTCGGACGCGTTCGGCTCGTCCGCGGCGCCGGTCGCCGCCGCGAGCGTCTCCTGATCGTTGCCGTCGCCGTCGTCGCTCGAGTCCGCGGCCGAACCGTCGCCAGTCGATCCGTCGTCGGTCGATCCAGCGGCGTCACTCGAGTCACCGTCGCCGGCGTCGAAGAAAGCGCTGCCGGAGTGCTCGACGGTCTCCTCGGCCCGCAGCTCCTCGGCGTCCTCGACGATGGACTGGACCTTGTTGGTGTCCTTCCCGCTCTCGGTGACGAACGAGACCTCCGCCTCGTCGAGGTCGTAGACGGCGGCCATGCGGACCGTCAGCTCGCGGTTCTTGCAGTGGTGGGTCATCGCCGCGAGGAACGGGAGGATTTCCCGGCGGGCGGTCGCGACGCTGGTTCCCTCGCGCTCGGCGATGCGCTCCGCGATGGCGTCGCGGGTGTTCCGGGTGCCCTTGGTGCGGCCGAGTTTCGACCAGTAGCTCGGCGGGCCGTAGCGGGTCCAGCCACCCTTGGGCTCGCGGCGCGAGGCGGCGACGCCGGCGGTCATGTTGTCGGTCGCGTACCGCCAGTAGGAGTAGTTCTGGCTCGCGCGGACCCGGCCCAGCCAGCGGTCGGCGTTCGCGAGGAACTCGTAGGCGTCGGCCAGTTCCGCCCCCGCGTAGTCCTTCGGGACGTTGTCCTCGATCCAGTTGAGCATCTCGTCGGGGTTCTCGTCGACGTCGTAGGAGGCCCGCAGCGCACCCTCGGCGTCCTCCTCCTTGATGAGCGCGTCGAGGAAGTCGAAGATGCCCTCGGTCGTGTCGCGCTCGCTCGTGACGACGTCCTCGACGGTCAGCCGCTCGGCCTGCTCGGCGACCGCCTGCAGGTCGTTGACCGCCGAGCGAAGGTCGCCGCTGGTCGACTCGGCGATCTTCTCTAAGGCTTCATCCTCGAACTCGACGCCCTCGCGCCGACAGATGTCCCGCAGCACGGGGACGATCGAGCGCTTGGAGACGTCCCGGAACTCGATCGTCTCGCAGTTGTTGCGCAGCGACTGGCTCATGTCGTAGAACTCGTTGGCCACGAGGACGACGGGCTGGTTGGCGTCCTTGACGATCCGCGTCACCTCGCGGGAGCCGCCGTAGTCGGCGCTGCCGTGGAAGTTGTCCGCCTCGTCTAAAATCACGAGTCGGCGGCCCGCCTCGCCGCCGGTGAGGGTACCGCTCTTCGAGGCCTCGCCGGCGACGCGCTTGATGATGTCGGCCTTCCGGTCGTCGCTGGCGTTGAGCTCCATCACCGGCCACCCCATGTCGTTGGCCAGCGCGTGGGCCGCGGAGGTCTTCCCGATCCCCGGACTGCCGTGGACGATCACCGACTTCCGGTGGTCGTCCCACGTCTCGGCCCACTCCTCGAGGTTGTCGCGGGCCTTGTTGTTTCCGCGTACCTCCGACAGCGTCGTCGGGCGGTACTTCTCCGTCCAGTCGGTCATTGGACACTGATTGGTGCGAGTCGCGTTTAGTGGTTGCGGAGCGTCACTCTCGAGACCGCTCCCTGCGACAACCGGCGCAATACTCTCGAGTCCGAGACGGTACACCCGCGTTTGAAGCGACTGGCTCGAGTCGGTTCCGTAATGGCGACCCTCGTCGACCTCGTCACTCGATCGCTCGCGGACGAAACCCGACGCGAGTTCGACCGTCGCGTCGACGACCAGGCTGCCCGTCTCACCGACGCCCTCCGCGCCGGACGGCTCGACAACCCGAGTTTCGGGCTGGGGTTCGAGCTCGAGACCTACGCGGTCGACGCCGACTGCCGGCTCGCTCGCGTGCCCGACGCCGTCTTCGAGAGCGACTGCGAGCGGGAACTCGGGGTACACAACGTCGAGTGCAACACCGATCCGGCGACGTTCGACGGGCCGGGGATCGCTTCACAGGCGGCGCAACTCCGCCGCCACTACCGGAGCGCACAGGCGGCCGCCGCGGACGCGGGGGTCGAACTCGTCCTCGACGCGATGTGGACGATTCCGCCGTCGGAGGGCACTCGCGCGTACCTCTCGGCCGTTCGCGAACGCGAAGGCGTCTCCATCGCCGAGAACATGACCGCGTCACCTCGGTACTGCGCGATCGACAACGACGTCCTGGCGCAAACGGACGGCTCGGTCTCGCTCTCGGTGCCGGGCGTCGACGAGCGGTTCCCGACGATCCTGTTCGAGTCGCTGACGAGTTCGATCCAGCCACACGTCCAGGTGCCCGACGTCGAGGCGTTTCCGCGCTACTACAACACCGCCGTTCGGACGCTCGGACCGATTCTCGCGCTCGCGACGAACGCGCCCCTGTTGCCCCCCGACCTGTACGATCCCGACGCGACCGACGACCCGTACCGCCTGCTCGAGGCGACGCCCCACGAACTGCGAATCCCGGTGTTCGAGCAGTCGATCGACGACGCGTGGGAGAAAGTGCGATTCCCCGAGGAGATCTCGACCGCGGCGGATACCCTCGAGGCGCTGGTCGCCGACCCGACGTGTGCACCCTTCCTCCGCGAGTGGCTCGCGGACGGCGACCGCGAGACGTTCGCGGACCGGTTCTGGGAACTCGACCACAAGCGCGGGACCTACTGGCGGTGGCTCCGGACCGTCATCGGGGGACAGCCGGTCGACCGCGGGGATCGGTGGTCGATCCGCATCGAATACCGACCCCTGCCGACGCAGCCGACGATCGCGGAAAACGTGGCCTTCCAGTGTCTGGTCGCCGGACTCGTCTACGGGCTGTGCGCGGCCGACCATCCGCTCGCGACCCTCGATCGAGACGCCGCCGAACGGAGCTTCTACGAGGCGGTCGACCGCGGCCTCGAGGCCGACCTCGCGTGGATTACTGCCGACGGCCACCGGACGAGCGACCGAACCGAAATCTTCGGGGAACTCTTCGCGTTCGCCCGTCGCGGGCTCCGCGAGCGGGGCGTTTCGTCGGAGACCATCGAGACGTACCTCGCCCCGCTCGAGGCGCGCGCGGCCGAGCGGACGACGCCGAGTCGCTGGAAACTGGCTCGCGTTCGCGACCACCTCGAGGCGGGCGAGCGCTTCGAGGACGCCGTCCGGGCGATGCAACGCGAGTACGTTCGCCGAGCGGGGGGCGACGAACCGATCACACAGTGGTCGTGAACGGTCCTGCAGACGCGTTCCGATAGTCGATCCGTCTCGGCGGCCGATACCCCGCTGCAATCCGACCGATCGACCGGACAGAACTGATTACATTCAGACTTGTATGTGTATTTTCAGTAACTGAATTGTGGGAAAGTGTGTCATACGCGTTTGAGAACAGGTTAGATATGATCTGATGAAAATAATCGGACGTGACAGATTTGATAGGGATTGATGTGGGGTGACTACGATGTGGTGGTCATGGAACGACGAACGTTCATGGCGGGAACCGGAGTCAGCATCGGAATCGGCCTCGCAGGCTGTCTGAACACGGCGGACGATACCGACGATGGGAACAACACGGAAGAGATCGACACGGGCGACGGGGAGAACGAGACGTCGGAGGGCGAGGCGCCCGAGGGGACGGGCGACGAATCGGTGGATACCGGAACCGACGACGAGGACAACAACACTGACGACAACAACAACAATACCGACGACGGAGACAACGGTGACAGTACCGACGAAACGAGTCCCGCGCGCTTCGAGGTGACAGCGATGTCGACGAACTCGCCGATCGGTCCTCGAGAACTGCTGACCGTGAACGCGACGATCGAAAACGTCGGCGACGAGACCGGAACGACCGACGTCGAACTCGTCGTCGGCAACGACTCCTCCGTCGAGGACAGTCAGTCGCTGACGCTCGAGTCGGGGGAATCCGCCGATATTACGCTCAAGTTCAGGGCGGGCGAGCCGTCCGGCAACCGCGAGGAGTTCCCCGTCGGCGTCGATACGGGTGCCCACGAGGTCTCCGAGACGGTCGTCGTTCAGTCCGGCGGGAACGGTGATATCGAGGAAGACGTCACGTTCGACTCCTGCGAGCGGGCGACGGTCTCCGGGAGCTTCGAGGCCGGCGACATCGCCTACGCGAGCACGGTCTTCTACGACGAGGCGGGTGTCGGCGACACGCTCATGGAAGACGGCGTCACCATCGGCGAGGACGTGTCTGCACCGTTTACCGGAACGATCGTCTTCGAACTCGCGGACCAGCCGGGGGTCGTCGAGAACGAGGACGAGATCCTCGTCAGGGTCTCCGACTACGGCGAGTACGGGACGGTCATCGCCGGGCTGACGACCGACCAGGACGACTACGTGGTCGCCGGAATCACCCACAGCAACCCGAACGCGGAGGAGTGTATCGACGAAATCGAAGCCGAGTGGGAGGAGGCCACCGGCGGGAACTAGGACGGTTCGTACGCGTTCGGGGCGGAAGACACCGTAAAGGCGCCGTATTGGATTGTGGTGCACGCGGACGGCCCAACCGCAGTCTCGAGTTGCCAGCGGTGACGCTAACTATCGCGACCCACAACTGCCGCTATGCACGTCGCGATCGTCACCGTCGGTGACGAGTTGCTGGCCGGATCGACGACGAACACGAACGCCTCGTGGCTCGCGTCGGAGATCACCGAGCGAGGAAGCACCGTCGACCGAATCCTGACGATTCCCGACGATCGGGCGCTCATCGCCGACTACGTCGGCCGCTGGAGTGACGAGTTCGACGCCGTCATCGTCACCGGCGGTATCGGCGGGACGCCGGACGACGTCTCCGTCGAGGCTGTCGCGGACGGACTGGGCCGCGATCTGGTGGTCCACGAGACGATCAAGGAGGAACTGCTCGAGAAGGCGGCCGCGTTCCGCGACGAGAACCCGGACCTGGTCGACGAGTACGATCTGGACCTCGACGTCGACGCCGCGGCGTCGATTCCGGAGGGCGCGACGCCGATCGTCACCGACGCGGGGTGGGCGCCGGGCTGTCTCGTCGAGAACGTCTACGTCTTCGCCGGCATCCCCGACGAGATGCAGGCCATGTTCCGCGAGGTCGCCGCGGAGTTCGAGGGCGACGCCGTCGCGCGAACGATCTACACGTCGGCGCCCGAGGGCTCGCTCCACGGTGCGCTCGAGGGCGTCACTGACGCCTTCGACGTCGCCGTCGGCAGCTATCCCCGTAGCGAGACGCGGCCGGGTCGGATCCGCGTCCGGGGGACGGACGAGACGGCCGTCGAGAACGCGGTGGCGTGGCTCGAGGACCGCGTCGAGACGACCGACCCGCCGTCGGAGTGAGTCACCGGTAGAGGGAGACGTAGAGCATCCCGAACCCGACGATGAACGGAACCGTCTCGGCGACGTAAAACACCGTCGGGGGATCGGGGAACTGGGAGGTGATCGTCGTGAGTCCGACGCCCATACTGAGGAACGCGAAGCCGATGAACGCGGATTCCAGCCGCTTCGATTCGCGCTGTTTGTACGACTGAAAGCTGATGAGCGTCAGTCCCAGCGAGAGGGCGAAGACGGCCATCTGCAACAGCATGAGGACCGCGTCGACGATCCCACTCATTCGGTCTCACCAGCCGTGGAGTTGGAGCGTGGCCGCGTGATGGATAGCGCTGGCATGGTGATCTGGCCTACTTCACACCCAGTTCGTCCCAGAGCTGGGTGAAGCGGTCCGGGAGGTTCTCCTCCCGGAAGATTCGGACGTCGTACTCGTCGTCGTCCAGCGAGATGACCGTGCTGTTGAAGTTGCACGTGTACTCCTTGTAGTGGTTCCCGTCGTCCGCGACGAGGGTCCGATCCTTGATGAGGTCGTTTTCCTGGAGGAGCTCGAGACGTCGATAGATCGTCGGTCGGGAGAGGTCGAGCCGGTCGGCCAGTTCCTTCGCGGACCCGGGCTCTCGACTGACCGAGGCGAGGACGGTGCGGGCGTGCTCGTCCCCGATCGTATTGAGAACCTCCTCGATAGAGGATTCGTCGTCCATACAGAGTCGCCTTGGGGATTCACCGCAAAAGGTTTTCCGTGTATCGAAGACAATCATTATTAACTATCTGTTCGCGCGGAACAGTGCTCGAGGCTGCTCTCCTGACTGTTCTTCGCTTCGACCGAACGGGATCGTCGATTGCCGGCGGTGCGGTCGACCCCGCTCGACGGACGACGGTTGGGTGCGGGAGTGGCGTCTTCAGTTCGAGAGAACGCCTATTTATACCCCTTCTCCCGCTCCGAAGTCGCTGAGGGAGATATATTATGGGCAGGTTCGATGAACGGGTATGGCAACGACGGATGGCGTATCAAACGGGATGACCGAACCGTGTGACGTCTGCGAAACTGACACGCTCCACGAGGTCTCGATACAGTTGATAACCGAAAGTGGGAGCGGGGACAACGCACAGTACTCTCGGGAACCCTACCGGGTCCGGGAGTGTGCGCGGTGTGGGAACCGCGACAGCAAGCGGATGAACAACGCGTAGGCGATACGGCTATCCTCTGCTGACCGTTCAGGTTTGTCGGTTCGCGCCGTTGTAGAAGGTGACCAGCGGGACGTGGGGGGAACTGCTGGGAGTACTCCACCGAGCGCGAGTTGCACAATACCTGGCGCCAAACATCGGATTTGGAACACTTCGACGCTACAGTCTCTGGCCGGATTTCGGTCTCTGGCCGATATTCGTACAGAGAAAGCGAGCAGCGGCCGTCCAGGGCACTTCCATGCCTCTCAGGAGAATCATTCCTCGGAACTACACGAGAAATAATTTTCTCATAAGTTATGAGAATCTAGTGCGGCAAATACGGATTAGAAACCGGTGTACTATCCGGCGATTATGGGAAACGCTTATATGGGTATTACCCATACTGTACGATAGATTATGACTGGATATTACGACATTGTTCTCGGCCTCATCCCAGTCGCACTGCTCGGCATCACCGCAGCCCTCACGCTCGTGGGACTCTCGTTGACGGCTGCGGTCCCCATCGGCGCGGTCGTTTCGATGGCGATTATCGGGCACGCGATGTTCGTCAACACGCCTGCGGACGGCGCTGACGAGGCCAGGTCCACGCGCCCGCCGCTCAACGCGGATTAAAATCCAGTCGCTACTGCCGTCTCCCCCGTTTTTATCTCCGTTCGCGTTCCGGTTCTGCCCGTGACTGCAACCCTGTTTCTCACCAGCGACGAGGTGACCGACCTCGCGACGCCCGCCGACTACGTCGACGCCGTCCGCGAGGGCTACCGCCAGCGCGGCGAGGGCGCGCCCGCCCAGCCGCGCTCGAAGTTCTTCCGCGCCGATCCCGAGGGGATGCTGACGAGCTACGCCGCGATCCTCCCGGAGACCGGCGCGATGGGCGGCTACATGTACACCGCGGGCTTCGGCGCGGGCGACGCTTGGTTCATGACGCCCCTCTTCGACGCCGACAGCGGCGCACCCCTTGCGCTGCTGGACGGCGCGAGCATGAACCCCCACAAGACCGGCGCCGCCGGCGCCGTGGCGGTCGAGAGAACTCGCCCGCGATGATAGCGACGTCCTTGCTGTCATCGGCAGCGGCGCGCAGGCCCGCGGCCAACTCCGGGCGACCGCGACCGTCCGCGAGTTTTCCGAGGTCCGGATCTTCTCCCCGACGCCGGAGAACCGCGAGGCCTTCGCCGCCGATTTCGACGACGACTTCGAGGCGGACGTCCGCGCCGTCGACTCGAGCGAGACAGCAGTTTCGGGAGCGGACGTCGTGATCACCGCGACCCGCGCCAGCGAGCCGGTGTTCGACGGCGACGACCTCGAGCCCGGAACCCACGTGACGGCGATGGGCCAGTACACGCCGGACAAGCGCGAGGTGGACACGACGACGCTCGAGCGCGCCACGTACGTCCCGGACCTGCGAGAGCGCGCCACGTTCGACTCGGGCGAGTTCATGACGGCGCTCGAGGAGGGTGCCGTCACCGAGGACGACATCCACGCCGAACTCGGCGAGGTCGTCGCGGGCGAGGCGCCGGGGCGGACGAGCGACGACGAGATCACGCTCTTCGACAGCGGCGGGACGGGTATCGAGACCGTCGCCGCGGCGTACATGCTCTACGAACGAGCGAGTGAGGAGGGACGAGGGCAGACGATCGAGTTCGCGCCCGCGAGCGAGGCGCTGACTGGTGACTGAGCGGCGGTTCGGTTATCGCTCGTTTCGTGAGCGTAGACGGCGTCCAAACTGACGAAACGAGCGATAACTCAATATCACCGAACGATTCTGTCGAAGTCCGAACTACCCGTTATCTCTGCGTCCTTCACCGGTAAGTGCAGGCGAGGCGTTACCGCTGCGGTATAGTCACAGGCACTGCAACCGCGAGCGACCAACGGGAGCGAGCGGCCTTTTTAGCGTAGATTTTTGCGCCGAGCGGTTCCGAGCGTAGCGAGGAATCCCGAGGCGCAAAAAGGTACCTGCGCAGATGTAGTGAACGACTGTTCCACAGGACGTCTGCAGGTGGATCCACAGAACCAGCGAAACCGAATTTAGGAGGATCTTGAGCCGCCTACTCCGCGGGCCGCACTTTGAATCCGTACCGTGTCACGCCCTCCTGCGTGTAGATGCGGCGGATCGTCGTCTCGATTCGATCGCCGACGGTGAACTCCTCGGGCGCCGCGTCGGTGCCCATCACGGCGATGCTGGCGGTCTCGCTGCCGTCCTCGTCCTCGAGCGCGACGATCGCCGCCGCGTAGTCGCCCGCGCGGGCCTGCTGCTCGGCGAACTCCGGCGGGGCGCCGCCCTGGGAGATGGTCGTGACGGCCTCGACGGTCCCCGTCCCGGGGAGTGAGACGGGTTCGTACTCGCCGAGCGAGCCACAGTCTGCACAGGCGCCCTCCGGCGGGAACGACAGGGAGCCGCAGTCGGGACACCGACCGGCTGCCAGGTTGTAGCGCTGGGGGATCGACCGGCGCCACGAGGGGACGCTGACGTAGGCGCCGCCGCCCGACGGCGGGCCCGTCGTGACGACGCCGCGCTGGCGCAGGTACTCCGCGTAGGAGAGGGTGTCGTCGCTCTCGAGGTCGGTTTCTACCGGCACCTCGTCAGCCGACTCGACGACGAGCGCGTCCGCACCGGCGCCGCTGCCGTGGGACACCGCGAGGATGGAGTCGTAGCCGTCGGCGAGCGCCGACGCCAGCGAGACGGGGACGCTCGCGGCGCCCAAGTCGCCGAGGTCGTGGACCGTCGCGGCGGCCTGGATCTCGTCGGTGCCGACGCCGGCCGCGCCCGCGGCGCGGTAGGGGAGTTTGCCGTCGGGCGCCTGAATCGCGGCGGCGTCGGGTTCAGGATCGGTCTCGAGGCCGTCGACGGCGCCGCCGATCGTCTCGGTGAACGCGGCGCGGTCGTACTGGGTGACGCCCAGTCCCTGCGTCTCGTCCTCGCCGGTGTTTCGGAACCGGGTACCGGGGTACGGAACGGCGTACTCGGCGCGGTCGACGATCTCCGCGGGGCCGTCGCGCTCCAAGACGTATGCGGCCGCACCCGCTCCGGCGGCGTGGTCGACGCCGTCGTCGGGGTCGCCCTTCGGCGCGTCGGCCGCGATCACGAGTCCGGTCGTGGCGTCGGCACCGATGGCGTCCATCCCGGCCCAGAGGGCTCGCGTTCCGGCTCGAGTGCTTCCGGAGAAGAGGTGTCGCGTCGCGGCTTCGTCGACCTCGAGCATCGCACCGAGGCGCGCGGTCAGGTCCTCCTCGGCCAGCGGGGGTCGCGAGGCGGCGAAGGCGAGCCAGTCGACCGCGTCCGGGTCGACGGTGGCGGCCTCGAGCGCCCGATTCGCGGCCTCGTAGCCCATCGTCAGCGCGTCCTCGTCGGCCGCGGGGACGGCCTTCTCGGTGATCCCCGAGGCCTGAAACTGGCCCCACGCCTCCTCGAACGCCTCGGCCGTGATGCGGAACCGCGGCGCGTACGCGCCGACGCCGGTGATCGCGGTCATTACGCGCTCACCTCCTGCTCTCTTTCGAACACGTGAACGACGGAGGCACCACCGCTGCCGCCGACGTTGTGAGTGAGTCCGCGGGTCGGGTCCTCGACCTGTCGCTCGCCGGCCTTCCCGGAGAGCTGTTTGAAGGCCTCGACGACCTGTCCGGCGCCCGTTGCGCCGATGGGGTGGCCTTTGGATTTGAGGCCACCGGAGGTGTTGACCGGAAGCTCGCCGCCGAGTTCGGTCGCGCCGGACTCGATGAGCTGGCCGGCCTCGCCCTTCTCGCAGAACCCGAGGTCCTCGTAGGCTAGCAGTTCGGCGATGGCGAAGCAGTCGTGCACCTCGGCGAAATCGAGGTCGTCGGGTTCGACGCCGGCCATCTCGTAGGCCGACTCCGCGGCGCGCTGGCTCGCGGGGACGCCGGTGTAGGTGTCGCGCTGGAAGAGGCCCACGTTGTCGCTGCCCGCGCCGACGCCGGCGACCCGGATCGGATCGTCCGTGTACTCGTCGACCACGTCCTCGCTCACGATCAGGGCACACGCGGCGCCGTCGGAGGTGGGACAGCAGTGGTAGAGATTGAGCGGGTCCGCGACGACGGGGGCGGACTGGGCGTCCTCGAGCGAGCACTCGAATCCCAGCTGGGCGTGGGGGTTCTTCGCTCCGTTCGAGTGGTTCTTGACGGCGACCCGCGAGAGGTGTTCGCGCGTAGTCCCGTACTGCTCCATGTGGACGCTGGCCATCTGGGCGTAGACACCGGAGAACGTGGTACCGGAGAGGCGCTCCCACTCCGTTTCACCCGACACGCCGAGCCAGTACTTCGTCGCGTCGGAGCTCATGTCGGACATGATCTCGAAGCCGCCCGCCAGCGCGACGTCGGCCATCCCCGACTTGACCGCCTGAACGGCCTGCCGGGTCGCGAAGCCGCTGGCCGCGCAGGCGTTCTCGACGCGCGTACAGGGGACGCCGCCGAGGCCGACGTGTTCGGTGACCGCGGGCCCCGAGAGGCCGAGCTGTCGGCCGCCGACGCCGAGGTTACCGACGAACGCCTCGTCGATATCGTCGCCGTCGATCCCGTTCGGTACGCTCTCCGTCGCCGCCTCAAACGCCGTCCGGAACAGCGACCGGTAGCTCTCCTCCGGGAAAGCCCCGTAGTCCGACTGCCCCGCACCGACGAGATACGCGTCTCGCATGCCCGTGAGGTGGGTTTCCAACGTGAAATAAGTGTACACTCGGGGCGAAAGCTGTAAAGCGACGAGCAGGGCCAGATGCGAGGCGAACCGGCCCCGGCGGGCCCAACCGGGCCGCGTCCGCTCTCGCACAGCGTGTGTCGACACGAGGTTCAAGCGTTTCGCGCCCATATTTCGGGGTATGTCCCGCGCGGCCGAACTCGCGTCCGTCCTCGAGACGACGGAGTCGCTGGCCATCGTCTGTCACGACAACCCGGATCCGGACTGTCTCGCCAGCGCGCTGGCGCTCAAAGCGATCGCGATCGACCACGAGGTCGACGAGATCACCATCGCGTACGGCGGCGAGATCTCCCACCAGCAGAACCGTGCGTTCGTCAACATGCTCGATATCTCCCTGCAGTCCGTCCAGCGGACTCCTATCAAGTCGTACGACTGTATCGGGTTCGTCGACCACTCCCAGCCGGGGGCCAACACCGAACTCTCGGCCGCGATCACGCCCGAGATCATCGTCGACCACCACCCCGGGGAGACCGTCGGCGCCACCTTCGAGGACGTCCGGACCCAGATCGGCGCGACGGCGACGATCTTCGTCGAGTACCTCCTCGACCTCGAGATCGAACTGACCACCCGGCTCGCGTCGGCGCTCCTGTTCGCGCTCCACCGCGAGCGACTGGACTTCGTCCGCGACCCGACCCGCCGGGAGTACGAGGCGGCGCTCGCGGTCTACCCCGACGCGGACCTCGAGACGCTCGAGCAACTCTACAGCAGCGCGTTCTCGCCGGGCACGCTGGACGCGATCGGGAAGGCGATCGCGAGCCGCGAGCGCCGGGGCTCCTCGCTCGTCGCCAGCGTCGGCAGGACCGCCGAAACCGACGCGCTCCCCCAGGCCGCGGACTACCTGCTGAATCTCGAGGGGGTCGACACGGTGCTCGTCTACGGCGTCGTCGGGGACGCCATCCGCCTGAGCGCGCGTTCGATCGATCCGCGGGTCCACATCGGCGAGACGTTACAGGGCGGCTTCGAGGCGCTCGGGCAGGTCGGCGGCCACCACGACATGGCCGGCGGACGGATCGAACTGGGACTGTTCGCCGACGACGCGGACGACACGGACGAATTGCTCGAATTCGTCGGCGGCCGTCTCACGCGTCGCTTCTTCGACGCCCTGAACCTCGACGACGGGTGAGCCCGCGCCAGTCGATCCGCGCACAGGGCTGATGTGGTCGCCGGGACGAATCAGCTGCTCTCTCTGGCGGCCTCGCCGGGACGGGTCGACCGGTCTTTCGGGCGGAGTCACCGGGTGGGTTGGTTACTCTCCTGGACGGCATCGCGTCACTCGATCTCGATCGAGTGCGTCTCGCCGCTCGACTCCAGTTTCGGCAGTCGCACGGTCAGAATACCGTTGTTGACCGACGCGGTCACGGCGTCGGCGTCGACCGGATCGGGGAGATCGATCCGCCGACTGAACGATTTCATCTCGCGCTCGCGGCGGATGTAGGTCCCGTCGGATGCGCCGGTGCCGGTTTCGTCCGCCTCGTCTGGCCCGCTCTCCTCGTCCGATCCGCCCTCCTCGTCCGGTCCGCGCTTCTCGACCGTCCGTTCGCGCTCGCCGCTGATCGCGAGGGTCTCACCGTGGAGTCTGCTGTCGAGGTCGTCGCTCTCGTAGCCGGGGACGTCGACGGTGACCACGTACTCGTCGCCGGCGTCGGCCAGATCCAGCGCCGTTCCCGATCCCCCCATCGAGAGGTCGAGTCGGCTTCGCTGGTCGAGCCCCGACTCCCACGAGCGCGTGGCCGTCTCGAGTTGCCGGTTCAATCTCTCGAG
Source organism: Haloterrigena alkaliphila (assembly GCF_017352155.2). NCBI lineage: Archaea > Methanobacteriati > Methanobacteriota > Halobacteria > Halobacteriales > Natrialbaceae > Haloterrigena > Haloterrigena alkaliphila. The sequence goes on from NZ_CP071462.1 coordinate 3,381,598, forward strand.
CAGTTCCTCGAGGCCGTCGAAGGGGCTGGAACGGTCTGCCATGTGAGTCCGTCCCTTCGAGGCCGACGGCGAAAAAGTCCACTCTCGCCGGTCGTGACTGTCTCACCGTCGAACGTGTGGTGCGACCACATTGCGGCAGAACCGAGGGGTGGGCTGGTCGTTTTTACGCTCCCGCCCGTACGTCGAGACATGCCTTCCGCACTGTTCGTCGTCAGCGAAGAGGGGTACTGGGGAGAGGAATGCGTCGAGCCGCTCGAGACGCTATCCGATGCGGGCCTCGAGATCACGGTGGCGACGCCCTCGGGGAAGCAACCGAAGGTCGACGAGCGCTCGATCGATCCCGAGGAAGTCGGCGAGGAAACCGCCGAACACGTCCGGGAAGTCCACGAGAACGACGAGCGCCTGAACGATCCGATCCCGACCGCCCAGGCCGACGCCGAGGGGTACGACGCGGTCGTCTTCCCCGGCGGGCACGGCACCGAGTGGGACGTCAACCAGGACAGCGACGCGCGGCGACTGCTCCGTGACGCGGTCGCGGGTGACGACGGGAAGGCGCTGGTCGTCTGCCACGCCGTCGGCATCCTCGCGTTCGCCCGCGACCGGCAGGGCGCGTTCATCGTCACCGGTCGCGACGTGACCGGTTTCCCCAACGAGTGGGAGGAGGGCATCGTCGACGAGAACGACCTGATGCCCAGCGGCCGGAAACTCCCCTACTGGGTCGAGGACGAAGTGAAAGAAGCCGGCGCCAACTGGGACGCCGAACTCGAGGCCGACACCAGCGTCACCGTCGACGGCGACCTGCTCACCGCCCGGGGGCCCGGCTCCTCGAGCGCGGCCGCCGAGACGCTGCTCGAGGAACTCGACGGCTGATAGCGATTTAGCCGATTTCGGTGATCTGCGACCCGAACGCAGTCGTGTGGTTTCGGTCCGCGACGCCCGGATCGAGCCAGTTATACGCGGTGATTCCTGAGAACGTCCGTGGTCCCCGCCGAACCGAACACGTCGACCCGAACCGACTCGATTCAGAGCCGTAGCTACCGCATCACCGTCGACGACGGTCGCGAGTCGTTTTTCGCACTCAGCATCGAGGACGTCACCAGCGAGGAGGCGTGGCTCATGTCGGATACCGTCCGCGCGCTCGAGAATATGCGATAACTCGGTCGCGACCGGACGATCGTCGCGCCGATCGCTCGAGACGGCTGCTATCGCTCGTAGAAGTCGACTTCCTCTTCGTACAGGCGAGAGACGACTCGCGGCCGCCCCTCCCCTCGGAATTCGAAACTCGTCCGTGCTACCTTGATGGATCTGCTAGAAGAAGAGGGGTAATGCCCTTAGTGATAAGTACAGAGAACGAACTTTTTCCGCCTCGGGTTCGCCACGGCGAACCACTCTCTGTTCGCGGACGGAGTCCGCTCACACGGCTCGAGGGACGCGGAGCGTCCCTCGCTGGGCGCAAAAACGTCCTCAGAAATCGAAGATTTCTGATGGGCCCGCGAGAGCGACGCTCTCGCGGACTTCGATGAAAAAGGCCGACGGCTCGGCCTTCGACCTCGCTGTCGGTGAACCGCTCACGTCGCTCGCGGATGCTGGAAGCGTTCCATGCGCAGCCGTAGTTGCCGTTCAGTAGAGAGGAAGGAGAGAACGACCTCGGGGACCTCATCAACGATCCCACTGTTGGTATCGAGACTCACCGACAATCGAGGTATGGTCTAGGAAAGCAGGCATCCACGAACAACGGCGTCACGAGCACTCGGTCGTAGACCTTTCCCGCTGGGAGCCACTGGTACGGACAATGGCTACCGAGGCGACGTTCACGGTTCCATCCGACCAGTTCCCGCTGGGGACAGTGTTCAACCAACTGCCGGACGTGACGGTCAAACTTGAGCGCATTATCCCCGCACGGGACGTCGTGATTCCCTATTTCTGGGTACGGGGAACCGAAGTTGATGACATTGAGACCGCGTTCACCGAGCATCCCGGCACGAAAGAGATTCGACTCGTAGACTCCGTCGAAGACGAGTATCTGTTACGAGTCGAGTGGGCGCTGGACTACGACGACGTGCTCACCGTATTGGCGGAGACGGAGGTACCGCTCATCGAGGCCACCGGTACGAACCACCAGTGGACGTTCGAGATCCGCGGCGACGACCGAAGCGACATCGCCGAATTTCAACAGCGCTGTCGAGAACTGGACATCCCGACCACGTTGACGGAGTTGCACGCGCTCACACCGGTCGAAACGGGGACCGAAGCCGCCCTCACCGACACCCAGCAAGAGGCGCTGGTACTCGCCTACGAGCGTGGCTACTTTGAGTCCCCCCGTGGAGTCACGCTTGAGGTGCTCGGTGAGGAGCTTGGCATCTCACAGCAGGCCGTTGGATCCCGCATCCGAGGTGGGATCAAGCACATCCTCGGGAGCACGCTCTCCGCTGTCAAATACCGATCCTGATCGGCTACGTAAAAGCGGTTTGTATGTGAAAAAGTTAGTGTGATTGGCGTCAGTCGTCTGCACTATATATAATGAGTGAGGCTTCCTCCACCTTCGACTCGGTCCTCGACCTCTGTCACCACCAACATCGTCGGATCGTGCTTGGATTACTCGCAGCAGAACAGCGGTCGCTAACGCTGAATGACCTCACGCAGGCCGTACTCAAGCACAATCATCAGACGTCAATTACAGCGGTGTCTGAGGACGTACTAACCGAGATTCGCCTCTCGCTCTATCACGTCCACCTCCCGAAGCTGGCCTCGGAAGGGATCATCACCTATGATCCAGACCGACAGCTCGTAGAACCGACCGAGCAGTTCGAGCAGATACAGCCGACCGTGTCTACGATCGTTGATGCTGACCCCACACTCGAAGCGCCGATCGAACTCTAATGTCTCGATCAACCGCTCTCCATTTCCATACTCACAGTATTGTTATTGTTCCTCGAGTGCAGAGATTTTGGAAAGGGATATTCGCTTGTCGTTCCCACTCCCCTGCGCATCGAAGACCCTGTTCCTCACGGTTGTGGATTCTTCGGTAGAATCTTTTGAGGCAGCATCGTAGATTTGTCCGTCTGAGTGCCTGTCTCTTCTTGAATTCTTCAAGAACTGGAAATACAAATCAGTCCCTTTTTACGCGGTGACGGGGAATCAGAGACCATGAGTTTCGAGGAAGACGACCGCGTCGTTCTGCACGACGAGCACAGCGAGTTCGACGGAGAGACCGGCACCATCACGCAGACGATGGAGTCGATGTTCGGCGACGTCACCTACACGATCAGCTTCGAGGACGGGCAGGAGACCGGCGTCCCCGAGGACGCCCTCGAGGCGGCCGACGAAGACGAGGAGTAACCGACCGCCCGACGCCGGGCGACCGACCCGTAACCGGAGGAGAGCAATGCCACAGATCCCGCTTCACTACGTCGATTTACGCACGTTCTGTTACGCGACCGAGGATGAGAAACGCGTCGAGGAGGCGCTGCGAACCTTCCTCCCCGACGGCGACGACGAGCCGTTCGAAATCGAACGCACCGAGAGCGAGGGCCACTACGGCGACCGCATCCTCGTCCTCTCCGCGCGCGTCGAAACGGCCGACGACGTCCGCCACGTCCTCTCGCGACTGTCCGACCTCGAGTCCTTCGACGATCTGATCGACGAACTCGACGAGCGGGTCACCGAGAACACCGAACTCTTCCTGCGACTGGACAAGCAGGCCGCCTTCGAGGGAGACGTCAAACTGGGCGACGGCATCACCTTCCGAGGGAAGGTCGAAGCCTATCCCGCGAAGAAAGAGAAGGCCGTCGGGAACGCCCGCGATGTCCTCGAGCGGTTGCGCGAGCGGGACTAATTCTCACGCAGCGATTCGAGCGGCCGTTGGCATTCGAGTGCTCGTTGGTTCTCACCCGTAGCGATCGCTCGCAACCGACCCGAAGCGCTTTTGACTGACCAGTCAGTAAGTTCCGACAACACGGTATCGAATGGCTGCAGACACTACCGACGATCTCATGGAGGCGACGTACCGCGCGCTCTGCAAACACGGCTACGCGGAGTTGACGATGCAGGACATCGCCGCCGAGTCGACGAAGAGCAAGGGGACGCTTCACTACCACTACGACAGTAAGGCCGACCTTCTCGAGGCGTTCCTGGGCTTCCTGCTCGACCGGTTCGAGGAGCGACTCGAGACGGTTCCCGGGGAGACGCCGGCCGAGCGACTCCACGAACTCTTCGACGAATTGCTGACGCCCGAGGACGAGGAGTCGGCCGAGGCGTTCCGGACCGCGATCCTCGAGATCAAGGCCCAATCGCCGTACAACGAGGCCTACCGGGACCAGCTGAGCGAGTTCGACCGGACGATGCGCGAACGGATCGCGGGCTTCCTCGCGGCGGGAATCGACGAGGGGCAGTTCCGCGACGATATCGATCCCGAGGAAACCGCGGCGTTCCTCGTCACCGTGTTCCACGGCGCACAGACGAGTGCGGCGGCGGTCGACCGATCGCTCGAGCGGACCAGACGGCACGTCCACGCCTACATCGACGATCTGCGGGTCGAGAGCGCGTCCGCTGACGCGCGTAACGAGGCGGCGGACGAAGAGCGGGAGACGGCGGACGACGGGCCGGGGGGCAGTCGATGAGCCTCGGCGACCGGCTCTCGAGCGTCTTCAAGGGCCGCGAGGAGTTCGATCTGACGGACGGCGACATCGCGCGGCCGCTGTTCTACCTCTCCCTGCCGATCATCGTGACGAACCTGCTGCAGACCGCCTACAACCTCATCGACACGTTCTGGCTGGGCCAGTACAGCACGGACGCGCTGGCGGCGATCAGCTTCGCGTTCCCGATGGTCTTCCTGCTGATTTCCGTCGGGATGGGGCTGTCGGTGGCCGGGAGCGTGCTGGTCGCCCAGCACATCGGCGCGGGCGAGGAAGCGGAGGCGGAGTACGCCGCCTCCCAGACCGTCGCGCTGTCGCTGCTGGGAGCGCTCATCCTCGGCGTCGTCGGCTACGTCTTCGTCGAGGACCTGCTCGGCCTGCTCGGCGCGTCGTCGGACGTGTTGCCCCTGGCGACCGACTACATGCAGGTCATCTCGCTCGGGATGGCGTTCATGTTCGGCTTCTTCGTCTTCATCGCGCTCATGCGGGGGTACGGCGACACGATCACGCCGATGCTCGTGATGTTCGGGTCGGTACTGCTCAACGTCGTCCTCGACCCGTTCCTGATCTTCGGTTGGGGACCGTTCCCCGAACTGGGAATTCAGGGTGCGGCGATCGCGACCGTCTTCTCGCGCGCGCTCGCGCTCGTCGTCGGACTGGCGATCATGTTCGGCGGGGCGCGAGGCGTCCGAATCCGGCTCCGGGAGATGCGTCCGGACCTCTCCTTCGCGAAGAAACTCGTCGGCATCGGCTTTCCGGCGTCGCTCGAGGGAATGGGACGGGCGCTGTCGATCAACCTGTTGCTGGTGATCGTCGCGTTCTTCCCCGATACGGTCGTCGCCGCCTACGGGATCGGCACGCGCGTGTTCTCGGTGATCTTCCTGCCGGCGATCGCGGTCGCCCGCGGCGTCGAGACGATGACCGGCCAGAACGTCGGCGCCGGGAAGCCGGAGCGGGCGAAAGCCGCCGCGGACTTCGCCGCCCGGACGATGTTCGTCGTCCTCGGGGTGCTGGGCGTCGTCGCGTGGCTCGGCGCGCGACCGATCGTCGACGTGTTCACCACCGATCCCGAGGTCGTCGACATCGGCGTCACGTTCCTCCGGTACGTCGCCCCGTCGTTCGGCTTCATCGGGGTGATGCGCGCCTACAACGGGAGCTTCCGTGGAACCGGCAAGACGCTCACCGCGGCGGCCATCGTCCTCGTCACCTACGCGCTCGTCCGACTCCCGATCGCCTACGGGCTGGCGGAGGCGATCGACTACCGCGGCATCTGGATCGCGTTCGCCGTCTCGAACGTCTTCGGCGCCGCCCTCGCGTACGGCTGGTACCGCCGTGGCACCTGGCGGGACGCCGACGTGCGGGGCACCGGCGCCGCTCCGGGACCGGGAGTCGGCGACGACCTCGAGGTAGGAGAGGCGAGCACCGACGATTGACGACCGGGCCCCAACGAGTAACGTGCGCGCGAGGGAGCGTACCCGACTGAGCCGTCCCGTCCGACACTGTGCTCGGCCTCGCTCGAGACGTTCTCGCCGCCGACGCCGCTTCGCCCCTGCCAAGCGTTATCCGGATCGGTACCGTATACCACGTAATGACGCAACTCGAACCCGATCCCTTGCAACTGGGCGCCGAGGATCCGCTGCTGTTCGTCGGCGCGCTGGTACTGGTCGTCGCGATCGTCACCGTCTGGTCGATGGTCGAAATCGTCGACGCCTACGACAGGGGCGCGCTCACGATCTTCGGCGAGTACCGCAAACTGCTCGAGCCGGGGCTGAACATCGTCCCGCCGTTCGTCTCGCGGATCTACACCTTCGACATGCGGACCCAGACGCTCGACGTGCCGAGCCAGGAGGCGATCACGCGGGACAACTCGCCCGTCACGGCCGACGCGGTGGTCTACATCAGGGTGATGGACGCCAAGCGCGCGTTCCTCGAGGTCGACGACTACCAGCGCGCGGTGTCGAACCTGGCCCAGACGACCCTGCGCGCGGTCATCGGCGACATGGAACTCGACGACACGCTCTCCCGGCGCGAGATGATCAACGAGCGCATCCGCCAGGAACTCGACGAACCCACCGACGAGTGGGGCATTCGCGTGGAATCGGTCGAGGTCCGCGAGGTGACCCCGTCCGCGGGCGTCAAGGGGGCGATGGAGGAACAAACCTCCGCCGAGCGCCGCCGGCGCGCGATGATCCTCGAGGCCCAGGGGGAACGCCGCAGCGCCGTCGAACAGGCGGAGGGTGACAAGCAGTCGAACATCATCCGCGCCCAGGGGGAGAAGCAGAGTCAGATCCTCGAGGCGCAGGGTGACGCGATTTCGACCGTGCTGCGCGCCCGCTCCGCCGAATCGATGGGCGAACGCGCGATCATCGAGAAGGGCATGGAGACGCTGGCCGAGATCGGCCAGGGCGAGTCGACGACGTTCGTCATGCCCCAGGAACTGACCTCGCTCGTCGGCCGCTACGGCAAGCACCTCTCGGGGAGCGACGTCGAGGCCGACGGGACGGACCTCGAGAGCCTCGACTTCGACGACGAGACGCGCGAACTGATCGGTCTGGACGATATTAGCGAGATGCTCGGCGAGATCGAGGACGTCGAGATGGACGTCGAGGCGATGGAACAGGAGGCGCAGGCGATCCAGGAGGGCGAGGACATGCCCTCGGAGTCGGGCGAGACCATCGACATCGCGGAGACGCGCCAGGACACGGACGGCGGTTCCGAATAGCGCGGCGCTTTTGCCGCCGGCCTGTGACCGTCCCCGTATGCAGGTACACGTCGTCGGCGACGATCCGGTCCGCGAGGCGGTCGTCGCCGCCCTCGGAGACGTCGACGTCACCGTCGAAGACGCGAGCGCCGCCGACCTCTCGAACGCCCGGTTCGCGGTCGTGAGCGACGTCGCCGGCGCCGAAACGTTCGCTCGAGCGAACGCGGCCGCGCTCGAGGGCGGAACCCCCTGGATCGCCGTCGAGATCGGCGGCGTCGGGAGTCGGCCGCTCGAGGCGGTCGACGCCGCCGTCTCCGGGTTCGCCCCCGCGACGGGCTGTTTCGACTGTCTGCGCGCTCGCGTCGCGTCGAACCTCGAGGCGAGTGCGGCGAGCGACCGACCGCAGGCGGATCGCAGCGCGGCCCGGCTGGCGGGAGCCGTCGCGGGCCGGGAGTGCGTCCGCGTCTTCTCCGGCGCGGAGCAGTCGGTGATCGGGCAGGTGGTGGAACTGCCACACGCCAGACGCCGGTTGCTGCCCGTTCCGGGCTGTGAGTGCGCGGACGGCCCGCGGGACCGAAGCCTCGAGCGCGACGACGACTCGCTGGAACTCGACGCGGCCGTCGACCGCGCCGAAGCGGCCATCGACGACCGGGTCGGCGTCGTCACGAGCATCGGCGAGGTCGAGTCGTTCCCCGCGCCGTACTACCTGGCGACGACGGCGGACACGTCGGGATTCAGCGACGCCAGCGCGCCGACTCAGGCGGCCGGCGTCGCCGACGACTGGAACGCCGCGCTGATGAAAGCGGTCGGCGAGGGCCTCGAGCGGTACTGCGCCGGCGTCTACCGGGACGAAGAGTTCGTGCACGAGAGCGAGGAGGACCTCGAGAACCCGATTCCGCCGACCGATCTCGTGCGACCGGACGACGCGCCGGCGTACGACTCGAGCGACGACCACCGCTGGGTTCCCGGGGAGAATCTCGCGACCGGGGACGCCGTCCACCTGCCCGCTGCGGCGGTCCAGTTCCCCCAGCCCGGCGAGGCGCTCGTGCCGGCGATCACGACCGGCCTCGGCCTCGGTTCGTCGACCGTCGACGCGCTGCTGTCGGGACTGACCGAGGTCCTCGAGCGCGACGCGACGATGCTCGCCTGGTACTCGACGTTCGATCCCCTCGGGCTGTCGGTCGACGACGAGGCGTTCGACGTCCTCCGGCGCCGCGCCGGGAGCGAGGGGCTGACGGTGACGCCCCTGCTGCTCACGCAGGACGTCGACGTGCCCGTCGTCGCCGTCGCCGTCCACCGCGACCCGGACGCGGTCGGGGACGGCGTCGGCCCGGGCGACGAGGACTGGCCCGCGTTCGCGGTCGGCTCCGCGGCGGGCCTCGACGCGACGGGCGCCGCGCGCTCGGCGCTCGAGGAGGCGCTCCAGAACTGGATGGAACTGCGGAGTCTGGGTCCCGAGGAGGCCGCCGACGCCTCGGGTTCCATCGGAGAGTACGCGTCCTTCCCCCCGACTGTCCGGTCGTTCGTCGACGTCGACCGAACGGTGCCCGCCGACAGCGTCGGCCCCGATCCCGCGCCCTCGGGGCGGGCGGCGCTCGAGGAACTCGTCTCGCGGACGACCGACGCGGACCTGACGCCGTACGCGGCGCGACTGACGACCCGCGACGTCGAGGGGACCGGGTTCGAGGCGGTCCGGGTGGTCGTCCCCGGCGCGCAACCGCTGTTCACCGGCGAGCCGTACTTCGGCGAGCGGGCCCGCACGGTTCCGGACGACCTCGGGTTCGAACCGCGCCTCGAGCGACCGTTCCATCCGTATCCGTGAGCGATCGGTCTCGGCCGTGGCCGCGGCTACGGTACGTGGTCGTCGAGAAGTGATCACGGACTGCGGAGGAATGGGCCTGACAAGTCACCGCTGTCTCACGGGCGGAATCAAAACGGTCGGTTACTCGCCGGATTCGTTGCCGTCGGTTTCTGCTGCGTCGGATTCGTTGCCGTCGGTTTCCGTCACGTTGGACTCGTTACCCACACTTTCGGGTCCGTCCGTTTCGTTGCCCTCGCTCTCGTTGGTCCGGTTCCCGCCGGCGCCCTCGCTCCACTCGATAGTGACCTCGAGTTCGTCGTCGTAGACCGTGATCGACAGGAGTTCGGCGCCCGGCGAGACCGTGACCGCTTGGACGTCGACCTCCTCGTTGTTCTCGATCCGGCGGATCTGAACGCTCTGTTCCGTGTTGTCGAGGTGTGGCGGGCCGACGGTCTCGCCGGGGCCGACGGCGATGCTCTCCTGGTAGCTCTGGCGCCCCGTCTCGAGTTCGCGGGCCTCGATGTGGAGGTTGTGTGTCCGGTCGGCTTCGCTGTGGATCTCGACGGGGATGATTCCCGTGAGTCCGAAGTGCTCCTGGACTCCCTCGACACAGCCCGCGAGTCCGACGGCGACGGACGCACCGGCGAGTCCAAGTACCGTACGGCGGTTCACACTCGACTCTGGGGGGCGGATCACCGTATGCGTTACTCTTCGCCGTCCCGACCGACGACGCGGCCGATCGCGTGCCATCCGCTACCACAGACTTTATGCGACGCTGGATGAACGGCCGCGTATGGAGAAGATCACGATCGACGACGTGGAGATCCAGACCAATCCGATGGACGTCCACTCGGTCAGACGGCCGGTTTCGCGGGCGGCAGGCTTCACGGACTTCGCGATGAACTACTTCGAACTCGAGCCCGGCGAGTCCTTCTCGGGCGGCCTCCACACTCACCACGATCAGGAGGAGGTCTTCTACGTACAGGAGGGGACGGCGACGTTCGAGCTGCGGACGGACGCCGACGCGGAGACCGAAGAGTTCACCGTCGACGCGGGCGAGGTGATCCGGTTCGCGCCGGGGGAGTTCCAGCACGGCTACAACGAGTCGGACGCCGACGAGCCGGTGGTCGGCTTCGCCTTCGGCGCGCCCAAATCGCGACACGACTGGGACCAGATCGAGTCGCTGCTGTACTGCCGCGAGTGCGAGGACGAGGTCGGCCACGGCCTCGAACTCACCGACGACGGGAACTTCCGGATGACCTGTACCGAGTGCGGTAACTCGTTCGTCGCGAACTGACCTCGAGGCCGCGCCCTTCTGCTCCCGGTCCCGGTCGAACGAGCGAGTCGACGCTCGAGGACGGCTCTCGGACCGCCTCAGTCGGGAGATTTCGAATCGATCCCGTTTGCTAGCTACGGGTTCGTTTCGGCTCGATCCCTTCGGGATCATTGTTGATATGTTAACGAGCACATTCTCAGTCGTCACCGATGCGTTACTAATCATCACGGCAGTCGGTAACACGAGGCGGAGCAGTCGGCCCGCGACAGACGGCTGTGGTGATCGACACGGGGTCAGGGAACGACCCCGGTTGGGAATCGCTTGCGAGCGAACGGAACACAACGGTACCGAAACAATGGCACGGAACACGACGATGGGTGTGATCGGTGTGCTCTCGCTGGGCGCACTGGGAACGGCAATGCTCGGGTTGTACAGACTCTTCTCGTTCGTGGCGGCGGCGCTCATCCTCGCGGTGATCGCCTCGGCGACGATCGAACGAAGCGACGGCGACCCCGATCTGGCCCCCTACACCGGGCTGATCGGCGCGCTGGCGGCCTTTTTACTGATCGGACTGGTCGGCATCTGGCTGACCTGGGAGCCGGGGATGACCGAGTACAGCTACGTCCTCGGCGTTCCGACCTCGACGCTGCTCTACTTCGGCTTCATCTGGCTGTTGCCGCTGACCGCCGCGATCTACTACTCGCTGGTCTTCGACCGGATCGCGGGCGATGAGATCGTCGACGACGTCATCGAGTCGGCCCGCGAGCGCCAGCGACGGGAGTCGTTCCCGCTGGCGCCGGAGCAGCCGTCCCCGACCGCCGAAGTGGCCGACGGCGGCGAAGTGACTACCGGCGGCGAAGTATTCGACGACGACGAGGGGGACAACGGGGGTGAGACCGATGCGTAGTCCGCTCGCGCCGCTGCCGCTCCAGGAGGGCGGGATTCCAGTCGCCGACGATCCGATCATCCTCGGCTTCGGGGCGGCGTACCTGTTCATCGTCGTGCTGATCGGCGTCTGGGGCTGGATGCAGACCGAGTCGACGAGCGACTTCCTGATCACGGGCAAGAGCGTCGGCACGTGGGTGCTCGCGATGACCGCCTTCTCGGTGATCCAGTCGGGCTTCGGCTTCGTCGGCGGGCCCGAACTGGTCTACGCGTACGGGACGACCGCGCTGTGGATCTTCTTCACCGCGCCGATCGGCTTCCTGCTGACGTGGGTCGTCCTCGCCAAGCGGATGCGACTGCTCGCGGACGTCCGCAACGTGTTGACGCTGGCCGACGGGATGTACGCCCGCTACGAAAGTGACACCGTGCGGGGTCTGACCGGACTCGCGGTCATCGTCGGCGTGATCGCCTACCTCGCGACGAACCTCGCGGCGCTGCAGTTCGTCATGCGCGCCATCTTCGGCGTCCCCGTGATCTGGGGGCTGCTCGGCGGCGCCCTCATCCTGTTGCTCTACAGCATGCTCGGGGGCATGATCGCGGGCGTCTGGACGGACTTCCTGCAGGCGTTGACGATGATCACCGGCGCCGTCTTCGTCTTCGCGTACGCCCTCTCCTTCGGCGGCGGCATGGAGAACATCTCGCGAAACCTCGCGAGCGCGGACCCGAACCTGATCTCGCCGTTCGGCGCGATGGGCGGGGCGACCACGGCCGTCCTCGTCGGCGTCGCGTGGTGGATCCTGTTCTCCGTCGGCGCGGCCGGCCAACCCCACCTGATCACGAAGTTCTACATGAGTCGGGACATGTCGATCCTCCGGTGGGGCGCCCCGATCGCCGCCATCTCCTACGCGATATCGAGCCTGATCGCCTTCTCCGCGGGCCTCTCGATGCGCGCGATGGTTGAGGCCGGCGAGATCGGCGAGACGTTCAGCGCCAGCGAGGTCGGGCCGGTGTTCGTCCTCGACCAGACGCCGAGCCTCGTGGCGGGGCTGATCCTCGCGGCCCTGCTGGCGGCGATCATGTCCACGAGCGACTCGTTCCTCAACATCGGCGCGGCCGCGGTCTCGCGGGACATCCCGCGGGCGCTGGGGCGACCGATCGACGACGACAAGACGGAACTGCGCGTCACGCAGGGCGCGCTGGCCGGGTTGACGATCCTCGCGACCGGCGTCGTCTATTACTCCGACGCGCTGGTCGGGATCCTCGGGACGATCGGCTGGGGCTTCTTCGCCGCCGCGTTCGTCCCCATCGCCGTCTTCGGGCTGAACTGGAAGGGCGCGACGAAGGAGGGGGCGATCGTCGCGGTGATCGGCGGTCTCGTCGTCAACATCGTCTACAGCGCCGTCCCGGCGGCGCTCGGTGTGGCCGGATACGGGAGCCTCGCGGACGGAATCATGGCGACGTACTTCTTCCCCGACGTCTTCCCCGTCGGGACGGTCGCGCTGCTGGTCGCCATCGTCCTGTTCATCGGCGTCTCGCTCGTCACCCAGGCTGGGCGGGACGTGCCGAGTGACCTCCACGCGTTGATCGAACGATGATGGCCGATACCGATTCAGACCCCGCTGCGATCCCTGATCGCGACCTCGATCCGGCGACGGACGGCGGGGACGAAACCGTCATCGCGCGCTTCACCCAGTGGCTCCGCCAGCGGCCCAACTCGATCGAACTGTGGGAACTCGTGCTCACCGACGAGCGACTCGTCTGGTGTTTCGTCGGCGAGTCCTACCGGTCGATGCTGCTGCGGGCCGACATGGGCCAGCGGGACCGCGCGCTGGTCGACGACAGCCGCCTCGAGGAACTCCTCGGCCTCGACGAGGCGAACTTCGCCGTCCCGCTCGAGCGCGTCGAGTCGATCCGGCACACCGAGGGGACGCGGTTCCGCCGCGCCAGACTCGAGATCGAGTGGGACGACCGCGAGGACCGGCGCTACGACGGCGACGTCACGCTGGTGAGCACCAGCGACGCCGACCCCCAGCGCGAACGCGTGGCCGGGCTCGCGGACGACCCGCGACTCGAGGGGGTCGCCGTCGCGCTCGAGTCGCCGCGCTGGTCGCTGTTCTGACCGTCCGTTCGGTTTCGGCCGCGAATCGGCACGAAAGCCGGACGGTTTTTCACACTGAATCGCGAGTGGCCAACCATGTCCACGGGAGCGACGACGACGGTCGAGATCGACACCACACTGTTCATCACCGTCTCCGGCCCGCCGGGCTGTGGCGCGACGACCCTCTGTGAACGGCTGGCGGACGCGATGGGCTGTCCGTACGTCTCGGGCGGAGAGGTCTTCCGCGAAATCGCCGAGGATCGGGACATGAGTCTGAACCAGCTGACGGCGAAGGCCGACGAGTCCGACGAGATCGACCGCGCGATCGACCAGCGCCTCCAGCAGATCGCCGAGAAGTGGGGGATGGCGAACAAGCCGTTCATCCTCGAGTCCCGGCTGGCGGGCTGGCTGGCCGGCGAGCGCGCCGACCTGCGGATCTGGCTCGACGCCCCCGAGGACGTCCGCCTCGAGCGCATCGAGGAGCGCATCGAAACCGAGGCCGAGATGCGGGTCCGCGAGGTCAGCGAGGCCGGCCGCTACGAATCCTACTACGAGATAGACATCGGAGACCGCGAGTTCTACGACCTGCACGTCAACACCGCCCGCTGGAGCAAGGAGTCCGTCTTCCAGTTGGTTCGGACCGCGCTCGAGGAGTACGATCCTGACGATGACGAGGGCGCGTTCGCGACGCCGGACGTGAATCCCTAGACCTAGCTCGATTTCGGAGGGCCCTCGAGACGGGGACTCGAATTCGGTCTCACGTTCGGAAGACGCCACGCGGCGACAGTTCTTTCTCGGTGTGTGTTGGCTATTCGCACGACATGACGTACTTCGTCACGTTCGACGGCGAAACGTACGAGGAGGCTCGCGAGACGTTCTCGTGGGACGTTCCCGACGGGTTCAATGCGGCCGTAGATCTTGTCGGCAAACACGACGACGGTGGCCGAACGGCGCTCTACCAGATCCACGAGGACGGGAGCCACGAGGAGTACACGTTCGACGACCTCGACGACCGGTCGAACGCCGTCGCGAGCGCGCTCGAGTCCCGCGGGATCGAACGCGGTGACCGCGTGGCGGTCGTCGTTCCGCAGAAGCCCGCGAACGCGCTGACGCACCTCGCCTGCTGGAAACTGGGGGCGGTCTCGCTCCCGCTGTCGGTGCTGTTCGGCGACGACGCGCTGCGCTACCGGTTGACCGACAGCGAGGCCCGCGCGGCCGTCGTCGACGCGAGCCAGTGGGAGACGGTGCGGGCGGTCGCGTCCGACTGTCCGGCACTCGAGTACGTCTTCGTCGTCGACGCCGCGGCGGCCGACGGCAGCGGAGCTGCGGGAGGGGACGCGCTCGAGGGCGCGACAGCCGAGCAGTTCGAGGAGGCCGTCGACTGGAGCGAGACGGCGTTCGACCGCGCCGACACCGACGTCGACACGCCCGCGATCGTCATGTACACGAGCGGCAGCACCGGCGAGCCGAAGGGGGTGCTCCACACGCACGGCGTCTGGCTGGGCCACTGTCCAGCGTTCCAGATGTACTTCGAACGCGACGTCCGCGAGGGGGTCTACTGGACGCCCGCCGACTGGGCCTGGATCGGCGCGCTCGGCGATCTCGTCTTTCCCGCCTGGCACTACGGGCGGCCGGTCGTCGGCTACCCGATGGGTTCGTTCGATCCCGAACGGGCCTACGAGATCATGGACGCGTTCGACGTCACGAACGCATTCGTCCCGCCGACCGCGATCCGGATGTTGATGAACGTCGACGATCCGACCGACCAATACGACCTCTCGCTCGAGGCGATCTGTTCGGGCGGCGAACCCCTGACTCGAGAAATACTCGAGTGGGCCGAGACGGAACTCGCGGGCGTGGCCGTCAACGAACTCTACGGACAGACGGAGGCGAACCTGCTGGTGACGAACTGTCGGGAGTGGTTCCCGGCGAAGCCGGGCAGCATGGGAAAGCCGGTGCCGGGACACGAGGTTGCCGTGCTCGACTCGGAGACGGGCGAGCGAGTCGAACCGGGCGAGATCGGCGAGATCGCGGTCCGCCGCGGCGACGACCCCGTGATCTTCGAGGAGTACTGGAACGCACCCGAGAAGACCGAGGCGGTGACCCTCGAGGACGGCCCCGACGGAGCGGTCTGGCACCTGACCGGCGACCTCGCCGAGCGGGACGCGGACGGCTACTGCTGGTTTACCTCTCGGGACGACGACCTCATCATCACGAGCGGCTACCGCGTCGCGCCGCGGGAGGTCGAGGAGACGATCCTCGAGCACGACGCCGTCGAACAGGTCGGCGTCGTCGGCGTCCCCGACGAGACCCGCGGGGAGATCATCAAGGCGGTCGTCCAGCCGATCGCCGGTGAGCAGGGATCGGACGAACTGCGGAGCGAGATCCGGGACCTCGTCCGCGAGAAACTGGCAAAGTACGAGTATCCCCGCGAGATCGAGTTCGTCGACGAACTGCCGACGACGACCACCGGCAAGATCCGGCGGACGGAACTGGTCTGAGTCGACGAACGAGCGGCGTCGGGGAGCGCTCGAGTGAACGGTATCGATCGCTACTCGAGACCGACGGCGACGTTACTCGCTGTCGGGCGAGTAGTTCGGCGCCTCGTCGGTGATGACGACGTCGTGGGCGTGGCTCTCGGCCTGCCCGGCCGAGGAGACGCGGACGAACTCCGACCGCTCCTTGAACTCGGGGATCGTCTCCGCGCCGACGTAGCCCATGCCCGACTGCATGCCGCCCGCGAGCTGGTGGAGTTCGGATTTGAGGGTGCCCTTGTACGGCGTCGCGGCCTCGACGCCCTCGGGGACGTACTCGTCCTCTTCGTCGGGTTCCTCCTTGAGGTAGCGGTCGCTGTCGCCGGACTTCATGGCGCCGACCGATCCCATCCCGCGGTACTGCTTGTACTTCTTGCCGTTCATCGTGACGACGCGGCCGGGCGCTTCCTCGGTACCCGCGAAATACGAGCCGAGCATGACCGCGTCCGCTCCGGCGGCGACGGCCTTGATCGCGTCGCCGGAGTACCGGATACCGCCGTCGGCGATGACCGGCACGTCGTGTTCTGCAGCCACGTCCGCGACCTGTGCGACGGCCGTGATCTGTGGCATCCCGGCGCCGGAGACGATGCGGGTCGTACAGATCGATCCCGGGCCGATGCCGACCTTGATGCCGTCCGCGAAGTCGACGAGGTCCTCGGCCGCTTCGCGAGTGCCGACGTTGCCGACGACGACGTCGGCGTCGACGCTCTCCTTGATCTCGCGGGCGCCGTCGATGACGTTCAGGTTGTGTGCGTGAGCGGTGTCGATGAACAGGATGTCGGCGCCGGCCTCGTCGGCGGCGAGCGCACGATCGGTCTCGAAGGGGCTGACGGCGACGCCACACCGGAGTCGCCCGTCCTCGTCGCGGACGGCCTCCTTGTACTCGCGGCGCTGGAGGATCCCCTGCATCGTCACGAGGCCGACGAGGAGGTTCTCGTCGTCGACCACGGGGACGCGCTCGATCTTGTGGTCGTACATCAGTTCGAACGCCTCGCGGGCGTCGACGTCCTCGTGGGCCGTGATGACCTCGTCGGTCATCGCTTCGGTGACCGGGTCGTCCTCGTTAACCTCGAGGTGGGGCCGGATGTCCGTACTCGAGATGATCCCCAGCACCTCGCCGTTGGTGTTGACGACCGGCGCGCCGCCGACGCCCTGACGGGCCATTCGCTCGTCGACCTCGCGAACGGACATCTCGGGATCGGCGGTGACGACCGAGTCCAGCGGGATGATGAGTTCGTCGGCGCTCTTGACGCGCTCGATCTCCTCGACCATCTCGTCGACGTTCATGTTTCGGTGGAGAACGCCGAGGCCGCCGTGGCGGGCCATCGCGATGGCCATGTCGCTCTCGGTGACGGTGTCCATCGCGGCCGAGAGGATCGGGACCGAGACCTCCACGTTCTTCGAGACGTGGGAGGTGAGGTCCGCGTCGTCCGGTTCGACGCGGCTCTCCTTGGGGCGAAGGAGAACGTCGTCGAACGTTAGCGCCTCCGGTACCTGCAGTTTCGAAGAATAGGGCTCGTGCTCAGGAATGTCGTTCGCCATGTAAATCGTCCGAACCCGCGGGGGAAAAGCGTTGCGAGATATAATCGCCCGCGACCGGGTGACGAGGCCGTCGGCGGTGAATGCGCATCGGGACCGCGTCGACTCAGGGGGATCCGAAACTGAGATCTCCGTCCGCCGTTCGGACCGTCGCGACCGTCGGGCGACCACCCCGCGAAGTACCGGCGGGCTGAATCCGCTCCCGAATCACACGATCAATCACGGGATTTATATCCTGAGATGAAATCTTCAATCGCGAATGCGTACATTCCCGGGCGCATCTGCCCCTCAGTGTCGAAAACACGCCAGGACATGTAACACCGTACCACACAACGTTTATTGACAGTCCGATACTCAATTCGGGTATGATCGCTGTGAGTTTCAGTGCACCCCGAACCGCTGGCCTGACGAGCGTCGACAGTGACGCCGCCACCTTCCAGTTCGGGAAATTTACACAGAAACTCACAGCGCGAGGCCGCAATCCCAACGGCTCGAACTGGTGGCTCGCCCACCAGCCCGTACGGGACCATCTGCCCTATTACCCGCCGGCCTCGGGTCATGGCCAACAGCCCTGACCGATGAGTACGTCACGACACCCGGTCGCCCTCAGTCTCGAGCGCATCGTCGGCGGTGACGCGAGACTGTTAGCGCTGGTGATGATGCTGCCGCTGATCGACGGGGTCTTTCCGGCGCTGATCCTCGCGGGCGCGTTGAACGACCCGCTGGGAGCCATCCAGGTCGGGTTGTTGATCTTCGGCGGCAGCGCCACGGTCGCGGTGATCCTCGCGGAGATGACCGGCACGCCGCGCGAACAGGCGGCGATCGTCCTGCTGGTCGGCATTCCGCTGATACTGCTGGCGGCCGTGCAGGCCGCGCTCGCGCCGGCGATCGGCAGCCTCGTCAACGACGTCATCATCACGCGCTTCGCGGCGCTGGTGATCCTGGCGATCGCGGCCAAGACCGCCAGCGCGACGATCGGCGAGTACCTGCCCAATCCGATGCTCATCATCGGGCTGGGGCTCGTCGCCAGTTTCGATCCGAGCGGCGCCAGGCTCGTCGTGATGGACGATCCCGCGCTCGTCGCGAACGCGACTCTCGCCGCGGGGATCGGCGTCCTCTTCGCGCTGGCCGTCGCCGTCGGCGCACCGTACCTCCGCGAGTGGATGGACATCGACCGCTTCCGCTTCGGCAGCGCGGTCGCCCTCGGTCTGCTCCCGCTGTCCATGCTCGGGATGGCCTTCGGACAGGCCCCGCTGGCGGCGCTGATCGTCGCCGCCGTGTTCGCCATCGACCTGCCCCTCGAGCGGGGCTCGAGCGGGTCGTCGGACGACGGCCCGGCCGGGATCGATCCGGTGGCCGACGGCGGCGACGAGGAACCGGGCCTCGAGGTCGAACCGGTCGAGGAAACCGAGGAGTCGGGTCCGTATCCGGGCGACGACTCGACGAACACCGAAGGCCGCGCCCCGTGGCTGTAGGGTGGAACCGAAACCACTTTAGGCAGGATCCCCCAACTGACTCGCGAGGGGTCGTGGCCAAGCCCGGCATGGCGACTGACTCCAGAGGCTACGGCGCCCGGGACGACACTCCAGACTGATATACTGATCGGACACCTGATCAGTGTCCGTGTGATGACCCTCTGGAGTTCCGAGGCGCACCGGAGATATCAGTCGATCGGGGGTTCAAATCCCTCCGACCCCACTCACTTCGTGACTGGTCCAAAACCCGCATAGGGCGGGCCTTTCCTTATATACCATATCAGATTAGCGATATGGGAACCCAGTCGATCACCGAACGGTGACCACCACGTCTGCCGGTTAGCTTCCGGTACCGCAGTGGAAGTGATAAAAATTCCGGTAAGTCAGTCAAAATACTGGAACGAAGTGCGGGCGGGTGAGCGTAGGGGGATAAGTGCCTTCTCCATGGTCAGCCGCTTTCTATGTGGCCATGCAAACATTTTCCTGAATTGGACGCTACCCTACATTACTTGTGATAATACATTTTCTCCACCAATGTATAAACACTTACAGACCGATTACATATTATGAGACGACGTAAACTCCTCTCTTGTGGCGGCATAGTTGGAATTGGTACAGTTGCTGGGTGTCTTGGGACTATTCAATCCTTTAATAATACAAAAAGGGAGGCAGACCGAACACAGTTCAAGGAAATAGAGAGCGTGTACGTCGTTTCGGTTCGAAATAACCTCGACAAATCAGCAGATGTGAAGGTATCAGTTACTGGCGCCGAGGGGACGACGGTGGAAGAGAACATCATCGTGGAACCAGGAGACAAGATGGTGATCAGAAGTTTGTTCCCAATGGGATCGTACAACAGAGACTCAGAACCGTACACTATTTCAGTGTCGGCTGATGGAAAGGAGACAGAACAAACGCAACGGCCGAGCAAATCACGTACTGATAAGTTTGCATTCGAAATTGACTCTGACGGAATTAGTTTCCAGGAGGCTCTCAGACCGTCACCTGATCTCGGTATCTCAAATCAACTTGACGAGGATGTTGACGTTCGAGTGACGGTCAGGGATCACTCAGGTGACGGTGCCGTCTACGATATCCTCACTATATCGGCAAACGATTACGTGGGTTATCGGGACGTCCTCACGAAGGGAAGAGAGTACAATGTCACAATTCAAGCCAATGGAATGACTGAATCAATCACGCACCTAAATTCGGACACCACCACTATTTCAATCACCATCGAACCTCACACTATCAGCGCAGTAGGCTCGGAGGCCTGATGGATACTTCCTGTGCGATGATATGGATACCATCTACAATTGGTAGGTGTCTCAGGGTCAGTTCGCACACGTAGTTGCCGTTCAGTACAGGCGGAGAAGTGTGCGCTCACCGCGAGCGAACGGAGTGAGCGAGCGGGCCGACGACCGACCCGTAGGGGAGGGAGGAGTGCTTTTCATCGAAGTTTTGCCGAGGGCGCGCCTCCGGCGCGCCCGCAGCGCAAAAGTTCGGTTCGCACGCGTAGTTGCCGTTCAGTACAGGTGGTATACGTAACGCTCAGTCCATGGACTTATCTAGTGGCCCGCGAAGGTTGCCGTAGGTTTCTTGCTGACGGTAGTTATCGAGCGTGGTCCTCGACGGCGACATGGCCATCGGCCTCCACACTAACCTCGTAACTGTTGTAGTTGAACACCACCTTCCCCAGAGATGCCTTCCCAGCGAACACGTTCTCCAACGCCTCGGGGTCAACGACGTCGTACAGTGGCGGTGTTAATTCCGTGGGTGGAGTACCCTCAACGGCAGCTACTGCATCTATTACTGCCTGACTGACGCTCCGACTCTCCGTCTCGACGGTCTGAATCTGACTCATCGAAAACGACTATGCTCTCGCTTCGGATAAACATATCGGGAATTTGATAATATCCATGCTGTCTTAAATAGGGTATGGAAATCAGCCAGTGTCGTCCTCGTTCGTAAATTCTTTTCCAAAGTGATTGTAGGGGAACGCTCGAATCCGCTTCAGTAGATCCATACGCTCGATATCGACGCCCAACCCGCTCATCTCACCGATGCTCTTCTCAATTTCTTGCTTGTTCTGCCCGACCAACTCAATTGAGAGGTTTGCGTTATTCGTTAATAACTCACTGACACTCACCACACCGGGGACATGAACGAGGTCGTCAACGATCTCCTCTTGGTCATCAATTGGAACCGTCGCTATGATGAGCAAGTGATGGCCCATCCCCGTTTGCTCGTAGTCGATCGTTGGGTGATATCCCGTGATAACGCCGCCCTCTTCGAGCTTGGTGATACGATTGGCGACCGTGCTGGACGAGACGCCGACCTGTTCCCCGATGGCGTTCGTCGTGTTATTCCTGGCATCTTCCTGCAAGAGATACAGGATCCCTTTGTCAACCGAGTCAAGTTCCTCCGAGGCCATGGGCAAGAACCGTAAGGGAGCCGCCAATAAGTAGGTTCCCTTGATTCGCTCAGTATAGGCGGAGAAGTGTGCGCTCACCGCGAGCGAACGGAGTGAGCGAGCGGGCCGACGACCGACCCGTAGGGGAGGGAGGAGTGCTTTTCATCGAAGTTTTGCCGAGGGCGCGCCTCCGGCGCGCCCGCAGCGCAAAAGTTCGGTTCGCAGGTGTAGTGAACAGCAGTTTCACGATAGTAGCTATCTAAAGAAGGGGAGTCAACAAAGCCTTCTATTCGATTTTTGAGGACCCCATCTAATGTGTCGGTCAATTCATCTACCGAGTCGCCATCCTATTTGGTAGAGTACCGTACTATAACGACGTCTTTTGTCTCCGTATTGTGGGCAATATTGACTTGTTCTACTCCCTCCCAAATACCGGTGAAGCAAACCTCGATCTGACGGGACGAAATCAGCTAGACGGATCGGACCTGAACCGTGCCGGTGGCCTCCACCACGATAGAATAGCCAGCGTAGTCGAACGAAATCCGATTCACGCACTCGGATCCTGACGCGAATAGTTGGTTCAGCGAGTCGGGATCGATCGCGTCGTAGAGGGGCGGCAGTTCGACAGGATCAGTCCCTTCGACGGTTGCAACTGCGGAAACGACCGCACAAACCGGTGTTGTCTCGTTAGCACTCGCCAATTCAGTCGTGTACAGGACAGTATGCTCCCCTGAAGAGTCAGCTCTCTTGATCGGTGTGCCACGCTCTGACATCACCCGATATGCATTGATCTGGCATAAAAAGCTTACCAAACGGTGTAGGTTCGACCATGATCAATTACGCTGTTAAACAGAAAACATATGCTTCAAACATTATATTCTCGAGGTACACCGAACGGCGGCCGCTTCGTCGTTCGAGCCCCGTCCGTCGCCGTTCGGCCACTACGTCGCGTTGGCGATTGTCGTCCCTCTCGAGCCACCCACCTCCGAACCGATCACTCCATTCTCACTAATTAGCAGTAGATATAAGGCACTAACAGTCAACAACCAAAATGGAAGCCACGATTCTCGAGGGGTGTGCACCGATACGACACCGGGCGCGAGGACCACCGAGACGCGGCTTCCACCCCGCGAGCGTTCACAAATCATGATTTCGTTGCGTCTCCCGGGAGATACCCCTCCCACCCGTCGGCCGAACCGCCCGCCTCGAGTCCCCACCCACCGGAGGCGACGATGACGGATGAGACGGCCGGCCCGGCCGCGCGGCCCACCTGTCCCGACTGCGACGCCCCGGTACTGACCGTGACGGTCGTGGGGCCCACTGACGGATTCGTGGCCCCGTGTGGCTGTCGCATCGCGCCACTCGCACTCGAGGCACCGCTCGAGTAACGCCCCGCCTCGAGTAACGTCGGCCTCGAATGTCGGCGCTCAGCCGAAATCGGGACTCGAGTCGCTGCAGTACGCGAACACCACCTCCCCGTTCGCGGACGGCCCAGCGTGGGCTATCGCGTCACGCGAGAGTACCGCTCGAGCCTCCGTCGAGTCACCCGAAACCGATCACGCGGTGGTAACACCGTGACGGAAGGCCTTATCCGGCTACCGCCGCTACTACTGCTGAATGACGAAAGCCCCTCCCGCGGATGCCGATTCGACGGTTCACACCCGGATCCGCCAACAGGAGGTCGTCGCCGAACTCGGACAGCAGGCCCTCGAGACGGGCGACCTCGAGCAGTTGATGCGCGACGCCGCCAGCGCGATCGCCGAGACGCTCGAGACCGAGTACGCGCACGTCCTCGAGTTGTGTCCCGGCGGCGAGGCGGTCGTGCTTCGCCACGGCGTGGGGTGGCCCGACGACCTCGTCGGGAGCGCGACGGTCCCGACGGGACCGGACTCGCAAGCGGGGTACACGCTCCACTCCGAGCGCCCGGTCATCGTCGACGATCTCCGAACCGAGGATCGGTTCTCCAGCCCCGAGTTGCTCACCGACCGCGACGTCGTCAGCGGGATCAGCGTCGTCGTCGGCTCGACGGAAGATCCGTGGGGGGTGCTGGGGACGCACACGACCGAGCGCCGAACGTTTACGAAACACGACGCGAACTTCGTCCAGAGCGTCGCGAACGTCCTCGCGGCGGCCCTCGAGGAAGCGCGGACGAAACGAAAGCTTCGCGAGCGGGAGAGCGAACTCGAGGAGACGTTCGACCGGATCACGGACGCGTTCATCGGGCTCGATCAGGACTGGGACATCACGTACATCAACAACCGCGGAGCGGAGTTGCTCGACCCCGAAGACCAGGGGCTGGTCGGCGAGAACTTCTGGGATCCGTTCGAACCGGCGCTCGGAACGACGTTCGAGGAGGAGTATCGGAAGACGATGGCGACCCAGGAACCGACGTCGTTCGAGGAGTACTACCCGCCCCTCGGGATCTGGTTCGAGGTCCACGCCTACCCCTCCGAGTCCGGGCTGTCGATCTACTTCCGGGACGTCACCGAACGCAAGGAGCGCGAGCAGAAACTCGAGGAGTCCGAACGCCGCTACCGGACGCTCGCTGAACACTTCCCGAACGGCATCGTCACGATGTTCGACGAGGATCTTCGCTATACCCTCGCGGCCGGGCAGGGGTTCGACGAGTTCCCCATCTCGTCGGCGGACGCCGAAGGAGAAGCGGTCGAGGAGGTGTGGCCCGAACACGTCGCCGACGCGCTCCGGCCCGCGTTCAGGGCCGCGCTCGACGGCGAGCAGCGAGTCGTCGAAGCGGAGTACGTCGGCCGGGAGTGGGTCGTCCACGTGGTGCCGCTCACCGACGACCAGGGAACCGTCTTCGGCGGGATGACAATCGCCCAGGACATCACCGAACGCAAGGAGCGCGAGCAGGCGCTCGAGGAGAGCGAGGCGAAGTTCCGCATGCTCGCCGAGAATTTGGAGGAGATGGTGTGGATCTCCGACCCCGAGACGAGGGCGATCCTCTACATCAATCCCGCCTACGAGACGATCGTGGGGCGCGACCGGGAGTCGCTGTACGACGACCCGACGTCGTTCCTCGACGCGGTACATCCGGAGGACCAGCCGCGCATGAACGACATCTACGCCGAGATCCCGACCAGCGAGTTCGACGAGGAGTACCGGATCGTCCGACCCGACGGAGAGGTCCGGTGGCTCCACGGCCGAACCGTTCCGGTCCGGAACGGGGGCCTCGAGCGAATCGTCGGCATCGCCGAGGACATCACCGAACGCAAGGAACACGAACGGGCGCTCGAGGAGTCCGAGCGCCGCTACCGGACGCTCGTCGAGAACTTCCCCAACGGTGCGGTCGGCCTGTTCGACGAGGATCTGCGGTACACCGTCGTCGGCGGCGAACTGTTGGCGGAGCTCGGCCTCACGTCGGACGAGCGGGTCGGGACGACCGTCGCCGACGTGTATCCCGACGAAATCGTCGACGAGGTCGAACCGCACTTCGAGGCCGCCCTCGAGGGAGCGGCCAACTCGTTCGAGGTACAGTACCACGACCGAGACCTGTTCGCGCACACGGTTCCCGTCAGGAACGCCGACGACGAGATCTACGCGGGGATGCTCGTGGTACAGGACGTCACCGAGCGGCGGGAGTATCAGCGCAAACTCGAGGCGTCGAACGAGCGGCTCGAACAGTTCGCGTACGCCGCCAGCCACGACCTGCAAGAGCCGTTGCGGATGGTCTCGAGTTACCTCTCGCTGATCGACCACCGGTACGGTGACGACCTCGACGCGGACGGCGAGGAGTTCCTCGAATACGCCGTCGACGGCGCCGACCGGATGCGCGAGATGATCGACGGCCTGCTCGCGTACTCCCGGGTCGACACGCAGGGCGATCCGCTCGAGCCGGTCGAACTGGACGCGGTGATCGACGACGCGCTCGAGAACCTGCAGGTGATGGTCGAGGAGCACGACGCCGAGATCGCCGTCGAGAACCTTCCCCGGGTCGAGGCCGACGAGAGCCAGCTCCGGCAGGTGTTTCAGAATCTCGTCTCCAACGCGATCGAGTACAGCGGCGACGAGCCACCGCGGATTCGCGTCGAGGCGGAACGGAGCGGGCGCAAGCAGTTGATTTCGGTCCATGACGAGGGGATCGGGATCGATCCCGAGGATCAGGATCGCGTCTTCGAGGTCTTCCAGCGACTCCACAGCCGCGAGGAACACGCGGGGGCGGGCATCGGGCTGGCGCTGTGTCAGCGAATCGTCGAACGCCACGGAGGTCGCATCTGGGTCGACTCCGAACCGGGCGAGGGGACGACGTTCTCGTTTACGCTTCCGACGGCGACCGAGTGAATCACCGCGGCGCCGCCGTCGGTCACTCGCGGAACGAGTTCCGCTCATCCGGGGATTTATCCCTCCCACTATCGAGCGGGAAGACATGAGTAAACGAGCGGACGCGGCGGAACCTGCGTTCTGGGGAGACGATTTCACCGATTCCGCCGCACTTCAGTGTTACCGGACGCTCGTGAACGCGGTCGACGACGGTATCTACCAGCTCGATGCGGCGGGGCGGTTCACCGCGGTCAACGAGAGCATCCTCGAGATGAGCGGCTACAGCCGAGACGAACTCCTCGGTGAACACGCGTCGATCCTGCTCGATGACGAGGACATCGAGCGGCTCTCCCGCGAGATGGCGGCCCACGTCGCGAGCGGCGAGCGCCTGAACGAGACGTTCGAGATCACGGCCCGGACGGCCGCCGGCGAGACGCGGTATTTCGAGCTCCGAGTGAGCCTGCTGACGGCCGACGGGACGTTCGAGGGATCGGTCGGCATCGTCCGCGATATCACAGAGCAGAAACGGACCGAGCAACGCCTCGAAGAGCGCAAACGGCAACTCGAGCGCGAGCGCACGCTCGTCGATCAGATCCTCGAGACCAGCCCCGTCGGGATTCAGGTGCTCGACACCGACGGCGAGGTTACGCGGATGAACGAGCGCCTGCGGGACCTGCTCGAGATCCGCGGTGACGTCGACGAGTACGACCCCTCGGATCGGACGGTCTTCGACGAGGACGGCCGCGAGATCGGGATTGACGACCACCCGTTCGCGCGGACGCTCGAGACGGGCGAACCGGTGTACGATCGACTGCTCCGAACCGAACTCCCGAGCGGCGATACGCGCTGGTTGTCGGTCAACGCCGCCCCCATCCTGACCGACGACGGGGCGGTCGACCGCGTCGTCACGACCGGCGAGGACGTCACCGAACTCAAGGAGCGCGAGGCCGAACTCTCGACGGAACTGAACGAGATCTTCGGTCGCATCTCCGACGCGTTCTACGCGCTCGACGAGGAGTTCCGGTTTACCCACGTCAACGAACGGGCGGAGGAACTGCTACAACACGACGAGGCGGAGTTGCTCGGTCGGAACCTCTGGGACGTGTTCCCCTCCGCGGCCGACCTCGACGAGGTCTGGGAGGCCTTCTACACGGCTCGGGAAACCCAGGAGATGACCAGCTACGAACTCTACTACGACACGCTCGGCTTCTGGGTCGAAGCGAACATCTACCCCTCCGAGACCGGCGTTTCGGTCTACTTCCGCGACGTTACCGAGAGAAAAGAACGCGAGCGCGCGCTCGAGGAGTCCGAGCGCCGCTACCGAACGCTCGCGGAGTACTTCCCGAACGGACTCGTGACGCTGTTCGATCACGACCTCGAGTACACGCTGGCGGCGGGCCGGGGGTTCGATCGCATCCCCGTCGATCCCGAGGATCTCGAGGGCGAGAGCTTCGACGACGTCTGGCCGGACGAGACGGTCACCGACCTCGAGCCGGCGTTTCAGGCCGCCCTCCGGGGCGAGGAGGCGTCGGTCGAACTCCGGTACGCCGATCGAGAGTGGGTGCTCCACGCGGTGCCGATTACCGACGAGCGCGGCGACGTCTTCGCGGGGATGACGATGGCTCAGGACATCACCGAGCAGAAAGAACGCGAGCGGTACCTCGAGGACGCGAAGGCCCAACTCGAGGCGGCGACGGAGGCCGGTGCGGTCGGCACCTGGGAGTGGCAACTCTCCGAGGACGTGATGGTTACCGGGGAGACGTTCGCCGAGACGTTCGGCGTCGACCCCGCGGCGGCCCGCGAGGGCGTCTCGAGCGATCGGTTCTTCGCGGCGATCCACGAGGGCGACCGCGACCGGATCGAACGGAAGACCGAGGCGGCGATCGACGCCTGCAGGGAGTACGAGGCGGAGTACCGCGTCTGGAACGCCGACGGGGAACTCCGCTGGGTATCCTCTCGGGGTCGCGTCGAGTGCGACGAGGACGGCACCCCTCAGACATTTCCCGGCGCGCTCACCGATATCACCGAGCGCAAGCGTACCGAACTGGAGCTCCAGCGGAACAGGGACCAGTGGCAATCCCTCTTCGAGATCCTCCCCGTCGGCGTCGTCGTCGCCGACGAGAACGGGGGCCTTCTCGAGGTCAACGAGGCCGCCAAAGAGATCTGGGGCGGCGACGTGTTCGACGCCGACTCCCTCGACGAGTACGACGCACTCCCGGTCAGGTGGGCCGATACGGGCGAACCGGTCGGACGCGACGAGTGGACGATCGCACGGGTCCTCGACGGCGAGGAGGTCACCGATCCGGTGGTCTTCGAGATCGACGCTATGGACGGCGAGCAGCGGATCGTAAGCGTCAGGGGGATGCCGATCAGGGACGAGCGGGGCGCGGTGACCCGCGCGGTGCTCACCCTGACCGACATCACCGAACGCCGGGCGTACCAGCGGCGACTCGAGGAAACGATCGAGCGACTCGAGGCGTCGAACGAGCGACTCGAGCACTTCGCCTACGCGGCCAGCCACGACCTGCAGGAGCCCCTGCGGATGGTCTCGAGCTACCTCCAGTTGCTCGAGAAGCGGTACGGCGACGCGCTCGATGCGGACGGTGAGGAGTTCCTCGAGTACGCCGTCGACGGCGCAGAGCGGATGCGTGAGATGATCGCCGGTTTGCTCGAGTACTCGCGGATCGAGACCCAGGGGGATCCGTTCGAACCGACGGATCTCGAGACCGTCGTCGAGGACGTCCTCGCGGATCTACGGCTCCGGATCGAGGAGAGCGGTGCCGACGTTCGCGTCGACGACCTCCCCCGCGTGAACGGCGACGACAACCAGTTGCGGCAACTGTTCCAGAACCTCCTGTCGAACGCGATCGAGTACAGCGGCGACGAGCCGCCGGTGATCCGTATCGGCGCCCAGCGACGGGGAGAGGGGTGGGAAATCTCGGTCCGCGACGAGGGAATCGGCATCGAACCCGACGATCAGGAGCGCATCTTCGAGGTCTTCCAGCGCCTCCACAGTCGCGAGACCCACGACGGGACGGGCATCGGACTGGCGCTCTGCCAGCGCATCGTCGAGCGCCACGGCGGCGAGATCCGGGTCGAGAGCGAACCGGGGGCGGGAACGACGTTCTCGGCGACGCTTCCGACGGCCGAGTGAACGGTCGGCCCCGTCGCTGTCGGCCTCGAGTTACGATACCGACCGCGAGCGTCGTGGAAGGGTTAACGTGGGGCGTTCCCGGAGACGTTCCGGATCGGTCTGTGAGTGAACGGATCGGTGTCCGCGCGGCCAGTCAGCGATCAGTCGTCGGCACATGCGGCCGCTCGCCTCGAGCGCTCGCCGTAGTCGCTCGCCGGTCGGGCGGTGATCGTCGTCCCGCACTCGGGACAGCGGGAGCGTTCACGGCCGCCGTCTCGCTCGAGGATCCAGTCGCCGTCGACCGAACTCTCGTGTCCGCAGTCGAAACAGATCAGCACGGCCTTGCGGTCGGGAGGTTGGCTGGTGTCGGAGATGGGAGTAGTCATCACCGTCGATAGGGATCGACCACCAAAAACGCTGTTGGCCCCGAACCTCGTTATGACTGATTTCGACGATTTCGGGGGCCGAAATGCTCGTCTCCTGAGACCCGCCGACGGCTTCGCGTCACAGTACCCACCCGGCGGTCTCCCGCGACCGACGCGGACCGTCGAGACGCGTTACGTTTCCGACGGTTCGCGAACGATCGCGAACCAGAACTCCTCGATCTCGTGGACGAACTCGACGAAGTCCGTGGGTTCGACTGGCTTCCGAATGTAGCAGTCGGCCTCGAGGCCGTGGGAGCGAACGATCTCTTCACCCATCCGAGAACTCGTGAGCACGGCGACGGGAATGTCTGCGAGGACCGGTTCGTCGTTCAGTTCCGCGAGGACGTCCATCCCGCTCGTTCCGGAGAGCTGGGGCTCGAGCAGGATGATATCGGGCGGGGACTCGTCGGCGTACTCGCCGCGCTGGTGGAGGAAATCGAGGGCGGCGTCACCGTCGGGGACGGCGTGGACGACGTTCAGGAGCTTCGCGTCCCGAAAGGTTTCCGTGAAGAGCCGGGTATCTCCCGGATTCGGCTCGATCAAGAGGATATCGATCACATCCTCGGTACCGACGTTTCCGGTGGCCATAGAGAATAGTTAGCCCGGGACGATAAAACGATGCGGATGTCACGACTGAACAGTCATCAGTTCGGACGGGAGTCGAACGAGCGAATCCGATGGGCGGGGTTTCTCGGATCCGACGACGATGCTCAGCCGAGCTCGCCACGGCAGCGACGGCGTCACTGTCTCTGACGGTCGTTCGCGGCATAATGCTTGGTTCACATTTAGACCGCCGGGCCGCGTACGAACGGGCATGAGTACTAGTAGCACGACCGAGAACCGTTCGCCACTGCCGGAACGGAGCGCCGGCTTGGCCGCCGCGCTCGGCGCCTGGATCCTCTGGTCGGGCGTCGTGCTCACCGGGTTCGGATGGATCATCATCAACAACGTCGTCGCCGGCGCGGCGATCGCGTTCTTCGCGGCCTACACGGCCGCGTGGCCGGACGGCTGGCGGCTTCCCGCCGTCGCCGCTCCCGCAATCGTCGCCCTTCTGGGCGTGTGGGTTATCGCCGCCCCGTTCGTTCTCGAGGTGACGACGGATCGAATGCTCTGGAGCAACGTGATCGCCGGCGCGCTCGTCGTGATCCTGGCGGTCGGCAGCCTCTACGGGAGTCTGCGACTGTCGCGATCGCGGACGGCCACCGCCTGAGACGGGACTCCCCGATCGGAGCCGAATCGATTCCCCCGTACCGTCAGATATCGATCGATTCGGGCCGGTGAGACGGTTCCGTGGATACCTATATCTCCGTCGGTCGCCTACCGGTACTGATGACTCCGCGAACCCCATCCCCATCACGAATCGACGACCGCGGACGCGACGCTCGTCCGGTGCGGACCGCACTCGAGGCGACGAACGCGCGCGTCGCGCGCTCTGAGGCCCGCCTCCTGACCGTGACCGAGCGACTGGACCGGGCCGAGTCCCGCCTCCAGCTCCTGGACAACACGCTCCACGGGATCGCCCGCACGACGGGCGTTTCGATCGGGTGTCCCTGCGACCGCTGCGAGCGAAGCTACCTCCTCGTCGAGAACGGCATGATGACCTGTCCGGTCTGCGGGTTCCAGCAGTCGTTCTGATCGCTCCGGCGTCCCCAACGGACTCGAGTCGGGCCAAACGCCTCGTTCGACGGCTGGCCCGGCCGATCAGGACCGCGCCGATTTGGACCGCGCCGGAGGTTCGTCGCCGTCGCGCAGTATCGATCTGGGATCGGCGTTCGAAGAACCGCCGGTAGCGGGTTCGAGCGGCCTCGTGGAACGAACGCGACGCTCGGTGTTCGATCGACAGGTCGGACGGCGGGAAAACGCAGCGCAGTCGACCTGTATTCCCTGTCGACCAAGTTCGAGCCCTTGGTCATATGAATCTTTGACGATGATCTTATTATAGTTTTTCGGTGGTTTCAGAAACTGAATCCGTCGTCACGACCCTCTACCCCTGTTTATTCCGTACGAGAGATCGAAGCAAGGGAGTGTACGTATTTCCGAACAGTCACGGGAAATGGATGGCGGGAAAGGCTACCGGAAACCCAACGGGTCTATACGTCACTGTGGTGGCATCGGATGATGACCACAGTCGTCGAACTCGAGATTCCGGCCGATCGTCTCGGTGCCGACCGGACGTTCGATCGGGTTCCGACGTTCGAGTGCCAGATCGACGGACTCATCGGCGATTCGCCCCCGCTCGTCTGGGTCGCCGGTCCCGATCGGCAATCCGTCCGCGAGGCGCTGGAAGCGGACCCGTCGGTGGACGTGATTGCGAGTTTAGCCGACGAACAGGAACCCGTCGGATCGGGTGACGACCTCGAGGGAGACCGCTGGCTGTTCCGTCTCGACTTCGGAGCGGACTTCAAACTCTTCGAGCGGATCGTCGCGGAAAACGACGGGGCGATCCTCTCGGTTCGAGCCGAAGCCAGCACGTGGTCGGTGAAGATGCTCTTCCACGAGCGGACGTCGCTCTCGACGTGTCACTCGCTGTTCGAGCAGTACGACTTCCAGGTCCAGGTCACCCGGCTGGCGGGGATCGACGACCTCACGAGCGCGCGAACGCCGCTGACCCAGACCCAGTACGAGACGATCTGCAAAGCCCACGAACTGGGGTACTTCGACGTCCCGCGGGAGATCACGCTCAAGGAACTCGCCGCGGAACTCGACGTCTCCCACCAGGCCCTGTCGGAGCGTCTCCGTCGCAGTCACGCCGCGCTGGTCAGTGCGGAGTTGACCGGCGGGATGATGCCGACCGCGATCGATCCGTGACCGGCGACGCCCGTTCTCCGAACGCGAGTTCGCGACGTAGCTGACAGAGCGCCAATTTTCGCGTCGTCCGCGAGCAAGTAATCGTAATAATATCAAATATTTCAACTAATATAATTCGAACGTGCAGCTATTCCCGATAAAACGTCGTATCTTCCTCGAGAGATAGTTTTATTATTGGACGTGAACAAACTCTTCTCGTCGGCGACACGCCGACCCCGCGACACGCGACCGAGTGGACACGACGCGCCGGTGGATCACTCGTGCTCAATCACGACGGTCACTCGTGGCTGTGTGACTGTCTTTCGAACCGTCGACCGGGCCGTCACGGCTGTGGTTCACGGCCCGACTCTCGTTTTCGAAGGCGCTGCCGACTCGATTCGGACCGATCTGCGAGGCCACCCGTCTCGCCGACGGAACGACCAAGATACTTAACCGTCCCCTCGGTTGTTGTGGTATCGACGATGAGCAACACCGCGCCACCAACTGGGCAGTCGGACGACCGGCCCGAATCCGGGGGGATATCGGGGGACGACGAGCGCGGCGAACTCGACCCCGACGATATCTATCACCTCCTGCAAACCAGTCGCCGCCGCCACGTCCTCCGGTACCTCCGGGGGGCCGACGACCCGGTCACGTTACGCGAGGTCGCCGAACGGATCGCCGCCTGGGAACACGACACGACCGTCGAGAACCTGTCCTCGAGTCAGCGCCAGCGGGTCTACATCTCGCTGTACCAGTCACACCTCCCCAAACTCGACACGCGTGGCATCATCCACTACGACAAGGATCGAGGCACGATCGAATCGACCCCGCTCGCCGCCCAGTTCGATCCGTACCTGTCGGGGCTCGAGGGGGCGTCGACGGATCCATGGCCCTACCGGTACGCGGGCGCAGTCGCGTGCTGTGGCCTGTTTCTCGCGGCGATCGCGGCGGGTCTTCTGCCGGTTCCGTGGGCCGCCGCAGCGACGCTGGTCGTGCTGGCCGTCGCCGTCGTGGCGGGCTGGCACGCGTATTCGGTACTCGGCGAGGGATAGCGTATTCGGTACTCGGCGGGCGAGAGGACTGCGGAGAACGCGGCGACGAGGCGACGACCGTCAGTCGGCGCGGGAAAGCGACGTCGCCGCGTTCGAATCGGGGGTGGTCTCGGTCTCGGTCTCGAGGACGCGGTGGGCGTAGAAGACGACTGAGAAGTCCTGCGGGCTCGGAATCGAGCAGGCGAGCCAGCCGACCGCGAACGCCGTCGCGACCGGCGACCCCGCCGGGAGCACACCGCCGGCCCCGAGCGCGAAGACCGGGACCGCGAGGAGTGCTGGCGCGAGCGCCGCGACGCGCAGGGAGTGCGTCGACTCTCGGCCGGTCGGTTGCGGTTCCACGACCGCCCACGGGCAACTCGCCAGGAGAGCGACGCCCTCGGTTTGGCCCGGGAAGTAGGTAACGGTGTGTTCGATGCCGAACAGTCGGAGGGCGGCGGCGTGGGCCGACTCGTGGGCGACCAGTCCGACGACTACCGCGAGGAGGAGGACGGGGCCGGCGACGAGCAGGTCCGTTCCGATCATGGAAACGCGAGATGTGGATCGATGGGGACCATCTCGCACTCGAATCGAGGAACTCCCCGGCGAAGTCCACCCGCCTGTACCAGTTGTCTCCTTAAGTAGCCGCGCGACCGGAGCGACGGCGCTCGCGCGGTTCTCGGTCGCGGTCGGTCGCTCGTAGTCCGTCGCTTGAGGGCGCTCGCGGTCCGTCAATAGCGGACGGTCGCGGTCGGTCGTGTGATCCGTTCGACCAGGCAGAGGACTCCCGTTACCGGACGAATCCGTTCCCGGCTCCAAATCGATGTTTCATAGCCTGTCAGCGCATTCGAGCGGCGAATCGATCCGATCAGCCAAGAGGTTAAGTATTGTGGAGTGGTATCGAACAGCATGAAATCCAGTCAACCGCTCGAGTTCGGTCACGACGACCGGAAACTGATCTACGAGTACGTCGAACGCCACGGCGCGGTCGATCCGGAGGAGGCGCGACGAGAGCTAGACGTCGATCCGAGCGGCCTCCGCCACCACGTCGCGATCCTGAAACGCGACGGACGGCTCGAGGAAACCGACGGGAAACTCCGGGTGACGATCGACGCCGGCGCGGAGGAGGAGTACGTCGCCGACGACCTCGAGTTCCACGTCCGGCCGGCCAGGCAGGAGGATCTCTCGGGCGTCGTCGGGGCGATCCGACAGGTCGCCGCGGAGAAGACGTACATCGAGGCCGAGAGCGTGGCCGACGAGATCGACCACGAAGAGGCTCTGCTCCGGCACAACGAACTCGAGTCCCGGATGTTCTTCGTCGCGACCGTCGAGGACGAGGTCGTCGGCTGGGTGCACATCCACGCCCCGGAACTCGAAAAGCTGTCTCACACCGCCGAACTCACCGTCGGCGTCCTCGACGAGTACCAGGGTCACGGCCTCGGGTCGCACCTCCTCTCGCGTGGCCTCGAGTGGGCCGGATCCAACGGCTACGAACGGGTCTACCAGAGCGTCCCCTCGAGCAACGAGGACGCCATCGCCTTCCTCGAGGCCCACGACTGGGAGACCGAGGCGGTCCGCGAGGATCACTACAAACTGAACGGCCACTACGTCGACGAGGTGATGATGGCCATCGAGCTCTGAAGCCGCTGGCCGTCGAATCCTGAGCCGATAGCTGCCCATTATCGAACGCTGAGCCGACAGTTCGTTTTATGTGATAGTCTCTGGAACGGAGAGACATGCGTTTCGCTACCCCCACGAGAAACGAGTGGGAGGGATGGGGGGACTCGACCGCCGTGATCGTCGCGATGGGCCTCGCGCTCGCGGTCGCCGGAACCGTCCGAACGCTCGGCACGCCGGTCTCGCACCCGGTAGTCGCGTTCGAACTGTTCGTCTCGTTGCTCGTCCCGACGGGACTGGCTACCGGCGGTTACTGGTTGGCCAGTTGCAACGTCTCACCGGACGTCCGCTGGCGAGCGGCGACCCGGGTCTCGATCGGCATCGTCGCCGCCTGCGCGCTCGGCGTCTGGCTGGTCGGCTACGTCGCCCTCGAGGGCGGCGCGATTCGCGACCCCCTGTCGCTCGTCACGACCCTCGCGGCGGTCGGCGGTGCGACCGGCTTCCTCACCGCCGTTCGGGAACCGCAGGGAGTCGCGCCGGTTGAATCGATCGACTCGAGTGACTCGAGCGATGAGACCGACGAGGACGGGACCGAAGCGCCGGCCGCGACTACGACACCCACCGCAACTACCGTGTCGACCGTGACCGGGACGTCGGCACCGGCTGGTAACGAGTCGGAATCGACGCTCGAGCGACCGACGGCGGCCGCCGCCGGGACGACCACGGCCGACGAGACGGCCGCCGACACGACGGCGAGTGACGCGTCGGCGACGACCCACGCACCGGCCATCACCGACGCACCGACGACCACTGACGCGTCGGCGACGACCGAGACGCCGTCTCCCTCGGGCGTCTCGCCCGACGCTGACGTCTGGGCTGGTACCGACGATCCCGCGCACCCGCTGGATCCGGCCGCACGCCTCGAGTCCGGTGCCACTGACGCGTCACCGCGGTCGATTCCGGAACCGGGGGTCGACGCCGTCGCGGCCGTCCCGTCGACGGCGGAGACGGTCCTCGAGGTGCTCCGGCGGGAGCGCGCCCGAATCGCCCTCGCGATCCTCTACCACGAGTGGGACGAGGAACCGCGGCCGGTCGACGAGCTCGCCCGCGCCGTCTCGTATCACACGGACGCCGACCCCGACACCGTCGCCGTCGGCCTTCGTCACTCGATCCTCCCGGAACTGCGGGAGATCCGGGCCGTCGACTGGGATTCCGCCGCGGATCGCGTGTCGGCGTCGGAACACGCCGTCTTCGAGGAAGGCGTTCGTGAGGCGTCGGTGCTGCTCGAGTCGTTCGAGCCGGGGACGAGATAGCGCCGGCGGCGAACGGGCCGTCGATTTCCGCCCGTCTCACGTCGCTGCGAGCACTCCCCGAATCGAAAGGTAGTTTTCCCGGACCCTGCTACGCTGAGCCATGCTTTCGATCGCGCTTGCCGGAAAGCCCAACGCCGGCAAGTCCACGTTCTACACCGCGGCGACGATGGCCGAGGTCGACGTCGCCAACTACCCGTTCACGACGAT
Organism: Haloterrigena alkaliphila; assembly: GCF_017352155.2. Taxonomy (NCBI): domain Archaea; kingdom Methanobacteriati; phylum Methanobacteriota; class Halobacteria; order Halobacteriales; family Natrialbaceae; genus Haloterrigena; species Haloterrigena alkaliphila. The sequence goes on from NZ_CP071462.1 coordinate 3,417,748, forward strand.
CGACGCCAATCGGGGCGTGAGCTACGTCCGGACCGAGTGTCCCTGCCTCGAGCGCGAGGAGCGCTGTACCGCCGACGACTGCGAGGGCGGCAAGCGCTACGTCCCGATCGAACTCATCGACGTCGCGGGGCTGGTGCCGGGCGCCCACGAGGGGAAGGGGCTGGGCAACCAGTTCCTCGACGAACTCACCAACGCGGACGTGATCGTCAACGTGATCGACGCCTCCGGCGGGACCAACGAGAAGGGCGAACCCGTCGACATCGGCGCTCACGACCCGCTCGAGGACATCGACTTCGTCGAGGAGGAGATGGACCTCTGGCTGGCGGGCATCGTCGAGAACAACTGGGAGTCCGTGGAGCGCAAGTCCCGCTCGCCCGACTTTGACATCGACGACGTGCTGTCGGACATGCTCTCGGGCTTCGGCGCCTCGCCGAAACAGATCGCGACCGTCCTGCGCGAACTGGACTACCCCGAGGACCCCATCCAGTGGGAGGACGACCACCGCGAGGAACTCGCGCGGCTGGTCCGGGAGCGCACCAAACCGATCGTCGTCGCCGCGAACAAGATCGACGTCGCGCCCGAGGAGAACGTCGAGAAGCTACTCGACCTCGACAAGCCCGTGATCCCGACCACTGCGGAGGGCGAACTTGCACTGCGACGGGCCGCAGACAACGGGTTGGTCGACTATGATCCCGGCGACGAGCACCTCGAGATCGGCGACGACGTCAGCGACGCCCAGCGCGAGGCGCTCGAGGACCTCGGCGAAACGATGGCCGAGCACGGCGGCACCGGCGTCCAGAGCGCGCTGAACTACGCCGTCTACGACCTGCTCGAGCACCTCACCGCCTACCCCGTCGAGGACGCCGCGAAGTGGTCCGACGGCAGCGGCAACGTGCTGCCCGACGCCTTCCTGCTGCCCGACGGCTCGACGCCGGTCGATCTGGCCTACGCCGTCCACTCCGACATCGGCGACGGCTACCTCCACGCCGTCGACGCTAAATCGAGTCGGGAGATCGGCGAGGAGTACGAACTCGAGGAGGGCGACGTGATCAAGATCGTCAGCACGAACTGATACTAATACAACGAAGAAGATTTGCGTTTTAGTTGGGAGCGCCGATCAGTACAGGGGAAGGAGGTACCGCGAAGGGATAATAATCTATCCGCCTATTATCAGTTATGTATATAAAATACAATGGATGAGTTCAGCACGAGACTCTCGTTTATTTTCCCCAGAATCAAGGCCCTATTCTATTCCCTAATACTAATATTAAAATAATAACATATAATTCTGACAATAATCATATATGAGTGGCTCTCCTATTTAGGCTGTAATGGACGAGAGAATTTTCACCGCTACAGATGTCGTCGAGTTCTCCGATGATCGAGCCAAAAACACGAAACTGGCCCAAACTGACGATTCAGCAGTGTTCGTATGGGGGGTCAAGCCCGGTCAAGAAGTGCCTGCTCACATTCACCCTGACGGCCAAGACACGTGGATCATGATCCAAGGAACGCTCACATATTATCTTGGGAATGGAGAGACCGAACAAATAGAGGCCGGACAGGTGGATGTCGCTCCGAAGGAGGCCGTCCATGGTACTGTGAATGAAACGGACGAAGACGCTATTTTCGTCTCCATCTATTCTGACCCGGAGATCGGATTTGAAGAAGTTGACCCACACGCTGATCAAGCCCAATAGTTCGTTCCAACCAAATTTCGTCCAATCAGTATCGGCGTCTTTGACTGCGGTGTATCAGACCGGTGCTGGCTATGTGCTATCACCGTGCTGTACTGCCCGCTCATCGGCCTTCTGAATGAGTGTCGGCATCTATTGAATATGCGCCTACTATCCAGCATGGCTCACTGAACATCATCCGTTATTGATAGAACTCCCAGCAGTCGACAAGCATCTATAGTGACCGCGAAAATCAGGCGGGACCGAGATATGTTTTATAAGTTGTGTACAGTGTGTGGACTCATGAGTGGTAATCAAGATCGTGAGTACGAACTGAGAATCGGCCCACGACTCGAGCGCTGCGATTCCGTTGAGCGCAGCGATCAGAACAGGCTAAAAACATGTCACTCCGCGCTGGGAGCAGGCGTAGGTGGCGCGCGCTGTCGGAGGACCGAGCGACAGCGAGGGGCTCCGACGGAACTGCGCGAGGGATGAGCGAGCGTAGCGAGCGAATCGGCTGGGGAGGGCGTGGCGATTCCTTGTTGCCACGGATAGCAGAACGCTTGTTTTCAACCACTACCCTCCCGAAGACTCGGTCCATCAAGCACCTATAGTGACCTCGAGAACCAGGCCGGACTAGACGTGGGTTTATGCCTTGTATACGCTGTGTGGGCTCAGTATCGGTACTCACGGTCGTGAGTGCGAACTGACGACACGAAAACGCTCGACTCACTCCAGCGGCTGGGCGTAGTCGACCTGCTTCGGTCGGAACCCCGCGTCCCGGTAGAACCGACGCGCGTCTTCGTTGTGCCACTCGCAGGAGACTTTCAGGTGGTCGCAACCCCGATCGCGGGCCAGTTCTCGCACGCGCTCGAGGACGCTCGAGCCGTGACCGCGGTTCCGGTGGTCCTCGTCGATAGCGAGGTTCACGACGCGGAGATACCGCGAGTACCGTCGGGAGGGATGGCGACCCTCGCGGAGGGTCACGAAACCGATGGTCTCGTCGTCGTGGACGATGCGGTAGTCGGTGACTTCGTCGTCATCGAAGTGAGCGCGGAAACCGTCTTCGACGGTCTCGCCGTTCGCGTCGAGTTCGTTCAGTTCGGAGTACTCCGCCATCCCTTTCGCGAGGTCGCACCAGCGGTCGACGAGCGCATCGAGGTCGTCCTCGGTGGCTTCGACGAGTTCCATACGACGGTTCGCCGGCGTGCATTCTTCAATTTTCCCGTGGTGTGGTAGCGGGTCTCTCCGTCTCGCGTCGTCTACGCTGTGGAGCCTCGAGGGCCGTGATCGCGATCGGGAGAGTCGTCCTCCGAAGTCGAATTCGTAGCCCGCGCCGACCGCGGCTGAGACCGGCTCCGACGCGTGCACCCTCCCTCGTAAGGCATACCGCTTTTTTCGGCGGTCGTTGGAGTCTCCGATATGGAGAAAACCATCTCCGCGGACGAACTCACGCGCGACGAGGCCGCCGAACGACTCCGAGCAGTAGCCGACCAACTCGAGGGCGACGGGCCCGCGTCGATCCGGACGGGGAACAAGACGGTCGAACTCCGGCCGTCGTCGTCGGTCGCCTACGAAATCGGCGTCCGGGAGCGATCGTCGATCCTCCGCGGGTCACGCGAGACGATCACGATAAAGATGGACTGGAAGCCCGCGAGCGCTTCCGATGAGGACGAGTAGCGCCCGTTAGGGATCGATTCTGCCCGTCACTGCACGAAGGGGGCCCTTGAATCGTCTTCCCGCGGGTCCTCGGGGTCGCTTCTGGGCGCCGGCTGATCGTCGTGTCCCACTCGAGCGACGTACGACGGCGCGCCTCAGCCGAGCGCCGAGAGCGGCTCGAACCAGACGGCGGTCACGAGCACGGCGAGAAAGACGTACGACCCCCGGACGAGCAACATGGTGGCGACGGTCGGATCGGCGCGGCGGGCGACGACCGCGACCGCGCCGAAGGCCAGCACCGCGAGGACGGTCGTCGGCGGGAAGACGCGAGCGACGGCGAAGCCGACGACGATCAGGAGCGCCGTCGTGATCAGTCCGTAGGCGAGCGTGTACGCGCGCTCCGGGCCGAGCGCGACGGCGACGGTCCGCTTGCGAATCGAACGGTCGTACTCGTAGTCCTGCGTGTCGTCGATGACCTTCACGCCCGAGAGCAAGACGAGAAAGACGAGGGCGAACCCGACGGCGATAGCTGCGAGCGCACTGGTCTGGACGTAGAAGCCGCCGAGGATCGCGAGGGCGATGCCCAGCGGATAGCCGGTCGTCGCCGTCACGGGGTTCGTGTCGAGTTGCGGGGCGTGGTGGTAGGCGATCAGCCACGTCGGAAGCGTCAGCGCGACGGCCACCCAGTCGACGAGCGCGAGGAGGAGGAGGCAGCACGCGGCGAACGTCGCCGTCGACCCGACGAGACCGACGCGACACCCCCGCTCGGTCAGCGGGTGGTCGTCGTCCTCGCCGCGGGCGTAGAAGTCGACGTAGCCGTCCTTGACGTGGGCGGTGTAGACCGCCGCGAAGATGGCGACGACGTGGACCGCCGCGACCGCGGCCTCGAGTCGTCCGGCCAGCACCGCGCCGAACAGCGACGCGGCTACGGGCGGGGTCATGAAGACCGGATGGACCTGCGACCAGTACGCTCGCGCCGTCGCTCCCGCGCCGCCGTCCGCTCTCGCCAGGGCCATATCTCGGGCGACAACGAACTGATACATAATACCCGGCCCGGAACTCCCGCGTCGGGGGCGGTGTTCCGCGATCCGGCGCGTGACGCCGAAACGCACAGTTTGATGTGCCGCCCCGTGCCACGGGGGAGCATGACGGACGACTACACCGGTGCGGACCTCTTCACGGACGCGCTCGAATCCTACGGCGTCGACTACGTCTTCGGAAACCCGGGGACGACCGAGTTGCCGATCATGGAGGCGATCGGCCAGAGCGACCTCGAGTACCGGCTGGCCCTCCACGAGGACATCGCGGTCGGGATGGCCTCGGGCTACGCCCAGCGTCGGCGGTATCACTCGCATCATGACGACTCGGTCACCCCCGTCGGCGTCGCGAACCTCCACATCGCACCGGGGCTGGCCCACGGCCTCGGAAATCTCTACGCGGCCAAGATCGCCGGCGCGCCGCTGGTCGTGACCGCGGGTAACCACAGCACCGACTTCCGCCACGAGGAGCCGATTCTGTCGGGCCGACTCGCCGACATGGCTCGCCAGTTCTGCAAGTGGTCCGACGAGGTGCTGGACGTCTCCGCCCTCCCGACGATGCTCCGGCGGGCGTTCCGGGTCGCGATGACGCCCCCGACCGGCCCCGTCTTCCTCGGGCTGCCCCTGGACGTCACGATGGACGAGACCGACGCCGAGCCCGAACGGCTGGGGCCGATTCCGAACGCCGGCAGCGGCGACCCCGTCCAACTCGAGCGCGCCGCCGAGTTGCTGGCCGAGGCCGACAGCCCGGTGATCGTCGTCGGCGATCACGTCGCCCGCTCGGGGGCCGACGCCGTCGCCGCGGCGGTCGAACTCGCGGAGGCGACCGGCGCCCGCGTCCACGGTGAGATCCTCTCCTGCGAGGTGGACTTCCCGACCGACCACGACCAGTGGGTCTCGTACCTGCCGACCAGCGAGCACCTCGTCTCGATGCTGCTTGACACCGACACGATCCTGTTCGCCGGCGTCTCGACGAACACGACGCTGACTCGACACGAGGAGGCGCTGGTCGATCCCGACACGACCTGCATCCACCTCAGTGACGACGCCTGGCAGATCGGCAAGAACCAGCCCGCCGACGCGTCCGTGATCGGTGACCCCGGGCTCGTGATGCAGGACCTCACGGAGCGCGTTCAGGGGAAGATCGCCGACGACGTCGTTTCCGACCGCCTCGAGGAGGTCGCCGAAGTCAAGGAGATGGTCGAGTCCAAGATGGCCGGCTACGGAGAGGGCGACGGGGACGACCCGCGCGCCTCGAAGGCCCAGCTCGTCGACGCGATGGAGCGCGTCGCGGGGGACGCCGCCATCGTCGACGAGGGCGTCACCTCGAAGTACGCCATGCTCACCCGGTGGGATTTCGGTCCCGAGCAGTACATGTCGAACAAGGGCGGGGGCCTCGGCTACGGCCTTCCGGCGGCGGTCGGCGCGGCCGTGGCCGAAGACCAACTGGACGACCCGCGCGACGTGGTCGGCTTCATCGGCGACGGCTCCTACCAGTACTACCCCCACTCGATCTACAGCGCCGCCCGGTACGATCTGGACCTGACGGTCGTCATCTCCGACAACCGCAACTATCGCATCCTGAAGGACAACACCCTCCACCTGCTCGGCGGCGAGGAGGAGGACTACGAGTTCGTCGGCATGGACTTCGATCCGGCCGTCGACCTCGTCAAGAACGCCGAGAGCCACGGCGCTCGCGCCGAACTCGTCGAGACGCCCGACGGAATCGAGGACGCCCTGGAGAACGCGCTGGCGCGCGACGGCCCCGACGTCCTCGACGTGCTTGTCCACGACTGAATCCGCCCTGCGAGCGCCCGTCGACTCCGTCAGTGTCCGATTCGAGATCGCCGGCGTCGAAGTCCTCGACGCGACGAACGGCCCAGCGGCCGACTGCGAGTCCCCGTAGTCACCGCTGCGGATCCCGAACGCGCTCTCCGTCGGCCGTCTCGGGGAAGATCTTCCCCGGGTTGAGCGTCCCCGTCGGATCGAGCGCGTGTTTGACCGACCGCATGGCGTCGACCGCGCCGGCGCCGTGCTCGGCCTCGAGGTACTTGCGCTTCCCCTGCCCGATACCGTGTTCGCCGGTCGAGGTGCCGCCGTGCTCGAGCGCGAGTTCGACGATCTCGCGGTAGATCCGCTCGCCGCGCTCGACCTGGTCGGGGTCGTCGGGATCGGCGAGGACGTTGTAGTGGAGGTTGCCGTCGCCCGCGTGGCCGAAACAGGCGACGAGGAGGTCGTACTGTTCGGCGAGTCGCTTGCTCTCGCGGACGATCTCCGGGTAGTTGCTGATCGGGACCGTCACGTCGCCGGGCTGTAGTATCTGGAGATCGGGATCGTAACTGGCGACTGCGGGGCCGAGTTCGCGACGAATCTCCCAGAGTTCGGCCATCTCGTCGTCGTCCTCGCTCATCTCGAGCTGGCGGACGTCGTGGTCCTCGAAGATCGTCCGACAGAGTTCGATCTCCTCCTCGACGCCGTGGTTCGCGTGGAACTCGAGGAACACCATCGGCGCGTCGGGCAGGTCGCTGCCGAGGTAGTCGTTGGCCATCCCGGCGCTCAGTTCGTCCACGAGTTCGATCTTGGCCACGCCGACCTCCGTCCGGACGGCGTCGAAGACGGCCTCGGCGGCGTCGTCGAGCGTCTCGAAGATGGCCCGGCCGCCCCGGATCTGTCTGGGTCGACCCGCCAACTCGAGGGTGGCCTCGGTGACGACTCCCAGCGTCCCCTCGCTGCCGACGAGCAGGTCGGTCAGGTTGTAGCCGCTCGAGGTCTTGATCGCCCGCGACCCCGTTCGGATCACGGTCCCGTCCGCGAGGACCGCCTCGAGGGCGAGCACCCAGTCGGAGACTTCGCCGTACATGACGGTCTGCATGCCGCTGGCGTCGGTCGCGATCATGCCGCCGATCGTGGAGATGTTCCCCGACGACGGCATCGGCGGGAAGAAGAGGCCGTCTGCAGCGACGTACTCGTCGACGCTGTCGCCGATGATCCCGGGCCCGACGTCGATCTGGAAGTCCTCGGGGCGGTAGTCGACGACGTCGTCCATCCGCGTCAGGTCCAGGCTGATCCCAGCGTGGGCCGGGACCGCGTTGCCCTCGAGCCCCGTCCCCGCCGCGTAGGGCGTCACGGGGACGCCGTGCTCGGTCGCGGCGGCGAGGACGGCCGAGACGTCTTCGGTCCGCTCGGGGTAGACCACCGCGTCCGGCAGGACGCCGCGGCTTCCCTGGGTCGTCCCCCAGTCGGTTGCGTGCGATTCCCGTCGGCTCTCCGCGAACGATAGCTGGTCGTCCGCGAGATCGAGGGCCTCGAGGAACGAACAGTCGTGTGTCATACGACCACGTCGTCCACGCGCCGTATCAACGTTTCCCACTCGTATCCGAGGCGGACGTTCGACAGCGCTGAACGATTCGGTCGATCGACGCGAGCGGATACGACTGCGGAACTCGGTCCCGTCCCGTCGAACGTGACCGACGACTCGCCCACGCAGCCGAACGCGAATGCCGACGGCAGCGATGATCCACTGGACGAGCGCGTTCAGCGGTTGGCTCGCCGCCTCGAGGCGACTGCGGAGCTGCCAATCGACCGGGAGGCGAACCGATGGCTTGGCGAGGCCGATGCGATCGCCGGCGATCTGGCGTCGAGCGACCTCGACGACGGGACGGTCCGCGAGCGCGTCGAGACGGTCGCGCGATTGCTGTCGGAAGTCGATACCACGGGCCACGAGGACGGTGATGCTCACCTCGAGGCGGCCGAGCGCCTCTGCGCGTCGATTCTCGGAGACGAGGAGGCGGCTCGGGATCGTGACGCTCGGTAATTCCGTACTGGTCCCCCGCCGTTCCGCGACGGTCGCTCGCGAACTGGATGGAAACGCTACAATTTTATGTGAATCCGTGACGCGGTAGCTGGTGATGGCAAAGAGCCGACCGATTCGACGGCCGACGCGGAGGAGAGCACGATGAACGTCGAACTGGACCTGTTGGTGCGACTCAGCGACTACGAGCGCCCGCAGGGCTTCGCCGAGCGCGCCGTCCAGGTCGAGGAGTTCGGCTTCGATCGGATCACCGTCGGCGAGACGACGGGCTGGAACATCGTCCCGCCGCTGACGCTGGCCGCCGACCGCACCGACGAACTGGGCATCTCCAACGACGTCATCTCGCCGTACGGGCGTTCGCCCGCGATGCTCGCTCAGACCGCGCTGACGATGCACGAGGCCTCAGACGGCCGGTTCCGCTTCGGCCTCGGACCGAGTTCGCCCGCGATCACCGAGCGCTGGCACGGCCTCGAGTTCGACCGTCCGCTCCGGCGCACTCGAGAGACCATCGAGGTGATTCGCTCGGTCTACGAGAACGGCTCCCCCGCCTACGAGGGCGAGATCTTCGACATCGCCGGCCTCAACTACGAACGCGAGGTCCCCGAGAATCCACCGCCGATCGACCTCGGGACGCTCGGCCCGAAGGCCACCGAGATGGCGGGCCGCTTCGGCGACGGCTGGGCGCCCCAGCTGTTCACGAAGGAGGGGCTCGAGGGCCGTCTCGAGGACCTCGAGCGCGGTGCCGAACTCGCGGACAAGACGCTCGAGGACCTGCGCGTGGCACCCATCGTCCGCGCCATCGCGAGCGAGGACCGCGAGGCCGCGCGGGCGAAAGCGCGATCGACCACCGCGTTCATGCTGGGCGCCTACGGGCCCTACTACGGCAATTCGGTCGCCGAGCAGGGGTACGCCGAGGTCGTCGAGGAGATCCGCGCCGCCTGGGGGGATCGCGACACCGAGGCGATGGCCGCCGCGCTCCCCGACGACGTGCTGGACGACCTCGCGCCGGCGGGGACGCCCGACGAGGTTCAGGAGTGGATCGAGGAGTACGCGAGTATCGAGGGCGTCGACGCGATCCGCCTCGGCTTCGTCAACGAGATGAGCGAGGACGAGAAGACGACGACGATGGAAACGGTCGCCGACCTCGTCTAGCGGTTCGATCGACGGCGCGACCGGTCGCCGGTGTGAGAGCCGAATCACCGGGGGTGTAATCCGAATCGCCGCTGTGGTGCCCCTCGAGTCCCTGAGCGGGGACTCCGCTACCGAACACGAACCGGGTGTTTCGATCGGACTCACACGTGCGTTAAATACCGTGCTGGCCTATCGGGAGTATGACTCCATCCACCAACGCTCCGGCAGTCCTCACCGAATTCGACGATGCCGGTGCCGACGAGATCGATTCGGCGATGGACCTGTTGGCGAACCGCCAGCGGCGTGCGGCGTTACGCTACCTCGAGCGCGCGAACGGCAGTGCAACAGTGTCCGAGGTCGCGAGAGCCATCGCGGCCGAGAGCCGGACCCCGGATCCGGCAGTGGTCTCGGATCACGCCGGCGCTCCGTCGCAAGAGACGCGCCGCGTTCGCCTCTCGCTCCACCACGCGCACGTCCCGAAGCTCGTCGCGGCGAACGCGATCGAGTACGACCCGGAGACGGAGACGCTCGCGCTCCGCGAGCGCGGCAGGACGCTGCTGAACCGCCAAGAAGCCGTCTGCGGGCCGCTTCGATAACTGATTCTCCCGGTGACGGCGATCGTCAGGGCTCGAGCACCAGCTTTCCGAGGAAGCTGTCGTTCATCACGTCCCGCTGGGCCTGCGAGGCCTCCTCGAGGCCGTAGCGCCGCGCGAGTTCGATCGACAGCCTGTCGCGCTCCAGCAGGTGGGCGACGCCCCGCAGCGGGACGCGCAGATCCGGCGTGTTGAACATGCTCATGAACTGGTAGCTGACGTCCTTCGACCGAGCGGCGCCGTCGTTCGAGAAGCCCGGATCGGGGCTGTTCTCGCCGATGCCGACGACGCGGGCGCCGGTCGCGGCGACGTCGGCGTCGAACTGGAGGTAGTCGTCCAGTCGGTGATCGAGGACGGCGTCGACCCCGCCGTCGCTTGCCTCGAGGACGGCGTCCGCGAGGTCGTCGCGCGCGTAGTCGAGGACGGTCTCGGCGCCGAGGTCCTCGAGGTCGTCGTGGTACTCCTCCGAGGCGGTCGTGATCGTGTGGGCGCTGACAGCGTCGGCGATCTGGACCGCGGCGTGACCGACGCCGCCGGAGCCGCCGTGGACGAGACAGTACTCGGCGGGATCGAGGGCGGCGTGGTCGACCAGCGCGCGCCACGCGGTGACGGCGGCGACGCCCGCCGCGCCGGCCTCGGTCAGGTCCGCGCCGTCGGGGAGGTGGACCACGCGGTCGGTCGGGACGGTCGCGTACTCGGCGTAGGCTCCCTGCGAGGCGCCGTTGCCGATGCCGGTGCCGAAGACGCGGTCGCCCTCCTGGAAGTCCTCGACGCCCGCGCCGGTTTCCGCGACGACGCCCGCCAGATCGACGCCGGGCGTGAACGGCACGTCGACCGGTTCGTACGAGCCGTCCCGGAAGTAGGTGTCGACCGGGTTGACCCCCGCGGCGGCCACCTCGACGAGCAGTTCGTCCTCGGCGGGGTCGGGTCGGTCGACCTCGTCAACCTGCAGTACGTCCGCGTCGCCGTGTTCGTGAAGGCGTACAGCGCGCATGTCGTTGGTATCATGGCCGTAGAACCGTATAAGGCTACAGTTCTCGGGTCGAGTCGTCGTTGCACCAGCCGGTCTACCGCTCGTCCGTTCGCCGTCTCGAGGCCGTTTGCGAGACGTTCCTCGAGGAGTTCGCGGCCCGAGACGGGTGAGAATACTGTCACCCGATTATTCAAAACAGCGGGAGGCGGTGAAAATGTAGCCCATTTAATTGAATCGCGGGCGTCACAGATTCTCGAGGAGGGCGCTATAAATGATCGACCACATATTCGACGCACTAGCGGACGAGTACCGGCGCGAGTTACTCGTCAGCCTGCTGGACCACGCGTCCCACCGCGTTTCGAAACCAGCCGGCGTCTCGTGGGCCGTCGCCGAGTCGAACGACGAACTCCTTCGCAGACACCTCTCGAGTTCCCGAGCAATACCAGATGCGGACGAAGAACTGCTCCGCGCACACCACGTGCACCTCCCGAAGCTGGCCGACTACGAGTACATCGAGTGGAATCGGGACGAAAACCGCGTGACTCGGGGCCCCCAATTCGACGAGATCAGGCCCGTCGTCGAGCTACTGGACGACCGTCGGGACGAACTCCCCGCCGAGTGTCTGTCGTCCGCCGAGACGGCGCCTCGAGTCGTCGACCAGTCGTCGAAGTGACCGTCGTCCCGGATCCGTTTGCCGACGCTATCGAACCGCCCGCGTCGCGTCGTCGATGATCTCGAGGGCCTCTTTCAACTCCTCCATGCCCGTCGCGTAGGACAGTCGCGCGTAGCCTGCGCCGTTGGCGCCGAAGGCGTCGCCCGGGACGACGACCACGCCCCGGTCCAGAACCTCGTCGCACCAGCCCTCGGGCACCTTCGGCATCGCGTAGAAGGCCCCTTCGGGCGTGGGCACCTCGAGGCCGGCGTCCTCGAGGCCGTCGACGACGACGTCGCGCCGTTCCTCGAAGGCCGCGACCATCTCTTCGACCGGTTCCTGTGGCCCCGTCAGCGCGGCTTCGGCCGCGTACTGGGCCGGCGCGGAGGCGCAGGCCTGCCCGTACTGGTGGACCCGCAGCATCCGCTCGATGCGGCGATTGGAGCCGGTGACCCAGCCGAGTCGCCAGCCGGTCATCGAGTACGTCTTGGAACAGGCGCTGACGACGACCACGTTGTCGGTCTCGGCGAACTCGAGCGGCGAGCGGTGCTCGCCCTCGAAGACGATATGCTCGTAGACCTCGTCGGAGAGACAGAGCACGTCGTGTTCGTCTGCGATGCGGGCGAACTCCCGCATATCGTCCTCGCTCTGGACGGCGCCGGTCGGATTCGCGGGACTGTTGACGACGAAGACGGCGGTCTCGTCGGTGATCGCCTCCTCGACCGTCGCGGGGTCGAGCGTGAGATCCTCGCGCAGCGGGACGGGTTTCGGCGTGCCGTCCGCGATCTTCGTCAGGGCGTCGTAGGAGACGAAGCCCGGATCCGGGAAGATCACTTCCTCGCCCGGATCCACGTGGGCCTCGAGGACGAGGTGCAGCGCCTCGCTGCCGCCCGAGGTCGCGATGAGGTCGGCGGGGTCGATCTCGAGGCCGTAGTCGCGGTCGTACTTTCCCGCGATCGCCTCCCGGAGGCTCTCCGTTCCCTTGTTCGAGGTGTAGGCGTCGGTGAGCCCGGCCTCGATGGCCTCGATCGCCCCCTGGCGGGCGTGACTGGGCGTCGGAAAGTCCGGCTGTCCGAGTCCGAGGTTGATCGCGTCCTCGCCCGCGGCCTCGAACACTTCGCGAATCCCGCTGATCGACACCTGCTCGACCCGATGTGCGAACTCGGTCATGCCTAAACCGGTGGGGGCGAGGCCGATAACGCTTGCTGTGTCGCGACTCAGGCGGGACGGAGCCGTCAGTCTGCGATCCTGACCGTTCGTTTATGTGAACAAACCCGCCACAACGAATATATCGACGGTGGCGAACTACAGAAGTAATGACTCGCTCTCGACGAACGTTCCTCGCCGCCGGCGCGGCCGGAACGCTCGCTCTGACCGCCGGCTGTCTCGATTTCGCCCTCGGAAACGGCCCGCTCGAACTCAGTTCCGACCGCGTCGCGCCGACCGACGCGGCGCTCGAGGAGGCCGGATACGTGGAAGACGCGGTCGAACAGCGAACGGTCGACGAGACGATCGACGCTCGCATCGAACGCGACGTGGAGGCAACCGTCTGGCTCTCGCGGTACTCCAAGACGATCGACTACCAGGGGTCCGAACGGGAAGCCGGCTTCTTCGGCGCCGTGTCGGTTCCGGACTTTTCGGTTCTCGGACGGTCGTTCAATCCGATCGCCGACATGAGCAACGAGGAACTGCTCTCGGAGTTTCTCGACCGCTTCGAGGGAGACTACGGAACGGTCGACGATACCGCGCCGAAAGAGTCGTTTGCCCTCGATATCCTCGGCGACGGCCGTCAGGTCGACGTCTTCGAGGGCGAAGCGAAATACGAGGGCGAACGGATCGAGATCGAACTCGCGGTCACGTCGTTCAGCCACGAGGACGACCTGATCGTGTTGCTCGGGACCTATCCCGCGGCGCTGGCCAAGGAGTCGGCCAACGTCGAGGTACTGATGGAGTCCGCCGAACACCCCGTCTAACCGGCGTCGCCCCGTCCGTTCGGGGGCCGGTTCGGTCGGTGGTTCAGTTCGTTCGGTGACTCGGTTCGGTCAGTGGCTCAGTTCAGTTCGAGTAGTGCTCAGTCCGTTTCGATCTGCGCTCGGTTCGTCCGGGGGACTCGAGCAGGGGCCACGGTGTAGCCGGCGGTGCCGTCGCTGTCTCGTTCCGTGAACCGTCCGAAACGAAACTCCGAAAATCGGCGTCGAAACCGCGATCAGCGGGCCGTCAGTAGAACTCGCGGACGAGATCCATCGCGTCCTCGGGTGCCCCGTCGGGAATCTCGGACATGTCCTCGGTGACGCCGTGTTGTTCGTGGTACGGGACGGAGTTCTCGTCCTTGTACATGACGCCCTGGTACTCCTTGTCGCTGCTGGTGATGACTTCCTTGGCGGCCTCGTAGTCGTTCGGGTCGTGGTCTTCTTCCTGCAGGTCCACGAGGTTCTCCCGGAAGTAGTCGTAGGTGTCGACGTCGTTGAACGTGACGCAGGGGCTGAAGACGTTCACGAAGCCGAACCCGTCGTGTTCGATCGCCTCCTGGACGATCTCCTGGTGTCGGAGCGCGTCCGACGCGAACGACTGGGCGATGAACGACGCGCCGGAGGCCAGCGCCAGCGCCAGCGGGTTGACCGGCGGCTGTTTAGGCCCTTCGGGGGTCGTCGAGGTCTCGAAGTCGGACCGCGAGGTCGGCGAGGCCTGGCCCTTCGTCAGGCCGTAGATGCGGTTGTCCATGACGACGTAGGACATGTCGACGTTCCGGCGGACGGCGTGGACGAAGTGACCGGCACCGATCGAGTAGCCGTCACCGTCGCCGCCGGCGACCATCACTTCGATGTCGGGCCGGGCCATCTTGACGCCGGTGCCGACCGGGAGCGCACGGCCGTGGACCCCGTGGAGGGCGTAGCTGTGCATGTAGGTCCCGATCTTGCCGGAACAGCCGATCCCGGCGACCACGAACGTGTTGTCGGGGTCGTTGCCGGTTTCGGCGAGGGCTTTCATCATGCCGTTCATCGTCCCGAAGTCGCCGCAACCGGGACACCACGTGGGCTGTTTGTCGGACTTGAAGTCGGTGAATCGTACGTCTGAGCTCATTATGCGGGTACCTCCTCGGAGAGTTGCTCGGTGATCTGTTCGGCGAGTTCGTCCGCCTTGAAGCGGACGCCGGTGTACTTGTTGATGCGCTTCACACGGGTAAGCACGTCGTGTTCGATCAGGTCGGCGAACTGGCCGGTCGCGTTACACTCGACCACGATGACCTCCTCGGCCGCCTCGATATCGTCCGAGAGGTCCGGTCGCGGGAAGATGTAGGGCACCGAGATCACGCGGACGTCGATCCCGTCGTCCTCGAGGTAACCCAGCGCTTCGACGAGCGCGCCTTCGTTCGACCCCCACGAGATGATGAGGTTCTCGGCGTCCTCGTCGCCGAACTCGCGGTAGTCCCAGTTCTCCTCGTTCTGGGCGGTTTCGACCTTCCGGTAGCGTTTGTCGACCTGTTGGACGCGCTCGTCCTCTTCCTCGGTCCGGCGGCCGAGTTCGTCATGCTCGAGGCCGGTGGACATGTGGGCGGCGTCGGTCGTGCCGGGGATGGCGCGCGGGCTGACGCCGTCCTCGGTGACGGCGTGAGCGCGGAAGTGGCCCTGGGCGTCGAGCCACTCGTCGACCTCGTCCTCGTCGACGAGTTTGCCGCGGTCGATCTCGACGGCGTCCATGTCGAACGTCTCGGGTTCGAAGGTCTGCTCGGTGACCGACATCGCCAGATCGGAGACGAGGAAGACCGGCGTCTGGTACTTCTCGGCGAGGTTGAACGCCTCGATGGTCTTCCAGAAACACTCGTCGATCGACGTCGGGGTGAGGACGAACCGCGGCACCTCGCCGTGGCCGCCGTACAGCGCCATGTTGAGGTCGCCCTGCTCCTGTTTCGTCGGCATCCCCGTCGAGGGACCCGACCGCTGGACGTCGGTGATGACCAGCGGCGTCTCGCTGGTCGCGACGAGGCCGAACGTCTCGGTCATGAGGTCGATCCCGGCGCCGGACGTCGCGGTCATGGAGCGAGCACCGGAGCGGGCGGCCCCCAGTGCCATGTTGATCGCCGACAGCTCGTCTTCGGCCTGGACGACGTGGCCGCCGTAGTCCTCGATGCGGCCGGTCAGGTACTCCATGATCGAGGTCGCGGGCGTGATGGGGTATCCGGCGTAGAATCGGCAGCCCGCGGCGATCGCGCCCATGCCGATCGCCTCGTTGCCGTTGAGCAGGACGTAGTCGTTGTCGGTCACGTCGACGTTGTAGCCGAGGTGCTCGAGGTCGTAGTTCTCCTCGACGTACTCCTGGCCGAGGCGAGCGGCCTCCTTGTTGTTCTCGACGATCTTCGAGCCCTTGCCGCCGAAGCGCTTCTCGAGGGCCTCGTCCAAGTACTCGACGTCGAAGCCGGTGATCTTACACGCGGCGCCGAGCGCGACGATGTTGCGCATGATCGCGCCGCCGGCCTCCTCGGCCAGCGACTTCAGCGGGACGTCGACTGCGGTCATCTCGTCGGGAATATCGGCTTCCCAGGAGCGCTCGCCGTCGTAGATGACGGCGCTGCCCTCGTGGAGTTCGTCGAGGTTCTCGTCGATGGTCCGCTGGGTCAACGCGACGAGGATGTCCAGTCGGTCGACGACGCTCTGGACGCGATCGACGGAGGTGCGAATCTTGTAGGCCGTGTAGCCGCCGCGGATTCGCGACGCGAAGTCTTTCGACGTGAATACGTGCCGTCCGGCGCGGGAAAGTGCCTGAGCGAAGATCTTACCCGTGGAGTCGATACCGTCTCCGGCCTCGCCTCCGATCGCCCAGTTGAGGTCCTCAGCCATGTTATGCTGAGCCTTGCCTCCAGTAAATGAAAAGGCTTCTGAAACCCTAACCGGACCACCGCAACAGTCGGTGATATGTTCGCTCACCCACGACAGTTTTCATTAATCGTTATAGAAATCGTGGGAGAAACCCAACACGCTCGCTCGTGGCAAAAATTACGGGACGGCACCGTGTCGTTCAAGGACGCCCCCGCGTTCGTATCATTCGACAGCCAATATTTGCCGTAAAACGAACCAGACTGGTGCCGTCTTGCGACCCAATGGACCGTCTCGCGACCGTCGCCACGACGGGAACGGAACGCCTTTTCGACCGGCCGCCGAACCGAATCGACATGACAATCGAGGGGACGCCAGTCACCGTCGAATCGATCCGCGAAGTAGGTCCCGACACCGTCGCGCTCGAACTCGAGACGCCCGAGGGGTTCGACGCCGTCCCGGGCCAGTTCGTGCTGGTCCGGGCCGTCCCCCGGGACGTTGACGACGGCGCGGAGGTCGACGATGACGAGGTCGTCATGCGCCACTACACGCTCTCGTCGCCGTCGGTCGGCGACACGTTCGAGATCACGGTCGGGATCGATCCCGACGGTGACCTCTCCCCGTGGCTGGCCGGCCTCGAGGGTGGCGAGACCGTCCACGTCGAGGGCCCCTTCGGGACGATCACGTACGAGCGCGACGCGGACGTCGTCGCCGTCGCGGGCGGTCCGGGCGTCGGCCCCGCGGTCGCCATCGCCGAGGCGGCCCGCGAGGAGGGCTACGACGCGACCGTCATCTATCAGGACGACGCGCCCGCCCACGCGGACCGCCTCGAGGCACTCGAGGAGGAGGGCGCGGCCGTCACTATCCTCGAGGCTGACGACGAGGAGGGGCTGGCCGCCGCGATCGAGACCCACCACGAGGACGGCGAAATCTACGCGTTCGGATTCGAGGACTTCGTGACGTTCGTCGCTGACGCGATCGAGTCGGCCGGCGGGGACCCCGACGACGCCAAGATCGAGAACTTCGGCTGAGGAACGTCTCGGCGACCGTCGTCGCCCCGGCGGGCCACACCGCTTCGGCCGGCGTTGCCACGCAAGCACAGTAGCTACGCGTCTCCACGCGCTAGCGCGGCTATGGTTGACGAAGACCTCGAACTCGAGCGGGACATCGGCGAGGCGACGATCGTCTACGAGGAACCGGACGAGGGGACCGTCCGGAAGTCGGTGCCGAACGAACACATCGCCTACTTCCAGGATCACTGGCTCATCAAGACCGACGAGGACGACGAGGGCCGGGACATCGTCCGCCGGATCCCCGCCCAGCGCGTCCACTACGTCGAGCGGACCGTCGACGAGTTCCAAGAGGAAGTGGAGACGCTGGTCGATCAGGTCCAGTCGTTCGCCGCCGACCTCCGGACGAAGATTCCGGTCGGTGGCGGCGGAAGCAGCGGCAGCGGCGGCGGCAGCGAACGACCCGAACCGCACCGCATCGACGTCGATCGGGGCGAACCGGGCGAGAGCGAGAACCGACTCGAGTGAGCCACGCGGCGTCGGTGCGGTTCCATTCGCGGCCCGTCTCGACCGATCAGTGGTCGACGGCTCAGTGTTCGACGAGTTCGATCAGAATCCCGCCGGTGTCCTTGGGGTGGAGGAAGGCCACCGAGTGCCCCCACGCACCGGGGCGGGGTTCCTCGTCGATCAACGCGACGCCGTGATCGCGGACCGTCTCGAGCGCGGCATCGATATCGTCGGTCGCGAGCGCGAGGTGGTGGATGCCGTTCCCGTTCTCCTCCAGATACCGCGAAATCGTTCCCTCCTCGAGGGGTTCGAGCAGTTCGAAATAACCGCCGTCCACCTCGAGAAAGACGACGCGCATGCCGTCGAACTCCTCCTCGTGGGCGACCTCGAGGCCGAAAAGATCACCGTATAGCGCCGCGAGTTCCTGTGCGTCCTCGGTCGCGATCCCTGCGTGATCGAAGTGCATCGGTCGTACGTCCGCGCGATTCGAGTGTTATTCTTGTGATTCGATCGAAATTCGTCACGGTCGCGCGACGGCGACGACTCACTCCGCTTCGTCGACCAGCTTCAGGACCTCCACGTGGTTGAGGGGTTTCGTGTGTTCGGTCCGGATGAGGTTCTCGTCGTTGATCTCGAGGTCGAGCCCGTCGAGCCGTTCGGCGATGGCCGTGATGTCCTCGTCCTCGGCGCCGACCGCCTTGATGTGGAGGTTCTCGTGCCCCGTCATCAGTTCGACCACCTCGAGGATCTGGGGCATCGCCATCGCTTTCTCGGCCACGTCGGCGCGGGCGCTGATGCGAGCCGTGCAGGTGAAATGAAAGTAGAGCCGGAGGCCCATCAGGTCGTGATCGACGGTCGCCGTGTATCCGGTGATGATACCGGCCTCCTCGAGGCGGTCCATCCGATTGTGAATCGTGTTGTCGGAGACGCCGATCTCCTCGGCCAGTTCGATCGCTTTGTACCGGGCATCCTCCTGCAGCAGATCGAGCAGTCGTCTGTCTACGTCGTCGAGTTCGTACGCCGTCATACGCTCCGTTATCGGTCCACGCCTATGTGGTTAACGATATTCCACCGTATGGCGGCCTATATCGTCGATATTTTGGAGAATATTATATATTAGGGGAATAATCGAACTAACTCCCTCATGCCACTTAATAAGTGCATCTCGATCATTCGAAATCCGATTATATGGTCGAGTATGATTCGATATCCAATACAATATCTGGCTACACTAGGAACTATCGAAGTCTCAACCCAGGCTTTATATACGTGGGTCTCCTCCTTCGGCTGTGAACAACGCACCGGTCGCTACGATCCAGTCGGAGTCCCTCCACGAACCAGACGAACTCCTCGAGGCCGTCGTCAACACCGTTGCCGACGCGGAGGGAGTATCACCGCTGGAGCTGCAGCCGCTGGCCTCGGTCATCGATCCGGACACCTTCGATACGCTCTTTCCGTCCGAGACCGGCGACGTGACCCTCGAGTTCGAGTATCAGGGCTACCGTGTGCGTATTTCCGGAGACACTCGCGTTACCGTCGAGGTTTCCCATGGCTGACGACGGGGAGAACTTCTGGACGTACTGTGCCCATTGTGGAACGCAACTCGGCATCGACGATTGGCCACCCATCGTCGAAATGGCCACTGATGGTGGCGAGACCGATCTCCACTCGTTCTGTGACGAGGAGTGTCGATCCGGATGGACCGACACCGAGTAACGGGTCGTCGGATGCGATCGGCGCTCGATAGCGACTCTCGATCGATCGTGTCGTGGTTCCGCGGGGCATCGGACGGATGCGGACGGCTCTTTCTCTCTCACTCTCGCTTCGATTTTCGAATCAGCGCAGCCCGAGCGTGACGGCCAGTTGGTCCCAGAGACCGTCGCCGACGTCGGCGACGGCGGCCATCTCGTCGTCGGTGAGTTCGAAATCGAAAATCGCCGCGTTCGCCTCGATGTGTCCGCGACTCGAGGCCTTCGGAATCGCCGCGACGTTCGGTTGCTGGACCAGCCACCGGAGCGCGACCTGCGCCGCCGACGCGTCGTAGGGTTCGCCGATCTCGTCAAGACGACCGTCGCCGACGACGGCGCCGTCGGCGAGCGGGCTGTACGCCGTCAGGCAGACGTCGCGCTCGACGCAGTACTCGAGCAGGCCGTCCTGGTGGTGGTAGGGGTGGTACTTCACCTGATTCGCGACGATCGGCGCGTCGGACAGCTCGCGTGCGGACTCGAGTTGGTCGATTCCGAAGTTGCTGACGCCGAGGTGCTCGACCCGCCCCGTCTCGCGCAACTCGTTCATGGCCGCCAGCGTCTCCTCGAGCGGCGCCTGATCGCTCGGCGCGTGCAACAGGAGGAGGTCGACCGCCGAGAGCCCGAGGCGCTCGAGGCTCTCGCGGGTCGACGCGAGCGCGTCCTCGTGCGCGGCGTTGTCGGGGTGGACCTTGGTGACGACGAAGACCTCCTCGCGGTCGACGTCGCTGCCGCCGAGGGCCTCGCCGACGGCGCGCTCGTTGTCGTACATCTGGGCGGTGTCGACGTGTCGATAGCCGACCTCGAGGGCGGTCTCGACGGCCCGCCGGCAGTCGTCGCCGGTCATCGTCGCGGTGCCGAATCCGAGCGCCGGAATCGCGGCGCCGCCCGCATTGACGGTCGCTGTCGCGAGGTCCGTGGTCATAGCGGCGGCTTCCACGTCGGCGGCTATCAAGTTCCGGCCGGCGAAAATCAAGCAGCTATCGCTGACCGCTCGAGGACGGTCCTCGTCCGGATGGCTCGCCCCGACTCGATCGAGACCGGCTGGTTGAACCGCGACGACGCGCTGAGGCCGGTTTAGGCGCCGTCGGCGGTGCCGTTTTCGGTGACCGTCACGTTCACGCCCGACGTCTCGTTGTCGGTCCCCGTCGCGTTCTCGGTGACGTTTCCGTCCATCACGGTCTCGTTGTCCGTGGCGTTCCCGTCCGTGGCATTCTCGCCGTCCGTGGCGTTCCCTTCCTCGTCGATCGGTTCGTCCTGCGTGTCTTCGGTCGCGTTCTCGTCGGCCTCCTGCTCCTCGGAGTCGACCGCTTCGTCCTCCTCGGGCGGTTCCAGCGATTCGCCTTCGCCAGGCGGAACGATCTCGAAGACCGTGCCCGTGTCACCCTCGGGGACGCCGATCTGGTTCGCGAGCACGTACACGTTCCCGTCGAGGTCCTGGCCGAACTGGCGGACGAAGTACGGGAACGTCCCGTCCTCGGAGCCAGCGATCTGGAGTTCCTCCATGGTCCAGAGTTCGTCCCGCGGGACGACCTGCTCTCCGTCGCCACCGCCGAGGTCTGCCGCGCCGTCGTCGGCCGTCTCGTCGGTCGCGTTCGTCTCGTTCTCGAAGCCTCCCGCTTCGATACCGCCCTCGCCTGGCGTCACGTTCTCCGAACCTTCGGTCTGGTTGCCGCCGCCGGCCATCCCTTCGGCGCCGTCGTCCGGCTCCGAGGCGGCAAGGATCCGCCCCTGTGGAGACTGGCGCGCCGGGTCGGCCGTCCAGTCGCCGAAGACGTACTTCCCGTCGAGGTCGGCGACGTCGCCGGCCTCGTAGACGTGGCCGCCGATGATCGTGATGCCGACTACTTGCTCCTGATAGACGTGGGGATACTCGACGATCGGGTCCTGCAGTTCCTGCCCGTCGTACGGCGGTTCGTCGGGCGCCGAGTCGGGACAGTCCTCCGGGGGCTGGCTGGGGGTTTCCGTGCTGAAGCAGTGGGTTCCCTCCTTGACGTTCCAGCCGTAGTTGCCGCCCGCCTCGACGAGGTTGGCCTCCTCGAAGAGGTCCTGTCCGGCGTCGGAGACGAACAGCCGCCCGTCGCTGTCGAACGAGATGCCGAAGGGATTGCGCATTCCCCACGCGTAGTACTCGTCGAGCCCCTCGTCGACGTCGACCAGCGGGTTGTCCTCCGGAATGCCGTACGGGCGGTCTTCACCCTCCGTATCCACGTCGATCCGGTGGACACCACCGAGCAAGGTATCGGTGACGTTCTGCCCGTTGCCGCCGTCGTTGTCGTCGTACCAGTCCTCGACGTGGCCCTCCATGTCGTCGTTCGCGCCGCCGCCGTCGCCCATCGGGACGTAGAGGTAGCCGTCGGGGCCGAACGCCATCGGGCCGGCGTCGTGGTTGTACTGGGGCTTCTGGAACTCCAGCAGGACGCGCTCGGAGTCGGGGTCGCCCGCGCTCAGGTCGTCGGTCGCCTGGAACTCGGAGACGACCTCCACGTGGCTCCAGCCGTCGGGCGTCTCGTCGTTCGGCGGCGCGCTGTAGTGGACGAAGAAGCGACCGTTCTCGGCGAACTCGGGGTGGAATTCGATCCCCAGGAGTCCACGCTCGTCGTAGTCCTGGTCCGGATCGGCGTAGTCGCCCTCGAACGTCCCGAGTTCGACCAGTCGATCGCTGACGTCGAGGAACGGCTCGTCCTGCAACCCGTCGCTCGTGACGACCCACATCTCGCCGGTCTGATCCGCGACGAAGTACCGTTCCTCCTCCTCGTCGGCGACCGCCATATCCGTCGGCGCCGTCATCCCCGACGCGAGCGTCTGCACGCCGATCTCAGCCCCGGGTTCGAAGAAGGGCTCGGGCCCCTCGTCCGTCTCCTCGCTCTCGGCCGGTGCTTCTTGACCGCCGCCGACGGCGATCTCCCCGCGCATCGTCGCCGAGTGCGGTTCGCAGTAGTACTCCGCCATCTCGCTCGTCGCCTCGAACTCGAGCGTCTGTGTCTCGCCCTGACCGGTCAGAAGCTCGGTTCGCTCGAGTTCCTCGCCCTCGCCGCTCTCGATGACGAAATTGTGGGGCTGTCCGTCGAGGTTCTCCCACGTGAGTTCGTAGGTGGTTCCCGACTCGAGTTCCAGCGTCGGATTCGTCTCGCCTGCGATATCGTCGGGCGCGACGCCCTCCCAGCCGCTGGTCTGGCCGCCCAGTTCGATCGTTTCGGTTTCCTGGGCGAGTGCGACGCCGCCCAGTCCGGCGACGCCGCCGGCGGCTACAGCGGCCTGTAGCACGCGTCGGCGCGACGTCGATGGATAGCTGTCGGCTGACTCCGGTACCGGGATCGATTGCTCGTCGGGTTGCTCCTCGCCGTGTTTTTCGCTCATGTTGCGCTCACGACAGCGTCGTCACCCGATATTCGGATAAACCGACCCGACCGTTCCCGTCGGCCTCGCGGCACAACGGCTCGTTGTCTCCGAATCGCCAGAGGGGAGCGACCGTAAAACGGCTGTTACTCGAGACGCATCGTGACCGTTACTCGGATCTAAGCGCTCGTTCCGTCGATCACACCGCGCCGCCGGCTGTTACTCACAGAACTCGTCGCGCATAACGGTACGGATCGTCTCGACCATCGTATACGAGGCGCCGTTTCGTGGACGCCAACGAATCGGTATCGTCGGGGACTGGTGGGATAGATATTTACCGTGACAGACCTGACATACGAGTACCATGGCGTCGTCCACCAGCCACGAACCGAGTGACGAACTGGTGACTGCCGTCGGACAGTACGTTCTCGGTGAAATCTCGCTCGGCAAAGCTGCCGAGCGAGCGGGGATGTCCAGATGGGAATTCGAGGAGGTGCTCGAAGAAGCCGGATTCACCGGATTCTACGGCCCACGGACGGATGACGAGCTGCAGGAGGAACTCGATACGGCACGGCGACTGGACGATCGATAGATGGCTGAGGGGTATCCGAATCCGATCGTTCTCGATGCGACCGTTCTGACCAATTTCGCCAGTGCGGATTCGATCGATTTTCTCGTCGAAGCGTTCGAATCACCAGTCGTCGTGTCGGCAGTCCGTGACGAAATCAACCGTGGAAACCGTCTCGGGTACGACTATCTTGAGACCATCGCCGATTCGTTCGGCGATCAGCTACCGATCATCGACGTCGATCGGTCCGCCGAATCGTCCGAGATTCGCGACCGACTCGACGCTGGCGAAGCCGAATCACTACTCGCGGTGATCGAGCGCGACGGAACGCTCGCTACTGACGATCTCGCCGCTCGCCGCGTCGCTGACGAGCGAACGATACCCGTCGTCGGATCGGTCGGACTGCTCGTCCTCGGCGTCGAGCAAGGACGAATAGACGAAGCGACAGCGGACGGCTGGCTCGAGACGTGGCGAAACGAGCGAGGATATTACGCGCCCGTCGAGAGCGTCAGTGACGTCCTCGACGACGACCAGCGTTAGACCGCGCCGCCGGGCTGGTACTCGCCGAACTCGTCGCGCATGACGTTACAAATCTCGCCGACCGTCGCGTACACCTTCACGGCCTCGATGATGTACGGCAGCAGGTTCTCGTCGCCCCGCGCGGCCTCGCGCAGCGCCTCGAGTTTCGCGTCGACGGCCTCGTCGTCGCGCTCCTCGCGGACCGACTCGAGGCTGTCCATCTGGCGCTGCTGGTCTTCCGCGGTGACCTCCTGGACGTCGATCTCCGGCTCTTCCTCCTCGACCTCGAACTCGTTGACGCCGACGATGATGCGCTCTTTCTCGTCGATCTCCTTCTGGCGGTCGAAGGCGGTGTCCTGGATCTGGCGCTGGACCCACTGTTGCTCGACGGCCTCGAGCATGCCGCCGCGGTCCTCGACCTCCTCGAGGATCTCGTAGGCTTCCTCCTCGACGTCGTCGGTCAGCGATTCGACGTAGTAGCTGCCCGCGAGGGGGTCGATGGTGTCGGCAGCTCCCGATTCGTGAGCCAAAATCTGCTGGGTCCGCAGGGCGGTCCGGACGGACTCCTCGGTGGGGAGCGCGAGCGCCTCGTCCTTGCCGTTCGTGTGGAGGCTCTGCGTGCCGCCGAGCACCGCTGCGAGCGCCTGGTAGGCGACGCGGACGACGTTGTTCTCGATCTGCTGGGCGGTCAGCATCGAGCCCGCGGTCTGCGTGTGGAACTTGAGCTGTTTGGACTTCGGATCGTCGGGGTCGAACCGCTCTTCGACGATGTCGTGCCACATCCGGCGGGCCGCGCGGAACTTCGCGACCTCCTCGAAGATGTTGTTGTGGCCGTTGAAGAAGAAGGAAAGCTGCGGCGCGAACTCGTCGACGTCGAGGCCGGCCTCGATCGCCGTCTCGACGTACTCGATGCCGTTACCGAGCGTAAAGGCCAGTTCCTGAGCGGCCGTCGACCCGGCCTCGCGGATGTGATACCCCGAGATGGAGATGGTGTTGAACTTCGGCGTCTCCTCGGCACAGAACTCGAAGATGTCCGTGATGATCCGCATCGACGGCTCGGGCGGGTAGATGTAGGTGTTGCGCGCGATGTACTCCTTCAGGAGGTCGTTCTGGATCGTTCCCCTGAGTTCCTCGCGGTCGACCCCCTGCTGGTCGCCCACAGCGATGTACATCGCCAGCAGCACCGACGCGGGAGCGTTGATCGTCATCGACGTCGAGACCTCGTCGAGCGGGATGCCGTCGAAGACGGTCTCCATGTCGTCCAGCGAGTCGATCGCGACCCCGGCCTTGCCGATCTCGCCGGCCGCCATGGGGTCGTCGGAGTCGTACCCCATCTGGGTCGGCAGGTCGAAGGCCATCGAGAGCCCCGTCTGGCCCTCGTCGAGCAGGTAGTGGTAGCGTTCGTTGGTGTCCTCGGGCGTCGAGAAGCCGGCGTACTGGCGCATCGTCCAGAGCCGCCCGCGGTGCCCCGTCGAGTAGACGCCGCGGGTGTACGGCGGCTCGCCCGGGTTCCCCAGATCTTCCTCGTAGTCGATGTCAGCGATGTCGTTCGGCGTGTAGAGCCGATCGACCTCCTGTCCCCCCGTATCCGTGGTGAACGTCTCCTTGCGCTCGCCGAACCGCTCGAGGACCGGTTCGACTTCCGCTTCGTGCCACTCCTCCGTGCTGGCACGGATCTCCTCGAGATCATCTTGATCGAACATTACAGTAACGGTCGATGGGGTGGGGCTTGAAGGTTCATGAACGCGGCCAGTATCGTGGCGTCTCGGAACGAATTCGCGTCGCCGATCCGCCGTCTCGCCGCGGCGTTTTTCACGCGCGCCGTAGTGGGTCCGGTATGGAGCCGACGGTCCCCGGCGACGACTCGCTGAACCGCCGCCGAGCGGCGCTGTACGTCGCGCCGTTTCTCGCGATCGGGGTGTTGAACCTCGTCCTCCTGCTGGGGTGGGGGCTGGATCCGCTGTGGGCGTTCGCAATTTTGCCGCCGATACTGGCCATCTCGGCGATCGCCTGGGTCGCGTTCTCCCACGGGTTCGACGTGCAGTCTCAGCGGTCGGGCGGTCGCCGCGACTAGCGCCGGCTCTCGGCAGCCGGTCGCTCTCCACGGCCCGAATCGAGGGTCCCATGCGCGACCGGCTCGAAGGGGCGACGTACTTTCGGCTCGAGCGGCCACGCGCTATCGTCCCGTATCGTACTTGTAGGTCGCCGACTCGGAATCGATCCCGAAGTCCTCGGCGGATTCGTCCGTCGACACCTCGTCGCGCGCCTCCGGCGCCCGCTTGAACGCCTCGCGGAGCGGGTCGGGCATCCGGAACCGCTCGACCTCGAGCGCGAGGGGAACGGCGTCCGGATCGACGCCCTCGCGCTTGTCGGCGAGACGGTCCCGAAGCGGAGCCGGAAGCTCCGAGCTCTCGATGCGTCGAAAGCCGAACTGCGCGAGGTAACTCCCCTCGCCGGTCAGGGTGTAGACGGTGTCGAACCCCTCGTCGCCGGCGTACTCGACGAGGCGTTCGACGACGTGGGCGCCGACGCCCTGCTCGCGCCAGCCCTCGAGGACGCCGATGCTGGTCAACTCGCAGACGGGGTCGCCGTCGTCGGGCTTGTGGATGCGAATCCGGCCGAACCCCGCCTTCTCGCCGGAGGCTTCGTCCACCGCGACCACGTAATCCCGCGAGCGGAACGCCGTCTCGTCGAGCCCCATCGCCTCGATGTGATCGAGCAGCCAGACCTCTTCCCGGTTTTTCGCGTCCCGCACGTACATGATTCGAGGTAGGGGACCTGCAGCCAAAAGGATTTGTGGGTCGGACAGTGGCTCGAGCCAGCGCGGCCGGTTTCCGCGGGGACGGTGTGTTGCAACTCGTCCGCGTTCACCACCAAATATTCTTGGTACAGCTACACCTCTACAGAGTGTATCGAAACGAGTTGGCTGGCTTCTCGAAAATAGACCTACATACGCCCATAGATAGTCTCGATATAGCAATACATGGGTAACACTTTTATCTTTTCGTGTTAACGTGTATCATACAATGTCCGAATGCGAACGGTGCGGCGACCGGGTAGTCCGACGGTTCACGCTCCGGACGCGAACCGAGACCATGACTCACCGGCGGACGCGAGAGGTCTGCGCGGCCTGTCATCCGTCCATTCGGGGACCCGTCGAGCGCAGCGGATCCGCCGAGACCGTCGTCGCGGACGGCGGCACCCCGGCCGGCGCCTGTCCGACCTGCTCGGGAACGATGATTCGCGACGGCGGATCGTACACCTGCGTCGACTGCGGCTGGTCGAGCGGCCGATAAGGTTCCGAGGGTTCGAACGCGTCCGCGAGAGAGCGGGAGCGTCGAGATCGCCGCCGCGCTCGCGTCCGCTCACCCCGCCGTCAGCGCCTCTTCCAGTCGATCCTCGATCGCGTCGATCTCGTCGCGGATGGCCTCGCCCTCGGCGTCCTCGAGGTCCGCGAGGCGGTCGGCCAACCCCTGCAGTCGCGAGTACTTCTCGTCCTCGTCGGTGGCGGTCTTCTGGACGTAGACGTCCTCCGTGGTGTCGTACACGGCGCCCTCCTCGAGGTCGGTCACCGAGAGGACGACGTCGAGTTTGTCCGGGTCGACCCCGAGCACCCACTCGCGGGGGATGCCGCGTTCGTCGAGGGCGGCGAGGACGGTCTCGTCGTCCTTCGGCCGACGACGTTTGCGGGTCGTCCGGCGAACCGTGCCGAACCGACCGTGGAGTTCCTGTTCGGGGCCGAGGCGCTCGAGCAGTTCGTCGCGGGCCGTCGTCCGGAGGCCGTCGGCGCCGCGCTGGACGTCCGAGGCGAGGACGTAGTAGTCGGTCAGCGAGTCGGTGTCCAGCGAGTCGAGATCGGCGCGGTCGTCGACCTCGAGGCGCTCCACGAGGTGGGCGAGCAACAGCGCGTCGTCGTGGACGCGCTCGGCCGGGGTGCGCGCTTCCGCCGCTGGGACGAGGAACGGACTCTCGCCGCCGGTCGCCGCGTCGTCGTCGCGGACGATCGCGTCGTCCTCGGCGGCGTACGCGTCCGAGAGCGTGAGCACCGCGGCGTAGGGTTCGACCCCCGGCTGGAGGTCGGCGACGGCCATCTCGCCGCCCTCGAGTTGCTCGTCGAGGACGCCGAACTGCTCGCGCCAGAGCGGGCGCTCCTCGGTGCTGTCCGTAAAGCGGACGACGATCCGATCGTCGGCGGTGGCGTCGATGCGGAACGGCCGCTTCGAGAGCGGCGTCACCAGTTCGGCCCCCGGTTCGACGGCCCCACACTGGGATCGAAGGTCGGCCCAGGTCTCGTCGTTCATATCGGGTCCTCCCACCCTCTCGAGCAAAAAGCAGCGCCCGGAATCTGCGGGCGGAATCGTGCGTCCGCGTTACTCGAGAACCGCCGGCAACCCCGCGAGCGAGGAGAGGTGGTGCGTCGGCGCCGCCTCGAGCGCGTCGGTCTCGGAGTCGGCCGCCGACCGCGAGAGCAACGCGGCGTCGATGCCCGCGTTGTGCGCCGCTTCGACGTCGACGGCGCGGTCGCCGACGTACAGCGCCGACTCGGCTTCGAGGGAGTCCATCGCGCGTTCGATGTTCGACGGATCGGGCTTGCGTCGATCGAGGCCGTCCGGCGTCAGGGGACAGCCGTAGACGGTCTCGAAGCGCGATCGCAGGCCGAAGCGATCGAGCAGCCGCGAGACGACGGTCGGGTGGTTGTCGCTGACGATGCCGAGCGGGAGATCGATCGATCGGACGACGCTCACGTCGTCGTAGATCGAGCGCAGGCCGCGCTCGACGTCCGCGAGCTGGGTTCGGACGAGTTCGCGTCCGGCCTGGGTACAGAAGGTGTCGGTGTCGACCTCGAGTCGTCGACAGCGGTCGGCGATCGCCTCGAAGTCGCCGCGGAGCAGTGCCTGGAGCGTCTCCGGCGTCGGATCGGATCGACCGAGGTTCTCGTACGCCCTGGCGAGTGCGTCGTACAGTCGCCGCGGCGAGGGGTTCTCGACCACCACGCCGTCGAAGTCGAACAGAACCGCGTCGTACTGCATTGCTGTACGCTGCTACTCGGCCGAGCTCAAAAAGACTCCTGTGAGAAACGTACGCACGCCGTGGGACGGTTCTGCGGGACGATCGGCGATCCCGATGTCCCCGCTCGCACGCCGACCGTTTTCGCCGCGGTCGGTCTTCAGCCCGCGCCGGACTGCCGACTGGTCGGGGCCCGACGACGGAGGACCCACAGTTAAGAGCGCCTCCCTGTAACTGTGTGAACATGCTACACGCGACAGGCCCCCTGCTCACGGTCGACGTCGGCGAGCGGACGGCCACCGAGACCGAAATCGACGAGGTGCTCGAGGCGACGGTCGGCGGACGGGCGACGGCGACGACGCTCGCCCACGAACGGATTCCCTTCGACGCGGACCCGTTCGGTCCCGAAAACCGGATCTACCTCTCGCTGGGACCGCTCCAGCAGTCTCAGATGTCCTTCACCGGTCGGCTGAACTTGACCGGGCTCTCGCCGTTGACCGACGGGCTGGTCTCGAGCAACGCCGGCGGCTACCTCTCGCGGAACGTCGTCGAGACGGGGTACAGCGTCCTCGAGCTGGCGGGCGAGAGCGACGAACTCCTCGCCGTCCACGTCTCCGATTCGGGCGTCGAGTTCGAAGCGGTGCCCGACCTCGAGGGAGCGACGGTGCCGGAGACCTCCGAGTACATGGCCGATCGGCACGACCGCGGCCCGGAACACTGTCTCGCGATCGGTCCCGCCGGCGAGAACCGCGTTCGATTCGCGTCGGTGATGACCTTCGACTCGCGGGCCTTCGGCCGCGGCGGACTGGGTGCCGTGCTGGGCGCCAAGAACGTCAAGTGCGTCACCTTCGACGGCTCGGTCGAGGCGCCCCTCGAGATCCCGAACCCGCCCGAGAGGGACGTCCACCGGGAGGCGGCCACCTCGGACGACCGAATGCGCAGCCAGGGAACGACGGGCGGCACGGAGTTCATCAACGACAACTTCGCGCTGCCGACCCGGTACTTCCGGGAGTACGAGTTCGAGGGCGCAGCAGACATCGGCGGCAACGCGGTCGAAGCGAAGAAGTACAAGAAGGGGGCGTGCTCAGCCTGCGCCTACGCCTGCAAACTCCCGACGCGGGACGAGGAGCGCGGCGTCGAAACCGAAGGCCCGGAGTTCGAGACGGTCTACTCGTTCGGCTCACTGCAAGGGGTCGACGACATCGTGGACGTGATGCAGGCGAACGAACTGTGCGACTCGCTGGGGATGGACACCATCTCGGCGGGCGTCACCGTCGCCGCCTATCTGGACAGCGAGGAGGCGTTCGGCGACGCGGAACTCGCGCGCGATCTCACCGAGAAGATCGCCTATCGGGAGGACATCGGCGACACGCTCGCGGAGGGCGTCGCCCGCTGTCACGACGACCTCGGGGTCGAGGACTACACGGTCAAGGGGCTGGAGTTCGCCGCCCACGACGGGCGAGTCCTCCACGGGCAGGGCCTCTCCTACGCGCTCGCCAACCGCGGTGCGGACCACCTCTACGCGAGCATGTTGGCCCTCGAGTACAGCGGCGAACTCGATCCGCAGGGGACGCTCGGCAAGGCAGAGACGCTCGTCGACCGGGAGAATCACAAGGCGTTCCTCGATACGGGAATCGTCTGCGTCTTCGGTCGCGACTACGTCAGCGAGGAGCGACTCGAGGCGCTGTTCGACGCCGACTACGACGAGCTGATGGCCGTCGGCGCGCGAACCGTCGCCCTCGAGCGCCACTTCAACAATCAACGCGGCTTCGACCGCTCGGACGACACTTTGCCGTACGAGATTCCGGACCTCGAGGACGCGATCGACGAGTACTACGACGCGCGCGGCTGGACCGACGACGGGACCGTTCCGGAGAGCGCCCTCGAGTCGATCACGCCGGCGGCCGACTGAACGGGCGAGCGACTGGCTGAACGGACGAACGGTCGACTAAACGGGCGGACGTCGGCGTTCCCACTCGGCTCTCCTCGGCGTTGCAGGGGTCATCTACGCGGAGAATCGGCAGCGCGAAGAGCCGTCAGCGGGAAGAGTCATCGTCGCGGAGAATCGTCGACGCGAATCGGTACCGAACCGGGGTCACGCGAATAACGGGTCCGGATCGTCGGTGGACGCCCGTTGCAATACGTCACGAAAGTGCGTGACTCGGTCCGTGATCGTGTTCTACCACGATGCGCCCGACCAACCGTCGGACTTGCTATCGCCCGACTGCAACAGTGGCTCACGCAGCCAACCGTATTAGGGATGTGGGTGATATACTCATGCACGGAGAGAGAGAGAATCGAGCGACGGCGGCCGGTCACCCCCCGTACACGGACGGCACCAGTCGAATCACGTCGCCGTCCTCGAGCGTCGTCTCGAGCCCGTCCACGTGCGTGACGTTTCGCTTGTTCTTCGTGACGACGGTATCCCCCGCGAGTCCGTCGCCGTCGTCGGCGAGGAGTTCACCCTCGAGTGCCGGATAGCTCGATTCGAGTTCGCGGAGCAAGTCGCCGACCGTCTCGGCGTCCGTCTCGGGGTGGACGGTCTTCCGACCGACGGCGTCCCGAAACGGGCCGAAGAAGACGCACTCGAGTTGCACGACCCCGACTTCGACGTGATCGGTCTTGTAGCCGATGGTCGAGCCGCCAGACGCGATCGGTTCGGCCGAAGCGGCCCGACGATGGCGCCATTTCGAGGCGAAGCCGCCCCGCTTCACGGAACGGATCAGGGCACGTCGTCGGGCACGTCGAAGTCGTGAAAGTGCTCGCCCTTCTCCTTGCTGAGGATGTCCAGGGCCGCGGAGGCGCCGTCGCCGGCGGCGATGACGGCCTGTCACTCCTCGTCGCGGACCATCGCGCCCGTCGCGTACAGGTCGTCGATGCTCGTCTCCGTATCGAAATCGACGTCGACGGTCCCGTCCTCGTCGAAGTCGACCTCGAGGTCCTCGGCCATCGACCGGTCCGCACCGGTCGCGAGCACGACGTAGTCGGCGTCGTACTCGCCGTCGTCGTCGACGGCTTCTTCTCGCGGGCGTCGCCCGCTCGAACGGTCCGCGGAGCTTCGCTCCGCGCTATCGCCGTCTGCTCGTTGCGTCTCCGACGCAACGCTGGTCTCGACGCTGAAGCCGTCGCCCGTCGTCGGTTCGGCGTCAGTTACCTCCTCGCCTACGCGGACGTCGGCGCCGCGGTCCTTGACCTGACCGCGCGTGAGTTCCATGAACTCGCTGCCGCTGATGCTCCGAATTCCGGGGTAGTTGAACAGGTGGGCTTTGTGCATCCACGTCTCGTCAGTGTCGAAGACGAACGTGTCGAGGCCGTTCTTCGCGGTGAACAGCGCGGCGCTCAGGCCGGCGGCGCCGCCGCCGACGATTACGACGTCTGGCATGAGCGACGCTATCACGGACGGCCGGATAGAGGGTGTCCCGGAATGAGAGGCCGGTCTCGATCAGTCGTCGCTCGGTCCGGCGGTCGCGGGCTCGGTGTCCGCATTGGGACTCGCGTCGAACAGGGGGCTCGAGTCGCCGGGGACGAACGTGTTGAGCGCCAGCGCCGAGAGCGCGGTCACGATGACCGGCTGGCCGAAGAACAGTTCCGCCCGGCTGGGCAGCCCTGCGAGCGCTTCGGGCGTCGTGGCGATGCCCAGTCCGAGGCCGAGCGAGACGGCGACGACGACCGTATTCCGACGGTCGAGGTCGACGTGGGAGACGATCAGCCGGAATCCGCTGGCGGCGACCATGCCGGCCATCAGCAGGACCGCGCCGCCGAAGACCGCGCTGGGAATGGTCGTGACGGCCGCGCCGACTTTGGGGCTCAGGCCGAGGACGGCGAGGAAGACGCCGCCGATGCCGACGACGTGGCGGCTCATCACGCCGGTGAAGTTGACGATACCGACGTTCTGAGAGAACGAGGTGATCGGGAACGCGGCGAAGACGGCGCCGATCGAACTCAGCAGGCCGTCGTTGAACAGCCCGCCGCGGAACTCCTCGTCGGTCGGGTTTCGCCCCTCGGCGGCCGTGACGCCCGACATGTCACCGACGGTCTCCATCGCGGAGACCAGGAAGAGGACGGCGAACGTGGCGATCGCGATCGGCTCGAACTCGAAGCCGAAGTGCGTCGGCGACGGCAGCGCGACCCACGCGGCCTCGCCGACGGGCGAGAAGTCGACGAGCTCGAGGCCGGTGGCGAACGTCAGTGCGAGGGCGGCCGCGTAGCCGACGACGATCGCAGCGAGGACGGACAGGAGTCGCGTGACGCCGCGCGTGAACAGGTTGAGCCCGACGGCGACCGCCAGCACGAGCGCGGCGAGTCCGATGTGGTGCAGCGCGCCGAAGTCGGCCGCATCGGCGCCGCCGGCGGCGTAGTCCATCGCGACGGGAATCAGGTAGAGCCCGATGATGACGACGACGAGTCCGGTCACCAGGGGCGGGAAGAAGGGTTGAATGCGCTTGAACTGCCAGCCGATCAGGCCCTCGACGACGAAGCCGGTCACGAGGATCGCGCCGAAGACGGCCGCCAGTCCGTAGTCGGCGCCGATCGAGATCGACGCGCCCACGAAGGTGAAACTCGAGCCCATGACGATCGGCAGGCGCGCGCCGACCGGACCGACGGTGTACGCCTGTACCATCGTCGCCAGTCCCGAGAACAGCAGGACCATCTGGACGATGTAGGCCGTGTCCGCGGCGTCGAGGCCGACGCCGCCCGCGACGACGTACGCCACCGCCGTCGCAGGAACGATCATCACCGCCACGTGCTGTAACCCCAGCAGGATCGACTTCGGCAGCGGCGGTTTATCGTCGACGCCGTATTCCAGTTGAATCCCCCCGTCGGCCGCGTCCGTTTCGTTCGACATGCTATATCCGCTCCCTTGCGAGTCGATCCACAAAAAGTCTCGTATATGCGCCCATCTAACGGGGATCAGACGGTTGATATGGGCACGTTCGTGTATCACCGTCGGATCGACGACGCGGAACCACTACCGTCCAGCTATTCGCTGACCGGGCGTTGGAACGAGATGTATGGAGGGGGAGCGAGACAGTCAGTGGACGGTGACTTCGCCGTCCTCGACGGTGATGTCCAGCAGGCTCGTCGCCTCGAACTTCGTGTCGTCGAGCGCCGAGGGACCGACCTTCCGCATCACGACGACGATGTCAACGATGTCGGCACCGATGTCGTCCAGCGCAGTGCAGATGGACGCCAGCGTGCCGCCGGTCGAGAGCATGTCGTCGACGATCAGGACGCGGTCGCCCGCCTCGATGTCGTTGATGTACATCTCCGACTCCGAATACCCGGTCTGCTGATGGAGGGAGACCTCGCCCTCGAGGCCGTAGGGGCGCTTGCGGATCACGACCAGCGGGATGTCGGTCTGTAAGGAGAGGGCGGTCGCGAGGTGGATCCCCATCGCCTCGGGGGCGACGATCTTATCGACGTTCAGGTCCGCCGTCTGCATGACCTCGACGACGACCTCGCGCAGCAGGTCGGGGTCGAGCATCGGCACGCCGTTGCTGATCGGGTGGACGAGGTACTCGTAGCCGTCTTTATCGATGATCGGTGCGTCGTCGAGGGACTCGATGAGCTTCTCCATACTGCCGATTGGGGGAATCGGTGCAAAAACGGATCGTTCTGCGGCCCGCTTCGAGGCGGGCGCGCTCGGGTGTCGACTCCGTGGTCAGTCGTCGGCCCGCTGTGGCCGCTCGCGGCCCGGGAACGCGCTGGATATCGTTCCGACGCTGTGCCCGACCAGATAGCGGAACGACTCGCGGCGGTGGACGAGCAGCGCCAGGGCGAGCACGATGTAGACGACGCTATACGCGATGAGCATCTCGTAGGTCGTGACGGGGAGCGTGACGACGTCGCGGATTACGGCGAACTCGAGGAGTACCTGCGAGACGAACAGCACCAGCAGGGTGATCGCTTCTCGAGCCGTGATCTCGAAGTCGATCAGGAGCGCGATGGCGAACAGCGACTGAGCGGCCGTGAGCCAGATCTCGGCCGACTGCTTCGAATCGAACTCGAGCGCCCCGTACTCACCCAGCGCCAGGGAGTAAACGACGACGAGCGTCCCGATCAGCAACGTCCACTGGTTGAGCTTCGACGAGATCAGGGCGTTGAAGCCGGCCGTCGACCGCGTCTTGTTCACCAGGTAGGCGACGACGATCAGTTCCGGCGACTCGGAGGCCAGCGGCGCGATCCACTGGATCATGAAGAACGGCGGGATCCCGGCCGCCGTACCGAGTTCCTCGAGGCCGTGGGCGAAGGGTTCGACGGCGACGAAGATCACGAACCCGGAGTAGACGAACAGCGACACGACGCTGGCGATCCGCAGCGGTTTGGGGAACGTCTGGAGATAGGCCGGCACGCCGGTGTGGACGTCTTCCGGTTCGACGTCGCCGCGGATCACGATCGCGATGTACGTCACGTAGAGCCCGACCAGAAACGCCATGTCGAAGATGTCGATCCCGCCGTTCAGCGGTACCAGGAAGGCCCACAGCGTCGCCAACAGCAGGAAGACGATCTCGAGGCTGATGTCGGGATCGATCGAGACCGCGTCCCGAAGGTAGCCGTCGCGGTCCTCGACGGCGGGGTCCTCGGTCGAGTTGCGACGGAACACCGTGAACAGCGCGATGCCGGACCAGCCCAGCCCGATGAGGATCCGGTTGGCGCCGGTCATGTTGGCGACGGCGAGGTTGCCCGCCTCGATGCCGCGCTCGGTGCCCGCGAACTGACCCGCGTTCCAGGCGTAGAGGGCGTCCACCGCGTACTCCGGGGCGACCGCCAGCACGGCGAGGATCGCGATCGCGAACGCGCGCGGAACGTCCTTTTCGGCGGTTTCAGCCGCCCAGGCGAGCAGGAACGCGGCGCCGAGGATCGAGACCCCGCTGATCGCGACGGTGGCCAGCGTCGAGAGGCCACCGAGGAACCCCAGGTCGTATCTGGTCGCCGCCCAGACGGCGATCCACGGCACCGTGAGGGCGGTGGCCGCCGCCATCGTTCCGAGCGTTCGCCCCCTCACGGAGCAACCCTCCGGGTCGTCGATCGGTCTGCGCTGCCGTCCCGTTTCGGTGCCCAACCCGGTCCGGAGTCATCTCGAGCGCGACGCCCTCGACTCCTGTATGGACCGCTTGGCCGCTGCGCGTACATATCATCAACTCAGTCAGACGAACGGGTAAAACCTGCCGCCTGCGCCTTCTCCCTCGGTCTCGGTTCGTCCGTGGCGAGTGGGCCCGCCGGTGCCGGTCACCCCCTCCCCCTCCCCCCGTTCGGCGGTCCACAGCGAGTTTCGGGGCACTGTCAGGCGGGACCGCTTTTCCGTCCGGCGAGCGACACGGGCGCTCGAGGAGCCGGTAGCGCCACCGGCTCGCCCGACGCCGTCTCGGCTGTTCCGAATCGACCCGGCACCCGAACCGAGACGACCGTGCGTTATCACCCCACACCCCTTTTGTCACGAGTGTAGATAGCACGACCCGTTGCTCCCCATGTCGCACAATTTCGATCCCGAACCCGGACCCGAGTCCCCGCGCCCGCAGTCGCTGTGGCTGGCCACGACGCCGACGACCGACTACGAACCGCTCGAGGACGGCCTCGAGGTAGACGTCGCCGTCGTCGGTGGCGGCATCACCGGGCTGACCGCCGCGATCAACCTGAAAGAGGCTGGGAAGACGGTGGCGGTGCTCGAGTCGGACCGCATCGTCGAGAGCACGACCGGCCACACGACGGCCAAACTGACCTCCCAGCACGGGCTGATCTACGACACGCTCGTATCCCAGTTCGGCCCCGAGAAGGCGAAACAGTACGCCGACGCCAACGAGGCGGCGATCGACGCGGTCGAGGAACGCATCGAGGAGCACGACATCGACTGCGACTTTCGGCGGACGCCGGCGTACACGTACGCGGCCTCGTCCGCCGACGTCAAACGGGTCAGCGAGGAGGTGGAGACGGCCCAGCGGCTCGGCCTCCCGGCCGAATACGTCGCGGAGACGCCCCTGCCCTTCGAGACCGAAGGGGCCGTCCGCTTCGACGAGCAGGCGGAGTTCCACCCCCGGAAGTACCTGCTCGCCGTTGCCGAGGCAATTCACGGCGACGGCTGCCACGTCTTCGAGGAGACGCAGGCGGTCGACCTCGAGCCCGGTGACCCCTGCCGCGTCGAGACGGAACGCGGCGCGGTCGTCGCGGACGACGTCGTGGTCGCCACGCACTTCCCCTTCTTCGATCGGGCCGGCTACTTCTCGCGGATGCACCCCCACCGGGCCTACCTGCTGGCCGTCCGCGTCGAAGAGGAGCCACCGGCGGGGATGTACTACAGCACGGCGTCGCCGCCGGCCACGATTCGAACGTACGCCGCCGAATCCGACCGGAGCGACCGCGAAGACGACGATACCGCAGCCGACGAACTCGTCCTCGTCGGCGGCCAGAGCCACAAACCGAGCGTCAGCGGGCCGCCGACCTCCGAGCGATACCGGCGCTGCGAGCGATTCGCCCGCGACCACTTCAGCGTCGAATCGATCGAGTACCGCTGGTCGACGATGGACTATTCGCCGGTCGACAAGGTGCCCTTCGTCGGGCAAATTGATCCCCTGTCCGAGCACGTCTACGTCGGTACGGGGTTCAACGGCTGGGGCATGTCCGGCGGCACCGCCGCCGGGATGATCCTCGCCGACCTGATCGTCGAGGGCTCGAGTCCGTGGGCGGACGTGTTCGATCCCCAGCGGCTCCCGCCGAAATCGTCGGCCAAGAGCTTCCTCGAGGAGAACGCGGTAGTTGGCGGGAGCTTCGTCGGCGATCGGATCAAGTCGCTCCTCTCGTCGCTCGGCGCCGACGGGGGCGCCGACCTTCCCTCGTCCGGCGAGGGGAAGATCGTCCGCCGGACGGGCCGTCCGATGGGGGTCTATCGCGACGAGGAGGGCTCGGTCCACGCCGTCTCCGCGGTCTGCCCCCACATGGGCTGTCTCGTCCGGTGGAACGACGCCGAGCGAACCTGGGACTGCCCCTGTCACGGCTCGCGCTTCACCCACGACGGCGACGTGCTCTCCGGGCCCGCGCTCGAGGGATTGCCGTATCGGGAACTCTGATCAGTTCGCGTGGAAGCGCTGTTCGGAGGTGCGTTCGGGACGGGTTCCAAGAGTGGTCCGCAAGGCTGGTGACGTTCGGGCGAACTGAAACATGAATCTAGCTGCGGTGGCGCGCGCCCGGCCACGGTGAGCGACGAGCGAACCGTGGTCCGGAGTCGCACGAGGTCTTCGTGAACGGAGTGAACGAAGTCGTTCGAGACGGCTTTGCCGTCTCGTGACTGAGCGAAGCTTCGCGATGTCCGCGAAACCGAAGGTTTCGCTTGATGCGAAAATCTTCGATTTTCAGCAGCTTGGAAGACGCAAAGCGTCTTCCAGTGGATGAACGAGTGACCGGCGCGGGACCTTCGGTCCCGCGTACCGTGCGAACGGGCAGTGCGCGGCGCGTAGCGCCGCGACTGTCGGGACGGCGAAGCCGTCCCGCAGCGCCCGTGAGCAGACGAAGGGAACGAGCGAATCGATTGGGGAGGGCGTGGCTATTCCCGGTTGCCACGATAGCAGGACGGTTCCCGTGATTAACCGGGAACGATCGCGACTGTACGAAATTCGGATCGCTCGTTCGAATCGGCAAGTTAGAGCGAAACGTCGCCGAGGTCGATCCGGGTCGGTTCCGGAACGGCATCCGGACCATCATCGTCGCTCGAGACCGCGTACGTGCCGCGTTCGACCGCCGTCTCCTTTGTCTCGCCGGTGAGGACGATGACGCCGTCGGCCAGCAGGGGGGCGACGACGCCCGCCGCGACGGTCCGCGGATCCGAGAACGGGGTCCGGATCACCACGCGGTCGCCCTCCTCGAGGCCGTACTCCGCGACGACGTTCACGGCGGCCTCGCACACGGCACCGTGACTGACGGTCCGCTCGCCGTCCGTCAGCAGCGTCGTCTCGGGATCGATGTCCAGCGGCGGGAACGCGGGGTTTTCCGTCCAGACGCCGGCGTCGAAGTGGTGGATGTCCGGCTCCTCGGGTTTCGCCCCGTAGCCGACCCGCTGGGCGCCCCGCGGGAGGTCGTAGGTGCCGGACTCGAGGTCCCGGACCGGCGCCACGAGCGCCCGGAACTCGTCGGCATCTGTGAGGTCGGTCGGCGGATCGAACTGCGTCGCTCCCTCGAGCAGCGCGGTTCCGAAGCAGGCCAGCAGGGAGAGCGGGCTCTCCCCGACGATGCCGACGGTGACGCCCTTCCGGACGCCCGCGTGGCGCAGGAAGTTCCCGGCCTTCCACGCGGTCGTACACAGCCAGTGGTGGTCGAACTCCCGGCCCGTCGCGTCGACCAGCGACGTGTGCTCGGCCCGGAGTTCGCGCGTGAGTAACTCGTCGACTGTCGCAGCGGTCATACCTCGTACTCCCGCCCCGGCGGAAAAAAGCGCGCCGACTCGCGGCGGCGACGTGACCGTCAACGGCCGTCGTACGACGGTGGCGCGATCGGCCCCCGCGTCGCAGCGGACGGTTCAGTCGTCCGCCGCAGCGGGCGCGGCGTCGGCGTGGTCGATCTCGGTGCCGAGACACTCGAGGAACTCGGCGAGCCACTCGGGGTGGTCGGGCCACGCCTGTCCCGTCACCAGATTGGCGTCGCGCGTGACCTCACCCGTCCACTCGCCGCCGGCGCCGCGCACGTCGGCCTCGAGAGCCGGATAGCCGGTACAGGTCCGTCCCTCGAGGACGTCCGCCGCGGCGAGGATCTGGACGCCGTGACAGAGTGACGCGACGGGCTTGTCTTCCTCGAAGAAGTGGCGGGTGATCTCGAGGATCTCGTCGTAGGTGCGGAGGTACTCCGGGGCGCGGCCGCCGGGAACGACGAGCGCGTCGTACTCGGCGGGGTCGACGGCGTCGAAATCGTGGTTCAGTTCGAACCGGTGTCCCGGTTTCTCGGTGTAGGTCTGGTCGCCCTCGAAGTCGTGGATGGCGGTCGGACAGGTGTCACCCGATTCTTTCTCCGGGCAAACCGCGTGTACCTCGTGGCCGACCATCTGGAGCGCCTGAAACGGCACCATTATCTCGTAGTCCTCGACGAAATCGCCCGCGAGGAGCAGGATCTGTTGTGACATGGGTATCCCCGCGTATCGATTCGACGACAGTCGGCATAATCTGTGTTGGGTGATACCGTGACACTCACGGAGGCGCACACGAGTCGCTCGAGTCGGTCGCGATGGAAGAAATACCGTGACCGGGCGTCCGGTCATTCAGTCGTCGCTCGGTGCGGCAGCCTGCTGGTCTCTGACGTGGTCGGCGATCTCCTGGGTCTCGGATTCGAACGCCTCGAGATCGACCTCCGCTCCGTGGAGTACCGTCGAGAAGTATCGCACGCCGCTAGCGACCCCGATCGCCTCCGACAGTTCGTCGTCGGTTACGCCGTCGATCTTCGCTTCCTCCCTGTGGAAACGGATGCAGTACGGACACTGGATCGCCGCGGCCGCGCCGAGGGCGACCAGCGCCTTCTCGCGCCTCTCGAGTTCGGTCTCGCCTAACTGGAGGTCTCGCACGATCGCCCAACTGTGGTCGGCGGCCGACTCCGGAAGCGCGTCGATCCAACTGGGGACTCGTCCGAGATACTCCTCGATCTCCGCTTGGGTCTCTGTAGATACCATTCGCTCACTCCTGTGGATTTCTCGCCGTCGTCCGACATCCGTTCGGTCGTCATCCGGCTCCCGTTCTGTTCGTTGCCTAACGCGGGGAAATCCGTGTGCTAGTACGTCCCACGCAGTAATCAAGCTCTCACATTCCGATCTGATAGCACGCGACGGATGGATAATACGATTCGTGAATCCGACACGGCGTCGGGTAGAGCGAGGGTACAACTAGGCCGGGACGCGCTCAGAACGCCCGCTTGATCTTCTCGAAGAACCCTTCCTTCACCTCGATCTCGTCGCCGCCGGCCTCGGCGAACGCCTCGAGGGCCTCCCGCTGCTCCTCGTTGAGACTCTCGGGGGTGACGACCTGCACCTGCACGTGGAGGTCACCCTGTCCGCGACCGCGCAGGCGGGGCATGCCCTTCCCCTCGAGTCGGAACGTCTCGCCGCTCTGGGTGCCCTTCGGAATCTCGAACTCGGCGGCGCCGTCGAGCGTCGGGACTTCGACGTCGTCACCGAAGGTGGCCTGCGGGAACGAGATGGGAAGCCGATACTGGAGGTCGTCGCCCTGGCGTTCGAACTCGTCGTGGTCGCGGACGACGACGTCGATCAGCAGGTCGCCGTGGCGGCCGCCCTCGGGGCTGGGCGCGCCCTCGCCTTCCATCCGGAGCGTCTGGCCCTCCTGGATGCCCGCCGGGACCTCGACGGTTAACTGCGCTTCGTTGCGGACGTACCCCTCGCCGCGACACTCGTCGCAGGTCTCGGAGTACAGCGTCCCCTCGCCCTCGCAGCGCCGACAGGTGGTCGTCTGCTGGACGCGCCCCAGCGGCGTCTGCTGGACCTGCGTCACCTGCCCGCGACCCTGACACTCCGGACAGGTCTCGGCGTCGGCCTCCGGCGGGTGGCCTTCCCCCTCGCAGACGTCACACTCCTCGGGTCGCTCGACGGTGAACTGCTTCTCGACGCCCTCGTAGGCCTCCTCGAGGTCGATCTCGAGTTCGGTCCGCAGGTCCCGGCCCTTGCGCGGGCGACGACGTCCGCGGCCGCCGCCACCGCCGCCGAAGACCTGCTCGAAGATGTCGCCGAGACCGCCGCCGCCCATGCCGCCACCGCCGCCACCCATGCCGCCGAACGGGCCGCCGCCCATGCCGCCGGCACCGCCGCTCTCGCTGGCGTCGAAGCCGTGTTTCTCGGCCTGTTCGTAGCGGTCGTGGCCCATGCGATCGTACGCGCTGCGCTTTTCCTCGTCGGTGAGGACCTTCTTCGCCTTCTGGATCTTCTTGAATTTCTCCTCGGCATCGGGGTCGTCGCTGACGTCCGGATGGTACTCCGTGGCCTTCTTCCGGTAGGCCTGTTTGATCTCCTCGG
Source organism: Haloterrigena alkaliphila (assembly GCF_017352155.2). Lineage (NCBI taxonomy): Archaea > Methanobacteriati > Methanobacteriota > Halobacteria > Halobacteriales > Natrialbaceae > Haloterrigena > Haloterrigena alkaliphila. The sequence goes on from NZ_CP071462.1 coordinate 3,459,777, forward strand.
CGGACGCGTCCTGGTCCACACCGAGTACGTCGTAGAAGTCCTCGCTCATTCGTTGTCAAACCGATACTCGATTGAGACACTTGAAACGAACGTTCCAGAAGTACCTTTTTCCGCCTCGGGTTCGCTCGCTGCGCTCACGGCTTCGCCGTTCGCATTGTCGCGGTTCTCGCTCACTCCGTTCGCTCCGAACCGCGCACCGCTCGCTCACCGCTCGGCGCAAAAATCTACGCTAAAAAGGCCGCTCGCTCCCGTTGGTCGCTCGCGGCTGCAGCGCTTGCACCTCGACCGCTGCGATACGGGCTCCGCTTTACTCTATCATGTATCCCAACGCACCGAAGACGATAACCAGTCGTCCTTCTCAAATTCGAAAACGAGGACTCGAGTCAGTCGTCCCCGTCGCCGGCTCAACAAAATTGGAGAGTCGCTAGCAAATAAGAAGAGGACTGAAAGGTACGAGTTCTCGCCGAGGGACAGACTACGTCTGACCTGTCGAAGACGGTGATTTATTCGTCGTCTTCAGCCTCGTCGTCGACGTCCTCGAAGTCGGCGTCGACGAACTCCTCGTCCTCGCCGCCGGCCGCAGCGCCCTCGGGACCGGGGTTCGGGCCGCCGCCCATGCCCGCGCCCGCAGCGCCGCCTGCCGCGCCGCCCGCGGCGCCACCGGCCGCACCGCCGGCCTCCGCGGCGCCGGCGTCCTGATAGATCTGCTTGCCGATCTCCTGGAGTTCCTTGCTGAGGTCCTCGGTCGCCGCCTCGATGTCGTCGGCGTCGGCGTCGCCGTCGTCGATCGTGTCCTCGAGGTCCTCGATGGCCGCCTCGATGTCGGCGCGGAGGTCGTCGTCGACGTCCTCGTTCTCCTCGAGGAGCGTCTCGGCGCGCTGGATCGTGGCCTCGGCCGTGTTGCGGGCCTCGATACGCTCGCGCTTCTCCTTGTCCTCCTCGGCGTGCTTCTCGGCCTCGCGCTGCATCTTCTCGATCTCGGAGTCGGAGAGTCCGGCGCCGCCCTCGATGGTGATCTCCTCGCTGGTGCCGGTGCCCTTGTCCTCCGCGCTGACGTTGACGATGCCGTTCTCGTCGATGGAGAACGTGACCTCGATCTGCGGGGTCCCCGCGGGGGCCGGCGGGATGCCGGTCAGGTGGAACTCGCCGAGCATCTCGTTCTTCTCGGCCAGTTCGCGCTCACCCTGGAAGACCCGGACCTGGACGGAGGTCTGGTTGTCCGCCGCGGTGGTGAAGATCTTCGACTCCTCGGTCGGGATCGTCGTGTTCTTCTCGATGAGTCGCTCGAAGAGGCCGCCCTTGACCTCGATACCGAGCGAGAGCGGCGTGACGTCCAGCAGCACGATGTCGTCGACCTCGCCGCCGAGGACGCCGCCCTGGATCGCCGCGCCGAGCGCGACGGCCTCGTCGGGGTTGACGTTCTTCTGGGGCTCCTTGCCCGTCAGCTCCTCGACCTTCTCCGAGACCTGGGGCATCCGGGTCGAGCCGCCGACGAGCAGCACCTCGTCGATGTCCTCTTTCTCGTAGCCCGCGTCCTCGAGGGCCTGCTCGGTCGGTTCGACGGTGCGGTCGATGAGGTCGCTGGTGAGCGACTCGAACTTCGCTCGCGTCATCGACTCCTCGAGGTGGATCGGGCCGTCGTCGGTCGCCGTGATGAACGGCAGGTTGATTTCGGTCTCTTTCCGGCTCGAGAGTTCGATCTTGGCCTCCTCCGCGGCGTCCTTGAGGCGCTGGAGGGCCTGCCGGTCCTCGCGGAGGTCGATGCCGTGTTCCTCCTCGAACTCGTCGGCGAGCCAGTCGATGATCGCCTCGTCCCAGTCGTCGCCACCGAGGTCGTTGTCACCGTTCGTGGCGACGACTTCGTAGACGCCGCCGCCGAGATCGAGAATAGAGACGTCGAAGGTGCCGCCACCGAGGTCGTAGACGAGGACGGTTTGATCGGAGTCGTCGTCGAGGCCGTAGGCCATCGACGCGGCCGTCGGCTCGTTGATGATGCGCTCGACCTCGAAGCCGGCGATCTCGCCGGCGTCTTTGGTCGCCTGGCGCTGTCGGTCGGAGAAGTACGCGGGGACCGTGATGACGGCCTTCTCGATCTCGTCGCCCAGATAGTCCTCGGCGTCGCGCTTGATCTTCTGGAGGATCATCGCCGAGATCTGTTCGGGCGTGTACTCCTCGTCATCCACCTCGACGGTGTAGTCCTCCTCGCCGATGTGGCGCTTGATCGACTGGATCGTCTTCTCGGGGTTCTGAACGGCCTGATTCTTCGCCGGTTTCCCGACGAGTCGCTCGTCGTCGTCGGTAAAGGCGACGACGGAGGGGGTCGTCCGTTCGCCTTCCGCGTTGACGATGATCTCCGGATCGCCGCCTTCCATCACCGCGAACGCGCTGTTCGTCGTCCCGAGGTCGATTCCGAGAATTTTGTTGCTCGCCATCGTGGACGGCTATTGTGCGCACTTTGTTTTAAAGCTTACTAGGGGATATCACGGGCCGAATAAAATACGACTAATTGGCCGGATACGCCGCCATAGGCAATCCAAGTCGCCTAATTACGAATAATATATGTCGAGTGGAAAGTCAAGGAACCGAAACTGAATTGGCCGGAAACAGGGACGATGGTCGAACGGTTCGGTGCGCTCACTCGGAGTCCGCGGTCGACTCGCGGTCACCGTTGCCGGCCGAGTTCGCCTCGTCGGCCTCGGTGCGGTCGTCCTCCTCGGCGACCTCGCCGCCGAGTTCGATCGCGCCCTCGCTATCGTCCTCGTCCGCGGATCCGTCGCTTGCACCGTCGTCCGACGCGTCTTCGGCGTTCGCTACGTCCTCGCTCCCGTCATCCGCGTCGGTCTCGGCGGTCGAATCCCCGCTCGAGGCGTCCGCTTCGCCCTCGAGTTCGCCGTTGGAGACGGTCACCTGCGCGTTCTGAATGACCTTGTCGCCCATCTCGTAGCCGGGCGTGTAGACGTCGGCGACGGTGCCTTCCGGCTGGCCGCTGTCGACGCGCATCATGACCTCGTGGCGCTGGGGATCCGTCTCGGTCCCGGGTTCGGGATCGATTTCGGCGACGTTCTCGTCCTCGAGGATGCGATCGAACTCCTTGAGCGTCATTTCGACGCCGTCTCGGAGGCTGTCGGCGTCGCCGCTCTCCTCCTCGAGGGCGCGTTTCAGGTTGTCGCGGACGCCCAGCAGCCGTTCGACCAGATCCTCGGTCGCGCGCTCTTTGATCTGGTCCTGGCGCTTCTTGGCCCGTTTCTTGTAGTTCTGGAAGTCGGCCTGTTTGCGCTTCAGACGGCTCTTCAGGTCCTCCACTTCCTCCTCGTACTCATCGAGTTTCTCGTCGCGGGCCTCGACCTCCGCCTGCAGGTTCTCGATGGTCTCGGCCTGCTCCTCGACGCGTTCGGTCAGATCCTCGAGTTCCTCGCGCTGGTGGGTGACCGTCGCGTTCAGGTCGCGGGCTTCCTCGACGATGGCGTTGACCTTGTGCGCGAGTTCGTCGTCGTACTGGGTCACGCTGTCGACCAGTTGCTGGACGTCGTCGCTCGTTTCGGGTGCGGCCTGCTCGGCGTCGGGCGATGCGTCGGCATCGGCGTCGTCGGCGTCCGCGCTCCCGTTCGAGTCGTCGGTCGCGCGTTCGCTCGAGTCGTCTTCCTCGGTCGGCGCGTCCGTACCGGACGTCTCCGATTCGACGGTCGATTCGTCCGCTCCCGTTGCCGCGGAGTCGCCGTCGGTCGTCTCGCCGTCGTCGGATCGGTCCTCGGACGGGACACCCTGGGCGGAGGAGTTCGTGCCCTCGTCTTCGCTCATGTGCCTGTCAAGGAACAGCGGTAATAAAAGGGTTGAGGTACGGCGACCGGTCGGTCGCGCTCCCGATCCACGGCGTCGACAGTCCGACAGTATTTGATTGTTCGACCCCGAAAGCGAACCGTGACGCGGCCACAGGACGAGCGCACGACGTCGACGCCGATCACGCTCCGGTACGAGGACGGCACCGTCCGGATCGACGGCCTCGAGGGGGCGACGCTCACCGCGGTGCGCGAGTCGATCCCGGAACTCGAGGCCGATCCGCGAACCGACGGCTGGCGGGTACCCGCCTTCCGCTACGCCGTTCTCCGGGCGGCCCTGCGAGACGCCGGCGTCGACGCCGACCGGATCGACGACCGCGTGCTCGCGATCGAGTCCCTGCCGGCCCTCGACTCGGCGTACGAACTCCGCGCGTACCAGCGCGAGGCCCTGGAGGACTGGCTGGAGACCGATCGCTGGCACGGCGAGGCCAACAATGATTTCGTCTCACCGAAACGCGCCCCGGCCGGCGTCCTCGAGCTCCCGACCGGTAGCGGCAAGACCGTCATCGCCCTGAAGGCGATCGAACGGCTCTCGACGCCGACGCTCGTGGTCGTCCCGACGATCGATCTGCTCGAGCAGTGGCAGCGGGAACTCGAGCGCGAGTTCAAGAGGCCCATCGGACGCTTCGGCGGCGGCGAACAGCGCCTCGAGCCGATCACCGTCTCGACGTACGACTCGGCGTACCTGAAGGCCGATTCGGTGGGCGACCGGTTCGGCCTCGTCGTCTTCGACGAGGTCCACCACCTCGGCGGCGAAGGCTACCGCGAGATCGCTCGCTTACTCGCCGCACCCGCTCGCCTTGGATTGACGGCGACGTTCGAGCGCCCCGACGGCGCCCACGAGGTCGTCGAGGAAATCGTCGGACCGCTCGTCCACCGCGTCGACGTCGACGAGTTGGCGGGCGACCACCTCGCGTCCTACGACGTGAAGCGACTCGAGGTGTCGCTGACGGCCAACGAACGTGAGACCTACGAGCGCAATCAGGAGGTCTTCACCGACTACCTCGCGCGCTCGGGCATCGAGATGCGCAGCGGGTCGGACTACCAGGAACTGGTCAAGCGCTCCGGGAACGACCCCGAGGCCCGCGAGGCGCTGCTCGCACGCCAGCGCGCACGCGAGATCATGTTTGGCAGCGCGGCCAAACTCGAGGCCCTCGAGGGGATCCTCGACGACCACCGCGGCGAGCGCACGATCGTGTTCACGGCCCACAACGACCTCGCGTACGACGTCAGCGAGCGGTTTCTGATCCCGACGATCACCCACCAGACCGGGACGGCGGAGCGACGGGAGATCCTCGAGCGCTTCCGCGAGGGGACCTATAGCCGGATCGCGACTTCGAACGTGCTCGACGAGGGGGTCGACGTCCCCGACGCGTCGGTGGCAGTCGTCCTCTCGGGCAGCGGCAGCGAGCGGGAGTTCGTCCAGCGGCTGGGGCGGATTCTGCGACCCAAGGAAGACGGCCGACGTGCAATCCTCTACGAGATTATCTCCGAAAACACCGGTGAAGAGCGGATCGCGGGACGCCGTCGCGACTACTGATTCGTTCGAGAACGGGCGGACGCATCGCTGCGGTCGCCGTCGGTCCGACGGTGTCGCTCGAGGAGCCGTTGCACGCCGGCCCGGAGCGCCTCGCTCCGGGAGTGGTAGACGCCGTCGTCGACGAGCGACTCGAGCGCCGCGAGCTGTTCGTCGGTGGCCCGGAACGTGACTCGCTCGAGCGTCCGGCCGTTCTCCGCGCGGGAGTGGTTCGGGTCGGCCACGACGCCGTCGGGCGACGAATTACGCGCCATCGGCGGTCACCTCGTTCCGGTCAGACTGGAGTTGCGGCGCCACTCTCGTCTCGACGTTCGTCACTGTGAGTCCCGTGCTGGTTTTCGAGAGGACCATATGGGAGGGAGGGGATCATCGGGGAAAAGGACTCGCGTAGCACAGTGGAAGTGAACCTGGTCGAATTAGGGGCGAGAAACGTCGAAAAGGTCGGTTTCGATCGCCGTACTCCGCGGCCGATCGGCGATGAATGCGACCGGTCGGATCGCCCGATCCGGCGGACGGACAGCGTTATCCTCGTCGGACCCCTGAACGTGACGCGGGCAACCGCAGAAAACCACCATGCCCGAAGAGACGCAGTCATCCTCCCGGAGCAGCGCCAGTGCATCGACTACCGATCGGTTCGAGCGACTCGAGGGCGCCGACTACGACCGCGTCGCCGAGTTCCTCCGCGATCGCGTCGCCTTCACACCCCGCGAGTGGGCGGTCGCGCGCCTCTGTGCCGACTTTCGGACCAGAACGGGGGGTCGAGATGACGACCATCGGGGAGCACCTCCCCGACCTCGTTCCCTTCATGGACGACGAGTACACGCGACAGGCCGTCTACCAGTCTCGTCGCTCCTTCGAGGACAAGGTTCGCGAGGCCGGCGCGACGTTCCTCTACGGCGCCGACGCCGACTTCTTCACGGCCGGCGAACTGGACGACATCGCCTCCGAGGCGACGGAGGTCGCGCGGTTCCTGATCGAAGTCGAAGGGGCGGACCTCTCCCACGAGACGGAACTCGAGGCCGAAGGACGGATCCGCGACGCGATGGAGTCGGTCCACCGTGCGAGCCGCGACCTCCGCTACGACCGCTGCCCGAACTGCGGCGAGCGACTCGGCGAGGACGCGATCGAATCCGAGTGAGCAGCCCCAGGCGAAGCGACGTAATCCGACGTCGGTGAGCCGCGAGGGCGGCCGCTCGTCGATACGAGTACCGACTCGAACGACTCCTCGACGCGATAGCATCGCGGTCCGTCGGGAAGTCGATCGGTCGGCCAGAGAATACTTATAAGTAACATCGAAATTCATCGTATCTAATGGATAGCGAAGGCACCGTGAGTCGGCGACGGCTGTTGTGTGCAATTCCAGTAGCGGGGAGCGTCGCAGTTGCCGGCTGTTCCGACGACGGAGACGAGACCGAACCGACGGAAACCGGGTCGGAGACGGAAACCACCGAACCGACGCCCGATCCGCCGAACGTCCAGCAACAGATCTTCCAGCGGGACAAGGCCGCCATCGTTAGCGTCCAGCACATCGTCGACGGGTCAGTGACGTGGCCCTCGGCTAGGTGGGTCGATACCGTCGATCAGGACCTCCTCGGCGTCTGGCGGTCCGACGGTGACGAGTACGCCTATTTCTCGGATGATCGCGAATTCGCGCTCGAGGGACCGAACTACAGCTATTCCGGGGAGTATGCGAGACGGGACGACTATCTGTATCTCGATTATGAGTCGGGGGGTACGGAGGAGTGGCAGTACTCCGTCCAAACGGACGCGTCGCTACCGGTTCTGGACCTCTACTTCGACGGAACCCACCGGATCAGATACGAACGCGAGGAAATCGAGGCCGACGAACGAGGTCCCGTTCCGGTGGCCGATGATCTGATTGTCGTCCCCGAACCGAACGGCTCGACGAAACAAGAATCGGTCCGAAGCGGCGGGACGGGATCGGGCTTTATCGTCTCGCCCGATGGCTACGTGGTTACGAACGCACACGTTGTCGGAGCCCACCAGAACGCAGAAGAACGACTCTATCGGCGATTCGCGATCGACGAGCGCGACTCGCTTCGGCAGGACCTGGCTTCCGACGAGAGCCTGAGTGACACGGAGCGAGAGCGGATCGAAGATATCCTGTTCGACGAGGCCATGGCGTACTACGAGGAGTACGCCGGCGTGGAAGGCATCTCCGAGGCGGTGAACGTCCTGAACGGTCGTGCGACACCCGAAGACGACCTCGAGGTCGAGAGCTGGGCGGCGACCGTCGAGACCGAGGGGACGGTCTACAAGAACACCGGCGGAGAGCCGTCCATGGGCCGTGATATCGCCGTCCTGAGCGTCAGCGGAGAGAACCTTCCGACGGTGACGCTCGGAGACGCGACCGATGTCGGGACTGGCGAGGACCTCTTCGTCATTGGCTACCCCGATATCGGAATCGGCGAATTCTTCGAGAATCGAGACACCGTCCTCGAGCCGACGATGACCACTGGCATCGTCAGTTCGCGGCGGACGCTCAATACCGGCATCGATTCGATTCAGACCGACGCGGCGATCAACAGCGGCAACAGCGGCGGTCCCATGTACAACAGCGACGGCGAGGTCGTCGGCGTTGCGACGTTCAGCCCGATCGACGTCCAGATCCAGGACATCCAGTTCGGGCTGCCGATAGAGATCGCGAAGGGGTTCCTGAACACGCTCGGGGTTGAGAACACCGCCGGAGAGATGCAACTCGCCTACGAGGACGGCCTCGAGGCCTACTGGCGAGGCGACTGCGAGACCTCGACGGCGAAGATGGAGACCGTTCTGGACCTGTATCCCGACCATCCGCTGGCCGGAGACTTCGTCTCGGACTGTGAGAACGGCGAGGCGCCCGGACAGTAACGTCGGACACGGACGCCGCCTGCTTCTTCAGCCTCGTCAGGAGTACGCGCGGGTTCCACTGCCCACCCAGCTCCGTCCGCCGGTAGGTGTCGAACTCCCCGTCCTCGAAAATCGTCACGCGGCCGGTCTCCTCGCTCAGCGTCAGCGTCGAGATCACGTTCGGTCGTTGCGAGGTGTCCAGCGCGCTCATGTGACGCGACCCCATCCAGTCCTCGTACTCCGTCTCGGCGACGTCGACGCGCTCGAGTTCGCCTGGCAGCAGGTCGGTAAAGCGAACCATCTGCTCCTGGACGACGCCGTCGACGCTGACGACGACCGCGCCGTCCTGGTTCATCGCGACCTGCTGGGCCGTCTCGAAGAAGGTCTCGATGTCCATGCAGACGTTCCGACAGCGATCGGTCGGCCACGTGTTGTGGCCCATCGGGTCGGCGAACTCCGCGACCGACGGCCCCGCGACGACGGCGACGTACATTCCCGGTCCCTTGACGTACTGCTCGTCCCAGCGGTCGAAGTTCAGGCTGATCGACTCGAGGGTGTGCAACAGGCAGTCGATCAGTTCCCGCACGCCGTCGTGGGTCTCGTACGCGATCCGGAGGTCCGAATCGTCCATACTCGCCCGTTCGGTCCGGTTCGCCGTAACGTCGGTGCCTGAACCCCCGACGGGCGGCGTCGACGGTCGGCTCCGCCGGTCGTCGCCGTTCAGTTGCGCGTCACTTTTGCACCTGCCGCGCCGAGTGTGAGGCGGATGCTGACGAAGGACCTGCTTCGCGTCTCGCGTGCCGGCGGCTATCGGCCGCAGTTCGCCGACCGGGAGCACCGGCCGCTGGCCGCCCGCGTCATCGGCACCTACCAGGGTCACGTCGGCGAACCCCGCGCGGCCCTCGAGGACGCGCTCGCGGACCTCGAGACGGAATCGGTGGATTTCAAGCTCGTGAGAGGCCTCTCGACCCTGCTCGAGCGCGAGGCGACGTTCGAGACCGAGGCGATCGTCGACCCCGAGCGGGGCCGTCGGGCCGCCTTCGAGGCCGCCGAAGCGGTCGGCGTCGTCTCCGACGACGACCGCGCGATGGCGCTCATCCGCGCCGGGGAATCGCTCGGCATCTCCGCGGACGACCTCGAGCGGGCGCTGTACGCCGACCTCGAGGAGCGACAGGTCCTCGTCGACCTCGACTCGCGGTGGGATCCCGACGGCCTGGTGAGCCAGTATAACTTATCGCTCGCACAGACCGCCCTCTTCGACGCGACGGAGGTCCGGGTCCGCTCGAGCGATCCGAAGGCGCTGATCTCGGCGATCAAGCGCCTGCGGCTGATGTACGAGATTCGGCGGCTGGGGGACGAAGGTGGCGAGAGCGAAAGCGGGAGCGGTGGCGTCGCCGAACGCGAGGTGATCGTCACCGGTCCGACTCGCCTCTTCCGGGCGACCCGGCGGTACGGGACCCGCTTCGCGCGACTCCTGCGGACGGTCGCGAAGGCGGAGAGGTGGCACCTCGAGGCGACGATCGACGACCGCGGAACCGAGCGGACGCTCGAACTGTCCCACGAGGATCCCGTCCGCGTCCCCGACGCCGAACCGGTCGCCGACGTCACCTTCGACAGCGGCGTCGAGTCCGACTTCGCCGCCCGCTTTTCGAACCTCGACCTCGAGTGGGACCTCGTGCGCGAACCCGAACCGCTCGCGACGGGGACGCGGGTGATGATTCCCGACTTCGCGTTCGACTACCAGCACGGCGAGTTTCGCGCATTTTTCGAGATAATGGGGTTCTGGACGCCGGAGTACGTCGAGAAGAAACTCTCGCAGCTCGCCGATCTCGAGGACGTCGAACTGATCGTCGCCGTCGACGAGTCGCTGGGCGTCGGCGAGGAGATCGCCGCGCGGGACTTCCGGGCGATTCCTTACTTCGGGACGGTCCGTCTGAAGGACGTCGCCGCCGTCCTCCGGGAGTACGAGCGCCAACTCGTCGCCGAGAGCGCCGCCGCGCTGCCGGACGAACTCGCCCCCGACGAAGACGTCGTCTCGCTCGAGACCCTTGCCGAGCGCCGCGGCGTCAGCGAGGACGCGCTGGCCGACGTCGCCTTCCCCGAGCACGAGCGAGTGGGCCGGACGCTCGTGCGGCCAGCCGTCCTCGAATCGTTGAGCGAGGACCTCGAGGCGGGCATGGACCTCGCCGACGCCGAGGACGCGCTCGAGGCGTACGGGATCACCGACTCGAGCGCGATCCTCGCCGAACTCGGCTACCGCGTCGAGTGGGAGGGGCTGGCCGGCGGCACGCTCGTCGAGCGATAACCGGCGCGGACGACGGCCTCCCTCCGGTCTCGCTCGAGTAGTCGCTCGCGTTCGTGAACCGACCACCGGTTTCGACCCGGTGCCGTATCCCCCCGCTCGCTGTCAGGATCCGCCGGTCGACTGCCGCCCGTACCGCGGTTCGGTCGAGTTGCGATCAGTGGCGATTCCAGCACCGGCGTCGTTCCAACGTCTTTAGTGACCAGACTTATCCGGATCTGGTGTCAGTGTACGTATATGAGCGATCACCGCCCCTCTCCTCCGATCCGTATTCTCCTCGTCGAGGACAACCCGGGCGACGTCCGGCTGATCCGGGAGGCGTTCCGGGAAGCCGACGTCGAGACGACCTTCCACGCGGTTCGCGACGGTGACGAAGCCCTCGAGTTCCTCCACGAGCAACACGACGATCCGTCGGGAGCCGAAATCGACCTCGTTCTCCTGGATCTCAACCTCCCGCGGACCGGCGGCTTCGAGGTCCTCGAGACGATCAAGGAGGATTCGGAACTGACGGCACCGCCGGTGCTCGTCCTCACGAGTTCGGAGGACGCGGAGGACATCGCCAAGAGCTACCGCCTGTGCGCCAACGCCTACCTCACGAAGCCCAGCGATCCGGGCGAGTTCGCGGAACTGGGTCACGCGGTCGAAGCCTTCTGGTTCAACGAATCGACGTTGCTCCCCGCGACGTCGTGATCGGCACTGCCGCGTCGCGCGCTCGACTCCCTGTCGCGTCCGACGTTCGACTCCCTGCCGCAGCGTTTTCACGCCCGACGGCGTAGAAAGGGGTATGCCCGCTGACACGCCAGGAATTCACCACGTCACCGCAATCGCCAGCGATCCGGGACGGAACCACGCGTTCTACACGGAGACGCTCGGCCTGCGTCTCGTCAAGAAAAGCGTCAATCAGGACGACGTCTCGGTCTACCACCTCTTCTACGCCGACTACGAGGGGTCGCCGGGGACGAGCATGACCTTCTTCCCCTACACGGACGCCCGCGCCGGCCAGGTCGGTTCCGGGCAGGCCAGCACCGTCTCGTTTCTCGTCCCCGAGGGATCGATCGACTACTGGCGAAGCCGACTCGAGGACGCCGGCGCCGACCCCGACGAGCCCCGCGACCGGTTCGGCGACACCGTCCTCCCGTTTACCGACCCGAACGGCCTGCCGCTGGAACTGGTCGCCCGCACGGACGCGCCGGCCGGGAACCTCCCGGAGAGCCCGGTACCCCACGCCCACGCGATCCGGGGCTTCTTCGGCGTGACGCTCTCGCTGACGAGCGCCGATCCGACCGGCGACCTGCTGAAGGCGATGGGGTACCGCCAGACCGACCGCGAGGGGACGCGCAAGCGTTACGAAGCGGACGGCGACCTCGGGTACGTCGTCGACGTTCTCGAGGACCCGCAGGCGCCCCAGGGAATTCCCGGCGCCGGAACCGTGCACCACGTCGCCTTTCAGGTGACCGAGGATGAGCAGGAGGCGTGGCGGCAGTTCCTCATGGACCGGGGGCTGCGGCCGACCGAGATCATCGACCGCAAGTGGTTCAAATCGGTCTACGCCCGCGAGTACGGTGGCGTGCTCTTCGAGTTCGCGACGAAGTCGCCCGGCTACACCGTCGACGAGGACCTCGAGTCGCTGGGCGAGCGACTCGTCCTCCCCGAGTGGCTCGAGGACCGCCGCGAGGAGATCGAGGCGGGGCTGCCGGACCTGTCTCCGTAACGGAAGCGAAGGGTCACTCGTTCTCGAGGGCGTCGAGGATGCACGCGGACGCGATCACCGCCTCTTTCGGAACGTCGCTGGCGTCGTCGATGCTGACCGTGTAGGCGTCCCGCAGCGAGAACTTCCCCTCGATGTCGCCGACGTGGTCGCCGTCAGCGTCGAATATCTCGTACTTGTTGGGAACGAGATTCGCGACGGAGACGAGGTGCCGAAGCGCCGAGAGGAGCTTGCTCTTCGATCGAATGGTCGCCAGCGACTCCTCCGTGTCGGGGTCTCGGATCGTCCAGTTCTCCGCGAACAGCGAGTAGTCCTCGTCGAGAACGACGACCTCCTCGTCGGTGCCCGCGTCCGTGATGGTGTAGTTTCCCGCGACGTCCATGATGCCACCGGCCTTCACGGTGAACGCATCCTCGCCGTCGCCGGTCACGAACGGAAACTCCTCTTTCAGTTTGAACAGCTTCTGCTTCCCTCGCAGGACGACGTCGGCAGCGCTGTCACGGACGACGTATTTGTTCCGGATTGCGGACTGCTTGACCTCGTATCGGTCGTCATCGAGGTCGACCGTGGAGATGTCGTAGGCATCCGATCCTGGTCCGGTCGGGGACGGTTTTGTCATAGATAATACGTGAATCATGTTCGGAGAAAAACCTTCTGCATACTCCGATACGCCTTCAGTAGTCCGGAAGGCAGTTCCTTTCCTCAAATCGAGGTGGGAACAACTCGGTGCGTATTGGCTGAGAACCGATTACGCTCCGTTGAGGAACCGGCGTGCTGTGGCGCGCGCCGTCGGCCGACCGAGTGATAGCGAGGGCGGCTGACAAATTCGTGCGAGGGATGAGCGAGTGAGCCTGCGAACGAGCGAATCGGTTGGGGAGGAAGTGGCTACTCCCTGTTGCCACGATAGCAGGACAGTTTTCTTCGCCATCCACTTCTCTCGAAGCGTCGAGCCATCCGCAGACGCACTGAGCGAATCCCATAGTTATCTCACACACGAGGCGTCATGGCACGAGCGCGTCCAACCGTTTTGAGGGTTGCCCACGTCCGTAACCTCGAGAGGCGACAGTCGCATGGGAACGGCACTGACGCGGCGATTCGACACCGGACAGTTCGACGGCCGAATTCCGTACGTGCGAGTCGGCACCGGCCCGAAGACGCTGCTCGTGATCCCAGGCGTCGGCGACGCGATGTTCGACGGGGAGTACGACCGCACGGACGCGGTGACGACCGCCGCGACGTTCCGGCGGTTCCTCGACGGCTACACCGTCTATCAGGTGAGTCGGCCGCGCGGGCTCGAGGATCACCAATCGATCGCGGCCATGGCCCGGGACTACGAGCACGTCCTCGCCGAGCACGTCGGCTCCGCGTCGGTGCTCGGCCTCTCGATGGGCGGCCTGATCGCACAGGAACTCGCCCGCGAGCGGCCGGATCTGGTCGATCGACTCGCCCTCGGGGTCTCCGGCTGTCGACTCGCCGGGGCGGGCCGACCGATCGTCCGCGAACTCCACCGGCTCGCGCTCGAGGGCGAGTGGACCGAGATCCGCGCGCGCCTCTACGAGGAGATGTTCACCGGCCCGTTGGGGCGAGCGGTGCCGCTGCTCTCCCGGACCGTCGGACGAGTCCGACCGCCGAACCCGGCCGATCCTCGGGACGTGTCGATCTCGCTCGACGCCGTCCACGACTACGACGGGACGGAGAGCCTCGCAGAAATCGAGCCCCGAACGCTCGTCATCGGCGGCACCGACGATCCCTTCTTCCCCGAGACGATCCTCCGGGAGACCCACGAGGGGCTGCCGGACTCGCAACTCGCGATGTTCACCGGGGCCCGTCACGGCGCCTTCCTCGAGCGAAAGGCGGGCTTCGACGGCTGGGTTCGACGGTTCCTCGAGGGCGAGGCCGCGGCGCGCGTTCGACAACGATAGCGCGTTCGGTGGCCCGGTTGCGACAGTCTACCGCAGTCGCCGCGTTCGACGTCCGCTCGCGAAACATCGAGAGTTCAAACCCCGAAGAGGCGCGGTCTCAGCGGATCCCCGGATTATAGCTCGCGCTGTCGGCCCTTCGGCACCATCGAGCGCAGTTCGCCGTGGACGTAGAGGCCGATTCCGATCGGTTCCAGATTGCCTCGCTCGACGGCGTCTTCTCGCGTGCTCTGCCCGCTCGAACGGTTCGCGGAGCGAAGCTCCGCGCTATCGCCGTCTCGCCCTGGTCGGCCCTCCGGCCCGACCCCGATTTCGTGGGCCCCGATCAGATACCCCCAGTCGCCGTCCCAGCGGGGAATCTCTTGATCTTCGCCCGTCGCGAACGCTCGCGCCTCCTCGCGGTCGAGTTCGATCACGCAGTCGGTGGCGTGAGTACCGAAGCGCTGGACGAAGTCCGTCGTCGGCTTCCAGTGTTCCTGCCGGGTCCGCAGACAGGTCATCCCGATGGCCTCGATCTCGAGGGGCGTCGGCGCCTCGCCGCCGTAGATCCAGATCTTGCCGGCGCCCTTCTCCCAGAAGGTGTGGTCGTCGAACGTCTCGGGCGGGATGCCGAACCGATCGTCGAAGTAGTCGACGACCGCCTCGCGGCTGACTCGGCCCTCGACGGTCCGCTCGGCCGGCGTTGCGGGGAGTCGGTCGAAGCGCTGCCCGTCGTTTTGCTCGCGGTCTCCGGTCGATTCGTCCGACATCAGGCGGTCACCTCTAGTTTCGCGACGAAGAAGCCGCCGGTGTCGTTCTGGTGGGGGTAAATCCTGATCGCCCGCTCGAGGCTCGAGTCGAACTCCTCGCCGTTCCACTCCGTCAGGCCGGGCGAGTGCTCGAGGCCGATATCGAAGTCGACGACGCGGCAGTCTTCCTCGTCCAGCGCGTGCTGGACGACGGCCTCGTTCTCCTCGGGGGCGAAGGTACACGTCGAGTAGACGACGGTGCCGCCCTCGCGGGTGGCCTGGACCGCCCGCCGGAGAATACCCTTCTGGACGCCCGCGACGGAGGCGATGGCCCCCTCCGACCAGTTGTCCAGCGCGTCGGGGTTCTTCCGGATCGTCCCCTCGCAGGTACAGGGCGCGTCGACGAGCGCGCGGTCGAACTCGTCGAAGGAAAAGCGCCGCAGGGAGTAGTTGCGCGCGTCGTCGTTCGTGACGGCGAGGCTGGTCGCCCCGAGGCGCTCGGCGTT
This sequence comes from Haloterrigena alkaliphila, assembly GCF_017352155.2. Taxonomy (NCBI): domain Archaea; kingdom Methanobacteriati; phylum Methanobacteriota; class Halobacteria; order Halobacteriales; family Natrialbaceae; genus Haloterrigena; species Haloterrigena alkaliphila. The sequence continues at coordinate 3,475,163 of NZ_CP071462.1, forward strand.
GAACCGGAGCGCCGAGATGCGCCCGAGGTTGTTGTCGTTGGCGACGACGGTCCCCTCGTCGTCCATCAGCGCCGCGATCTGTGTCGCCTTCCCGCCCGGCGCGGCACAGCAGTCCCAGACCCGCTCGCCGGGCTGGGGATCGAGGACGACCGGCGGCACCGCCGAGACCTCCTCCTGCCCGTGCGTGAAGCCGTGGAACGAGGTCCACGTCGATCCCGGCGATCCCGTCTCGAGGCGCAGGACGCGGGGGTTCCAGTCGGCCTGCTCGTACGCGAGGCCCTCGTCCTCGAGGGTCGCGAGCGTCCGCTCGACGGAGGCCTTGATCGTGTTGACGCGGGCGGCGTTGCCCAGCGGCCGCTCGCAGGCTGCGAGGAACGCGTCGAAGTCGTCGATGATCGGTCGATACCGCTCGAGTGGCTCCATTGCCACGCCGTTGGAAGCCCCCGCGCTTGTGGGTTTCGAAGCGTCGAACGCGGTGGTGTCGTCACGAATCGGCCGGTATCCGCTGCCCTCGATTTTAAGCCGTCGCCGACAGTCGTCTCGTGTATGGGACAGATCCGCCTACAGGGTCCGGCAGTCGACCTCGAGGACCCGGTCCTCGTCGAGGGGTTTCCGGGACTCGGGCTCGTCGGGAAGATCGCGACCGACCACCTGATCGAGGAACTCGAGATGGACTACTACGCGAGCGTCGACTGCGAGGGGCTCCCCCGGGTCGGCATCTACCGCGGCGGCGATCGAACGGTCAGACCGCCGGTTCGGATCTACGTCAGCGAGGCGCACGACCTGCTCGCGCTCCGCAGCGACGCGCCGATCAAATCGGAGGCCGTCGACTCGGTCGCGAACTGTCTGACGGAGTGGATCGTCTCGCAGGAGGCGCTCCCGATGTATCTCAGCGGTCTCCCCGCGGAACGCGAGGAGACGCCGGACATGTACGGCGTCGGCACCGGCGACGCCGCCGAGGCGCTCGAGGACCACGACATCGATCTCCCGCCCGAGGACGGCGTCGTCACCGGGCCGACGGGCGCGCTCATCAACCGCGCCGCACAGCGCGAGTACGACAGCGTCGGGCTGGTGGTCGAGTCGAATCCGAAGTTCCCCGATCCCGAGTCCGCGAGCGTCCTCATCGAGGAGGGAATCGCCCCCATCGCGGACCTCTCGGTCGACGTCGGTGACCTGATCGACCACGCGGAGGAGATCCGGAAGAAGCGCGAGCAGTTCGCCCAGCAGATGCAACAGATCGGCGAGGAGGAGAGTTCGCAGGCCCAGCCGCTACGGATGTACCAGTAGCGGTTCGGTTCCGTGGCCCCTCCTGGAAGCAGTCACTGGCGTCCGATCTTCCGACTCTTCTGGGAAAATCGAGCCGTGTTCGAGTTCAACTGTCCGCTATGATGCGAGTACTCCCTGATTTTACTGGCTACGGTACCATACGTTTGGACAGAGTCGGGGAACGGTATGGACCGACGCCAATACCTGGTACTCGTCGGAAGCGCGGCGACTGCGAGCCGTACGGTGAGCGCAGCTAACGACCACTCGAGTAACGAGTCAGATGGAGGGGACGAATCCGTTCACGATATCGCTGATGACGAACTCTATCAGATCAGCAATTTGGACGAACTGGCCGCACTCCCATTCGATCCCAACGTCGCTGCCGAGTTCACTGGAGAGGGGAGTCGAGTAACGGACGAGTTCGAACTCGAGCACGGGCTCATGATGTTCGTGTACGAGAGCGAGGTAGGTGACTACGAGGGCCTCGAAGCGGATCTCGAACAGACCGACGGCGATTACAGTGTCGGATGGGTCATTTTCGATATCCTATTCGGCGAAGATACGGAAGTCGTGACCGGTGGAAGCGTAGAGACGGTTGAACGTGGAGCGTATCTCCTCGACGTCAGCTCGCCCGGCGAGTGGGCAATCTCCGTCGCACAGCCCCAATCACCGGAGGAAGAAGTTCGATCGCTCCCGGTATCCGTAACGGGTGAACACTCGACGATCGTCGGCCCGTTCGAGGCAAATAACGGGGTCACGCTCGCTGGTGAGCACCGCGACCCCGACAGCGACAGTACGTTCGACGTCCTCGTCTTCGAGGAAGACAGCGGTGATCTATTCGGTATGGATTACGCGTTCATGGAAGAGTCGGGCTTCGAAGGAGAGGCTCGTGCCGATATCGACGGTGTTTCGTGGGCGCACGTCCAGACTCGAGGCGAGTGGTCGCTCGAGTTCGAGAATTGAGTTACCGAGTAATCACGGCGGAAATCGCCAAAACCGATCACAGATTTCTACTTCGACTGCCGAACAGCTTCACGCTCCTGTAGATAGCCGACGCAGCGATAGTTCCTAGCGTGGACGTGTGTTAGTCCCGATCGGTCTCGCTCCAGTCGCAGTCCTGGCACTTCCAGCCGGTGACGAGTTCGGTGACAGAGGGCATGTACGTCACCTCGAGGACGTTGCCGCCGCAGTCCGGACACTCCCTGTCGGCTTCTTCGATCGAGTCGACTTCCATCACGGAGTCGCCCTCGACCAGCTCGGCGAGCTTCTCGGCCGTGACCATACGCCCCTGAACGACGCGATTCTCGCTCACACTCCGCGCTACCGGATGTGGCACCCTAAGCGTTTCCAACGCTCGCGCGCGAATCGGACGATTTAACCTCGTGAGGTGATAACCAGCCACCGCGTGCGAGGGTAGCCAAGCGGTCAACGGCGGCGGACTCAAGATCCGCTCGTGTAGACGTTCGTGGGTTCGATCCCCTCCCCTCGCACTCACCACAGTGCGGCAAGAGCGAGCCTCTTGCCCTCGCAAACTTCTGCGCCGTCGGTACTCGTCGAGAGTCGTCTCTCCACATCGTCGTCGGCATCGCTCCCTCGAGCGGTTTCACCCCTCATCTCACCATCACGGCGGCAGATGCCAGCACAACAGCATTGGTCATCGCCAACAAATAGCACAGTATGAACTCGCACATCCTCGTCCCCTTCGACGGCTCCACGCCGGCACGGCACGCCCTCGAGCACACGCTCGAGAACTTCCCGGAGGCCGACGTCACCGTCCTGACGGTGATCGACGAGACCGGCTACTCGTCCGATTACTTCCCGTCGGAAGAGAACGGGCGCGTGTTCCGCATCGCGACGGAGCGGTTGGAGGCCGCGAAGTCGATCGCCGCGGAGTACGGCGTCTCGATCCACTGCGCCGCCGAGATCGGACCGACGTGTCAGGCGATCAGCGAGTACGCCGAGGAGACCGATGTCGACCACGTCGTTATCGGAACCCACGGACGAACGGGAATCTCGCGGATCATCGTTGGGAGCGTCGCCGAGACCGTCGTTCGGCAGACTTCGGCCCCGGTGACGACCGTCAAGTAGCACCCCGTCAAGTAGCGGTGAGACCTGCCACCGGCACCGGCGGCCGGGGTGTCGACTGCCGGCCGACGCCGCCCCGCCGAGCGTCGGCGCTGATGAGCAGGGGGTATATACGTGCCAAGGGCCACTGTCCGAACGACCGAAAGACGCGCTGCCCGTCACGGAGCGATCGGGAAGGCCAGCGAGAGTCGTTGACCTCCGTCAATGCACCCGCTGCGGTACCGGATGCGACGCTGTGTGATCGGGCCGCTCTGATCGGCGATACATATGGAAATCGAAATCGCAACAATCGGCGGCTACGAGGAAGTCGGCCGGCAGATGACTGCCGTCCGCATGGGAAGCGACATCGTCATCTTCGACATGGGGCTGAACCTGTCGAAGGTACTGATCCACGACAACATCCGCACCGAGGGGATGCACAGCCTCGATCTGATCGACATGGGCGCGATCCCCGACGACCGCGTCATGAGCGACCTCGAGGGCGACGTGAAGGCCATCGTGCCGACCCACGGCCACCTCGACCACATCGGCGCCATCTCCAAGCTGGCCCACCGGTACGACGCGCCGGTGGTCGCGACGCCCTATACGATCGAACTGGTCAAGGGCGAACTCGCGGACGAACAGAAGTTCGACAGCGGGAACGACCTCGTGAAGATGGACGCCGGCGAGACGATGTCGATCGGCGACTCCGGCAAGATCGAACTCGAGTTCGTCAACGTCACGCACTCGATCATCGACGCGATCAACCCGGTCCTGCACACCCCCGAGGGCGCGATCGTCTACGGACTGGACAAGCGGATGGACCACACGCCCGTCATCGGCGACCCGATCGACATGAAGCGGTTCCGCGAGATCGGTCGCGAAGGTGAGGGCGTTCTCTGTTACATCGAGGACTGTACCAACGCGAACGAGAAGGGGCGGACGCAATCGGAGCGCGTCGCCCGGGAACACCTCCGGGACGTCCTCTACAGCATGGAGGACTACGACGGCGGCATCGTCGCCACCACATTCTCGAGTCACATCGCCCGCGTGAAGAGTCTCGTCGAATTCGCCGACGACATCGGTCGCCAGCCGGTCCTGCTGGGTCGCTCGATGGAGCAGTACTCCGGCACGGCCGAACGGATGGGCTTCGCCGACTTCCCCGACGACCTCGGGATGTTCGGCCACCGAAACTCCGTCGACCGCACGTTCGAGCGGATCATGAACGAGGGCAAGGAGGATTACCTGCCCGTCGTCACGGGCCACCAGGGTGAACCGCGCGCGATGCTCACTCGGATGGGACGGGGCGAGACGCCCTACGAACTGGACGACGGCGACAAAGTCGTCTTCTCCGCCGGGATCATTCCGGAGCCGACCAACGAGGGCCAGCGCTACCAGGCCGAGAAACTGCTCGGCATGCAGGGCGCGCGAATCTACTCCGACATCCACGTTTCCGGCCACCTCAAGCAGGAGGGCCACTACGAGATGCTCGACGCGCTCCAGCCCCAGCACATCATTCCCGCCCACCAGGACATGAAGGGCTTCTCGGGATACGTCGACCTCGCCGGAAAGCAGGGATACAAGCTCGGCCGAGACCTCCACGTGACCGCGAACGGAAACATCCTCCAGATCGTCTGAGTTCGACGCGCCGTTCGTCAGATCAGTTCTCCCCCCTCGCGGATGTAAACCCCGGTTCGTTACCACCGGAGACCCCGAAGAACGACCGATCGGCCGTTCGCATTTCGGCCCTCGAGACCGATTTTACTACCGATTTCGCGGAACCGAGCGCCGTCGCGACTGCGAGCAGTGCCGCGTCGTCCCGACGACTCGTAGAAACCCGTGTACAGCGGCGTGTGGGCCATCCGCACACCGTTGGTCACAGTCCTCGGGCCTGCGGGGGAGCGACACTACCCCGAGCAGACGCTCACTGCACTCGGGGACGACGCCTCCCCGAACGCGTGAGTTACCGGCGTGGACTCCGCCGAGCGCGCTGGGGCGTCAGTCGTCGGCGTCCGCGGACGGTGCGTAGTCGCTCCCGCCGTACTTGCCGAACAGGAGTTCTCGAGTCGAGAGCTGGTAGTTCTGGGACTGGTACTCGCGCTCGACCGCCTGAAAGTAGTTGACGACGGTCACGAGCACGATGCCGCCGAGCGTGTTCCCGAGGAGGACGGGGAGCACGAAGTCGAACGCTCCGGTCGCGAGCGGGAGTTGACCCCGAAAGACGAGGAACGTCGCTTCGGTGGCCGAGACCACGCCGTGGAAGAGGTTGCCGAGCGGAATCGCGAGGAAGGCGATGTACACCAGCACCAGTCGCGACGTCGTGTCCTGGGACGCGTAATCGAGCCAGACGACGCCAGCGACGATCAGCCCCGCGAAGATCCCCTTGAAGAACAGGTCCCACCACGGCGTGGCGGCGGCGCTCTCGGCGATTTCGACCGCGACCGCCATCGTGTCCGGGGAGAAGACGCCCGTGTTCGCCAGCACGTACGCGCCCAGCGTTCCGCCGGCGAGGTTCCCGAATAGCACGATCGTCCAGACGGAGAGCAAGGCGGGAACGCTCGCCAGCCGCTCGAGGACGAGCGCGACCGGCGGGAGCGTGTTCTCGGTGTACAGTTGGTAGTCGCCGATGATGATGTAGACGAACCCGAGCGGATAGAGCAGCGCGCCCGCAATCGGGGCGCCCCCGGTCGCCTCGGTCAGCGAGGCGTAGAGCATGAACGTGAGCGTGATCGCGAAGCCCGCCGCCAGCGCGCTGAAGAACAGTTCCCGGGTTCCGGTCGTGATCTCGTCGTCGGCCGCGGCGACGATCCGGTGGAAGATCTCGTCGGCCGAGAAGCGGTCCCGGACGACGGCACCGGCCGCCGGAACGCCGTGTTCGGACCGCTCGACGGCGTCTCGGAGCGCCTCGTCGTCGGTGACGTCCTCGGACTGCCGTCCGTCGCGATCCCGCTCGTCGGAGAACTGCGCATCGGCGCTCATGGTGGCGAGTGCGCGATGGTCCGAATAAACCTGTCGTCATCTCGGTGGAGTGTCCCTGTCCGTCCATCCTTCCCCGCGATCGCGATGAACGAGGCGCTCGAGTCGACGAACGGGAACAGGGCGGAGACCGCAACACCGACCTCGAGCACGGCGAGCAAGACGGTCCGCTCGTCGAATCGGTCGCCGGCCCACGCGATCGGGATGACGGTGAGCGTCCGCCAGAGGACCGTCGTGTCGGTCGGCTCGAGCGCGTCGATGTAGTACGGCAAGAGCGTGATCAGGGTGACGAAGCCGGACCCCTCGGCGAACCGGGCGAGACACAGCGACCAGAACTGCAGCCGATCCTCGCTCACGGCGCACGTTTCCGAGGCGTTCCAAACGCGGTTTCGAATCGACGAGGGGAGGCGGGCGAGCCGCCGGTGGCCTCCCCCGAACGGATTTTAGGGATCGGGCGACGTACCGACCCGCATGGAGTTCACGGTCGTACAGGGCGACATCGCCGTACAGTCCGCCGACGCGCTCGTCAACGCCGCCGGCACGTCGCTGCGGATGGGCAGCGGCGTCGCGGGATCGCTGCGCCGAAACGCGAACGGCCCGATCAACGACGAAGCGATGGAACGGGGACCGGTCGACCTCGGCGCGGCCGCGGTCACCGACGCCTACGATCTCCCGGCCGAGTACGTGATCCACGCGGCCGCGATGCCCCACTACGGAGACGGACGCGCGACGGAGGAGAGCATCCGAGACGCTACCCGAAACGCCCTCGAGGAGGCCGACGAACTGGGCTGTGAGTCGGTCGTAATCCCGGTCCTCGGTACGGGGGCTGCCGGCTTCGAGTTCGGCCGCGGCGCGCGACTCGTCTGCGAGGAAGTCCGCGGCTACGAGCCGTCGTCGCTGACCGACGCGCGGGTGATCGCGTATTCGGAACGGGAGTACGGGGACCTCGAGTCGATCGCCGCGGACGTCCGCTCGGGGTGAGCGACCCGTCGTCGGGTCGACCGCCTCGCGTGCCGGTTCACGATTCCTTTTGAGCCCCGGCCACCGAAAGCGGGGCATGACCGAACGCGAAGCGGACGCCCGCCGGGCGAGCGTCGCGCTCCGAGCGGCCCGCGCGGGCGCCGACGTCGCCGCGGCGTCGTTCCGAACCGACCTCGAGGTCGAGCGCAAAGGAGAGAAGACAGACGTCGTGACGCAGGTCGATCGCGACGCCCAGCGGCGCGTCATCGAGGTCCTCGAGGCGGCGTACCCGGACGAGCCGGTCGTCGGCGAGGAGGAGGACGCGCTAAAGGCGGTCCCCGAGACGGGACCGGCCTGGATCGTCGACCCCATCGACGGGACGAACAACTACGTCAACGGGATCCGCGCGTTCGGGACGGCCGTCGCCGCGGTCCGCGACGGGGAACCGGTCGGCGCGGCGACCGTCTGCCCCGCACTGGGCGACGCCTACCGCGTCGGGCCCGACGGCGGCTTTCGCAACGAGGAGGCGCTCTCGGTCAGCGACGTCGCCGACCCCGAGGCCGCGACGGTCTGTCCGACCTACTGGTGGGACTTCGACCAGCGCGACCAGTACGCCGCGGCCACGCGGGCCGTGGTCGAGCGATTCGGCGACATGCGCCGCTTCGGCTGCGCGCAACTCGAACTCGCGCTGGTCGCCGCCGGCGCGCTCGAGGGGACGTTCACGAACCGGCGAGCCAACGTCTGGGACACCGTCGCCGGGGTGGCGCTGGTGCGGGCGGCCGGCGGGCGCGTCACGGATCTCGAGGGGAACCGCTGGCGCCACGACAGCGAGGGGCTGGTGGCCTCGAACGGACCGCTCCACGACGACCTTCGCGCAGCCGCTCGAGAGATCGACGCCACGGAGCCGTAACTCGGCTGCAAACGACCGCGACCGCCGGCCGTCCGCCGTCGGGACCGATCGGCGAATCCGGACTGTCACTCCTCGGGGAAAATCGGAAACGGTAAGCGCCCACCCCGTTGGGTATGGCGCATGGACGAGTACATCGAACGGTACGGGGCCGAGCGCGTCTGGGCCGCGACCGTCGTCCTCCTCGCCGCCGCAGTGGTCCTCGCCGCCACCGTCTTCCCACAGCGGGTCTACGTCGACATCATCTGGCAGTACTACTGGGGCCCCGTCGTCGCCGACGCCCACGGCTGGAACTGCGTCGCCTGGGCCGGCGGCGAACAGATCCCCTGCAGCGAATCCGGCGCCACCGGACCGACCGCCGAACCCGGCTACACGGTCGTCTCCTACGCCGGCTACATCCCGACGCTGATCCTCCTGGTGGTCGGGATCCTGTTCCTCGTTCGGCGTCTCGAGATCGAACGCTACCGAGCGGGCTTCTTCGCGCTGTTCCCGTACATGCTGTTCGGCGGCGCCCTGCGGGTCGTCGAGGACACGAGCGTCGCCGCCTACCGGGTGACGGGCGAACTCGCGATGGAGTTGCCGTGGATCGGCTTCCTGATCAGCCCGCTGATCTACTTCACCGTCTTCGTCCTCACGCTCGTCGCCGTCCTCGTGTCGGTCTGGCTCGACCGGACCGGCCGCGTCTCGGGATACGAGTACCCCCTCGCGGCGATCGGGACCACCTACCTCACGATCACGCTGGCCTACCTCGGCTACGCGACGACCGAGGAGTACGCCGAGTTCTATCCGCTGCTGCTCCTGACGATCCTCGTCGGCGCGACCGTCGCCACGGCGCTGACGTGGCTCGCTATCGAGCGGTTCGCGCCCGAGATCAATAACGGGACCCGGTACATGGGACTGGTCGTCATCTGGGCCCACGCGATCGACGGCGTCGCGAACGTCGTCGGCCTCGACTGGGCGACGGCCTTCGGCCACAGTTCCAATCTGGTTCCGAAACACCCCATCAACGGAGCGATCGTCGACATCACCGGCTCCGCGCTCCCGGCGAACGTCGTCGCGGTGACCGGCGCGGCCTGGCCGTTCCTGCTCGTGAAACTCGCCGCCGCCACCTTCGTCGTCTGGGTCTTCAACGAGGAGATCTTCGACGAAGAGCCGCGCTTCGCCATCCTGATGATGATCACCGTCGTCGCCGTCGGCCTCGGTCCCGGGACGCGGGACATGCTCCGGGCGACCATCGGCGTCTGAGGCCCCACCGTTTTCGGCTCGGCTCTATCGACGGCTCCCCCTGCCGAAACAGCGACACGAAACTGCCTGGGTCGGACGTATCCATTCGGCTGAGGGACACGTTTTGACGACGGGTTCCGACGATTGTGCGGCGTCGACCGACGAACGCCTCTTCGAAGAGATCCCACTGTCCCTCGAGACGCCGTCCGATCGCGTGGCCGATCTCGAGGTCGACTGATTGGGGTTCGCTGCGATCGGCGAGGCAGGCGGCTGCTCCCGTCCGCTCACTGCCGCCAGCGCGATGCGCTGCCGAGGATCGCGATTCAGGGAATCGCTCACTACCGTCGGACTGACGACCGACGAGGATCGCGATTCAGGGAATCGCTCACTACCGTCGGACTGACGACCGACGAGGATCGCGATTCAGGGAATCGCTCACCGCCGCCAGAACGCGCCGGTGAAGACGACCAGCACCGGGATGATCTCGAGGCGGCCGATCCACATCAGGAAGATCATCACGAGTTTCGAGGCGTCGGTGAACTCGCGATAGCTACCGAACGGTCCGAGGGCACCGAACCCCGGTCCGACGTTCCCGATGGTCGCGATGCCGGCGCTGACGGCGTCGATCGCGTCGAGCGTGACCTCGCCGCGCGTCGAGTCGAGGGCGATGAACACGGTCGCGAGGACGAAGATCACCAGGTAGAGGAGCGTAAAGCCGAGCACGCCGCGGATCACGTCCTCGTCGATGACGTGGTCGCCGATTCGGATCGGCTGGACCGCTTCGGGATGGGCGGCGGTGAACAGCTCTCGGCGAGCGACCTTCCAGACGACCAGCCAGCGGATGATCTTGATCCCGCCGCCGGTCGACCCGGCACTTCCCCCGATGAACATGGCGGTCAGGAGGACGATCTTGGCGGTGCCGTCCCACTGCGCGAAGTCGCTCGAGGCGAACCCCGTCGAGTTCAGCAGGGAGACGATCTGAAAGAGCCCGTGTCGCAGTGCGGGCTCGCCGGCGCCCTCGGTCGTGCCACCGAGCGCGCCGAGGGCGGGCGCGGCCCCGCCGTACAGCAGCGCGCCGAGAATTCCCGCGAGCACGGCGATCGCCCCGGCGTAGGTCCGCAACTCCGTGTTCTGGAAGAACCGTCGCGACTCCCCGTGAAACACGTGCCAGAAGAGCGCGTAGTTGGTTCCCGCGACGACCATGAACGGGATGATGATCCACTGGACGGCGGCCGAGAACGCCGCGACGCTGTTCGCTTCGGGCGAGAACCCGCCGGTCGGGAGCGTCGAGAAGCCGTGGGCGACCGCGTTGTAGAAGCTCATGTTCGGCGCCAGCCCGACGAGGTGAAGCCCGTAGAGCAGGGCGATGAGGAGGAGCGTGAATCCGAAGTAGACGAGCCACAGAATGCGGGCCGTCTCGGCGATCTTCGGCGTGAGCTTCTGGAGTTCCGGTCCCGGCGCTTCCAATCGGATCAGCTGCGCACCGTTGACGGCCAGTTCCGGCAGAATCGCGATCATCAGGACGATGATCCCCATCCCGCCGAGCCACTGGGTGAGCTGGCGCCACATCATGAGGGCGTGGGAGTGGCGCTCGACGGAGATCACCTCCATCACCGTCGCTCCGGTCGTCGTGAACCCGGACATCGACTCGAACAGCGCGTTCACCGGGTGGGCGAGGGCCGATTCGGTTCCGTACCCCGCGAGCACGTACGGGATCGCGCCGACGACCGCGACCGCGAGCCACGAGAGGGCGACGAACAACATCGCCTCTCGCGGTAGGAGGTCGGGTTCCATCGGCTCCGGCTCGATACGCTCGAGGAGCACCCCGAACGTGACGATGATCGCGAGCGTCGCGCCGAACACCAGGACGTCCTCTTCGTAGGCGAGCGCGACGACCAGCGGGACGAGTACCGCGAGGGAGAGATACTTGAGAACGGTTCCCGTTAGTGCGACGCTCGTTCGCCAATCAACGCGTATACTCATCGTTTCACGTCCGGCTCGGCGCGAACCGGAATCTACGTCGAGCAAACTCGACATCCCCACATAAGACCGTTGAAAGCGACCCGAGTACGAGGACCGCACTCGAACTGGACCGGTATCGGTTCGGGGTCAGCACACCGGCCGTAGCGACTGTCAGGGAACCCGACGTGTCGACCGGTGGTCTTTGTACGCTCGTCGCGTACCGAACCCCGATCGGGATGACTCGCGTACCTAGCGTCCGCCGACCGACGTCGTTTTTCGACGTCTTCATGGTAACCGCCGGGTCGATCGCGCTCGTCGCGCTCGTCCTCGCGATCTGGCACGGCTCGTTCGCCCGCATAGAGATGGGTGTGTTCACCCTCCTCCTGTTCGTCTGGGTCGCCTGGGCCGTCAATCGCATCCTCAGGGAATCGGTTCGAGAGGAGGAGCGAACGCGAGGGGACTCGAGGCGGTGACCTCGCGAGTGGTCACGAAAACCGTCAACGCCCGTTTCGGCGGCGGCAAACGAACCTGTTAAGACGCGGGTCCTATATCGCATCAGTATGTCCAAGTACCTCCCCACCCGGACGAGGCCATCGTCGAACGTGCGTTTTGACTGCGTTCGCGATCGGTGAGGGAGTCGGCGAAACGCGTCACCACTGCTCACAACGAATGCTACGAAACCGACGGCCACTGACGGTTTTCACCGGCCGAACGACGAGGAGGGACCGATGAACGGAAGCGACGAAGAACTCGCGAAGGACCTCGGCCCGCTCGCCGCGCTAACGATCGGTATCGGGACGATGATCGGTGCGGGCATCTTCGTGCTCCCCGGCGCGGCCGTCGCCGACCTCGGTCCGTTAGCGGCGCTCGCGTTCGTCATCGGCGGCGTGATCGCCCTGTTCACGGCGCTCTCGGCGTCCGAACTCGGGACGGCGATGCCCGTCTCCGGCGGCGCGTACTACTACGTCAACCAGGGGCTCGGGCCGCTGTTCGGCTCGATCGCCGGCTGGGGCAACTGGATGGGCCTCGCCTTCGCCTCCGCGTTCTACATGTACGGGTTCGGCGAGTACGTCAACCAGTTCGTGAGCGTCGCACCGCTGAGCCTCGGGCCCGTCGGCCTCGAGTCGGGCCAGGTGATCGGTCTGATCGGCGCCGCCTTCTTCATCGTCGTCAACTACGTCGGCGCGAAGGAGACCGGGCGATTACAGAACATCATCGTCATCACGCTGGTCGGGATTCTGAGCGTCTTCACGCTGTTCGGCCTCCTGAACGCCGACCTCGAGACGCTCCGTCCGATCGATCCCTTCGGCTGGTCGCCCCTGCTCCCGGTGACGGGGCTCGTGTTCGTGTCGTACCTCGGATTCGTCCAGATCACGTCCGTCGGCGAGGAAATCCAGAATCCGGGCCGCAACCTGCCGCGGGCGGTCATCGGGAGCGTCGTCATCGTGACCACGATGTACGCGCTGATCCTCCTGACGATACTGGCGGCCGTCGAAACCGAAGTCGTCGCGAACAACGAGACGGCCGTCGTCGACGTCGCGCGGATGCTGATGGGGCCGGCGGGGGCCGCGGCGCTGCTGTTCGGTGGCCTGCTGGCGACCGCCTCGTCCGCGAACGCGTCGATCCTCGCCTCCTCCCGGATCAACTTCGCGATGGGCCGTGACAAACTCGTCTCGCCCAAGATCAACGAGATCCACCCGCGGTTCGCGACTCCATACCGCGCGATCGCGATCACGGGCGGACTCATCCTGCTGTTCATCGTGTTCGGCGATCTGGAACTACTCGCGAACGCCGGGAGCGTCCTCCACCTCATCGTCTACGGTCTGCTCAATCTCGCGCTGATCGTCTTCCGCGAGGCCGAACCCGCGGGCTACGATCCCGACTTCGAAGTGCCGTTCTACCCCTTCACGCCGATCCTCGGCGCGGTACTCTCGCTCGCGCTGATCGTATTCTTCAGCCCGATGGTGATCGGCCTGTCGATCGCGTTCGTCGTGCTCGGCCTCGTCTGGTACCTCGGCTACGCTCGGTCGGAGATCGAATCACAGGGCGTCCTCGCCGACTACGTCCTCGAGCGCTCCGAGGAGATGCCCGACGCGGCGGTGACTGCGACGACGGCGGTCCAGCCGGAGGGCGGCGACTACCGGGTGATGGTCCCGCTGGCGAACCCCGCCCACGAGAAACACCTCATCACGCTCGCCTCCGCCATCGCGGACCAGAACGACGGGACGGTCGTCGCCGTCAACATCGAGAAAGTGCCCGACCAGACCTCGCTGGCGGCCGCTCGCGAACAGAAGGACCACGAGGCGGCCGCCCACCTGCTCGAGCAGGCCCGAACCGACGCCGAAACGTACGGCGTCGACGTCGAGACCCACGTGGTGCTCTCCCACCGCGGCGTCGAGGAGGTGTTCGACGCGGCGAAGCGCTACGGCGCCGACGTCTGCGTGATGGGCTGGGGGCCGGACTCGCTGGGATCGCCCGGTCGCATCGAGAGCAGGACCGACGAACTCGCGCAATCGCTGCCGTGTGATTTCCTCGTGTTCCGCGACCGCGGGTTCGACCCGTCCCGGATCCTCCTCCCGACCGCCGGCGGTCCGGACTCCGACCTCGCGGCGGCCGTCGCCCGCTGTCTGCGCGACCAGTACGACGCCGGCGTGACGCTGCTCCACGTCGCGGAGGACGACCAGCGGGGGCAGGCCTTCCTCGAGTCGTGGGCGGTCGACCACGACCTCTCGGGGGCGACCCTCAGCGTGGAGACGGGCGACGTCCAGCGCAGGATCGCCGAGGCGGCTGCGGACGCGACGCTGCTGGTCATCGGCGCGACGGAGAAGGGCCTGCTCTCGCGGGTCGTTCGCGGCTCGCTCGTCCTGGACGTCCTCGAGGAGGTCGAGTGTTCGGTGCTGCTCGCCGAGAAGCGCCACAAACGCACCATTCGCGAGCGGATCTTCGGGGCCCGCAGAGACGCGCGGGACGACGAGGAGACGGGCGTGACGCCGGACCCGTCGACGCCGAACCCCGAGACCGAAACGACGGAAACCGACTGACGGCCTCACGCGAGGCCGCGTCGGTGGCAGTTCCGCGCCTCGTCGCGCCGGGATCGCTTCGCGCCCCGCCAGCGGCTCCGTCACGCTCGGCACTATAATTCCGGTCCCGATTGCGGTGGTGGTTTGCCGTCAGTACGGGGGGAGCGGATCCCGCGCGATCACAGCGCCGTGGACACTTCGTCGAGGGCGGACGCGTCGACGAAGAGCACGACGTGGTCGCCGGGCCGAGGGACCGTCGTCCCGCGGGGCGTCACGAGGTCGCCGCCGCGGGAGATCGCACCGATGACGACGCAGTCGGGCAGATCGGCCATCGAGTCGGCGATCTCGCGGCCCGTCAGGGCGCTGTCTTCGTCGAGTTCGACCTCGATGACCTCGGCGCGGTCGTGTTCCAGCATCGCGATCTTCTCCGTCTGGTTGGTCCGGGTGAAGCGGACGATCTCCTCGGCGGTCTCCTCGCGGGGATTGATCGCGACGTCGATCCCGACGGTCTCGAAGAGGTCGGTGTACTCGGTGTTCTCGATGATCGCGACCGTCCGATCGACGCCGACCCGCTTGGCCAGCAGGGAGACCAGCAGGTTCTTCTCGTCGCTCTCGAGGGCTGCGATCACGATGTCGGCCTCGTCGACGTGTTCGCGCTTGAGGAAGTCCGTGTCCGTCGCGTCGTACTCCATGACGAACGTATCCGGGAGGTCCTCGGCGATCTCCCGCGCGCGATCGTGATCCCGTTCGATCAATCGCGGCTCGAAGCCGTGGGCCTCGAACTCGCGGGCGGCCTGATAGCCGATCTCGCTGCCGCCGACGATGACGACGTCGTCGGTGCTCGAGGTCGTATCGGGGACCATCGCCATCGCGAACTCCTTGACGGAACTGGGGCTCCCGATGACGACGATCCGGTCGCCGGCGAGGAACTCGGTGTCACCGCGGGCGACGATCAGTTCCTGGTCCCGGAAGACGGCGGCGAAGGTCAACGAGTCGTACTGATCGGCCTCGCTGACGCGCTTGCCGACCAGGGGGCTCTCCGGGCCGATCTCGAACTCGGCCATCCTGACGAGGCCGCCGGCGAACGACTCGACGTCCTGGGCCCGCGGGAAGCCGGAGATGCGGAAGATCGTCTGGGCGACCAGCAGGTCGGTACAGACCATGAAGTCCACGCCGAAGGCTCCCTGCGAGCCCTCCCACGTGTTCAACAGCGTGCGCCGCCGGACGCGGGCGATCGTGAACGCGTCGCTGCCGGTCTTCGCGGTGCCACAGACCACGATGTTCGTCTCGTCGCTGTCCGTACACGCGACGACCAGATCCGCCTTCTCGAGGCCGGCCTCGCGGAGCGTCTCGATCTCCGTGCCGTCGCCCTGAACCGAGAGCACGTCGTACGCGTACGTCATCTCGTCGGCGAGTTCGGGGTCGCGTTCGACGACCGCGACGTCGTGCGAATCGGCGAGGTTCGAGGCGATCATCTGCCCGACCTGTCCCGCCCCGACGATCAGTACGTACATTGGTGAATCATTCTCCGCGAGCGCATTCTTCTCTGGGTGTTTCGGAGGCGAGGCGAAAGGCGTTACGACGAGTCGCGAGGAGTGGCCCGCGCGGTCGCGAAGGCAGGTTTTTGTATCCGGCGCGTAACCGACGGATGTGAATCGTCGTCTCGGCTACGCGTTTCTGGTGGGTGCCGTCGGGCTGAGCGCGGCGGCGGGCGCCATCAGGCGGTTCGACTTCGAACCGATTCCTGGCGACGTCGTCGGCGTCCCGGCGACGGGGCTCCTCACGCAGGCGCTGCTCGTCGCGGCCGTCGGACTGGCGGTCTCCGGGAGCTACGTCGTCGTGCTCGACGTGCTTCTCACGCGAACCGTCGACAAACGGTGGAAACACGACCTCCGGAATCTCGTCCGGTTGGTCTTCGTCGTGCTCGGAATCGTCGGCGTCCTCGGGGTGCTCACCCAGCAGTACGTGGGCGTGGTGTTCTCGCTCGGCATCGTCGGCTTCGCGATCACCTTCGCCCTGCAACAGCCCCTCTTTTCGCTGATCGGCTGGATCTACATCATGGTGAACCGCCCCTACAGCGTCGGCGACCGCGTCGCCATCGAGGGATCGAAAGGCGACGTCGTCGAAGTGGACTTCTTCGTCACGACGCTGTGGGAGATCAACGGCGAACTCGTCTCCTCCCACCAGCCCTCCGGACGCGTGATCACGCTGCCCAACAGCGTGGTCCTCTCCTCGCACGTCCACAACTACTCCTTCCGTGAATTTCCCCACGTCTGGAACGAGCTCTCGATCCAGGTCGCCTACGAGACCGACCTCGAGTTCGCCCGCGCGCTGATGATCGAGGAGGCCAGCGACTACCTGGGCGCGGACATGCGGCGGGCGATCGAGCAGTACCGCGAGCGACTCGCGGAGACCCCGGTCGAACTCGAGGTCCGGGATCGACCGTCGGTCAACGTCGTCCAGGAGGAGTCCTGGATCGACCTCCGCCTCCGGTATCTCGTCCACCCGCGACAGGGCCAGCGCGTCCGGAACGAGCTGTACGAACGGATCCTCGAGCGGATGAACGACAACCCCGACCGGGTCGCGTTTCCGGTCAGTCGGAGTCGGTGAGCCGGCAAGCACAGCGTCGGCCGTCTCTCAAGACACCGGATGATTAGAGCTGGTCCACTCCATCACTGGAGTCGTCGATTTCCTGTCTGCGTTCCTCGAGTGCCGCCTCGAAGTGGGCCTTCGTAAGCACGATGTCCTCGACAGCCGTCGGCGTCTCCTCGGACTGCGACTGGACGTGTTCACGAACGGCCGTCGTCGCCGCTTCACGACACAGCGCTGCCAGATCGGCACCCACGAAGCCGTCGGTTTCGGCTGCGAGGTGATCGATATCGACGTCGTCGGCCACTGGTCGGTTCCGGGTGTGGATCTTCAGAATCTCGCGTCTGGTCTCCTCGTCCGGCTCGCCGACCTCGATCTTGCGCTCGATCCGACCCGCACGCGTCAGGGCGTCGTCGATGAGGTCCGGCCGGTTCGTGGCCGCGATCACGATCACGTCCTCGAGTTCCTCTAACCCGTCGAGTTCGGTCAACAGCTGTGAGACGACGCGTTCGCCGACGTTCGAATCGCTACCGCCGCTCCCGCGTTTCGTCGCGATGGAGTCGATCTCGTCGAAGAAGATCACGGTCGGCGCGTTCGATCGGGCCTTCTCGAAGATCTCCCGGACGCCCTTCTCGGACTCGCCGACGTACTTGTCGAACAGTTCGGGCCCCTTGATCGAGATGAAGTTCGAATTGGCTTCGTTCGCGACGGCCTTGGCGAGCAGCGTCTTCCCGGTGCCCGGCGGCCCGTGGAGCATGATCCCCTTCGGCGACTGGAGGTCCACCTGTTTGTACGCGTCGGGATACTCCAGTGGCCACTGGATGGCTTCCTGCAGTCGGGCCTTGGTCTCCGCGAGCCCGCCGACGTCGTCCCAGGTGACGTCGGGCGTCTCGATGAAGACCTCTCGGAGCGCGCTGGGCGAAATTTCCCGGAGCGCCGTCCGCATGTCTTTCTCGGTTACCTCGAGCGATTCGAGCGTCTCGGCGTCGATCTCGTCGCCCTCGAGATCGAGGTCCGGCCGAACGCGTCGGAGCGCGTTCATCGCCGCCTCGCGGACGAGGCTCTCGAGGTCCGCGCCGACGAAGCCGTGGGTGTTCTCGGCGTACTGCTCGAGATCGACCGACTCGGCGATCGGCATCTCGCGCGTGTGGATCTGGAGGATTTCCGTCCGACCCTCGGTGTCCGGCGCGCCGATCTCGATCTCGCGGTCGAAGCGACCGCCGCGGCGAAGCGCGTTGTCGATCGAGTCGACCCGGTTCGTCGTCCCGATGACGGTTACCTGCCCGCGGTCCTCGAGGCCGTCCATCAGGGAGAGCAACTGTGCGACGACGCGTCGTTCGACGTCACCCTGCGTGTCGTCTCGCTTCGGGGCGATGGAGTCGATCTCGTCGATGAAGATGATCGCCGGCTCGTTCTCGCCAGCCTCCTCGAAGACCTCGCGCAGGCGCTCCTCGCTCTCGCCGTGATACTTCGACATGATCTCCGGGCCGGAGATCGTCGAGAAGTCGGCGTCGATTTCGTTGGCGACCGCTTTCGCGATCAGCGTCTTGCCGGTTCCGGGCGGTCCGTGGAGCAAAACGCCCTGCGGTGGTTCGATGCCGAGTGCCTGGAAGAGCTCGGGATGGGTCATCGGCAGCTCGATCATCTCCCGAACCTGATCCAGTTCCTCGTCGAGGCCACCGACGTCCTCGTAGGCGATTCCTGGGCCCGCTGAACTACCAGTCGCTTCGTCTCCGCGTTCGACGTCGACTTCCTCGACGGACTGCTCGACCACGTCGATGCTCGTCGACTGCGTAACGACGACGGGACCGTCCGGCTCGGTATCGACGATCCGGATCGGAATCCGGCGACTGGATCGTCCCATCAGCGAGCCGAAGCCGAGCGCGAGCGGGACGGTCTGTCCCGCCTGAACCGCGCGGTTGGCGAGCTTCTGACGCAGATACGAAGCGAGATTCCCACTGATCTGCAGCCCGCCCGGCAGTGCGATCGATAGCTCGTTTGCCGGTGCCACGTCGGCCTGTTCGACCTGGACGAACTGATCGATTCGCGTTCCGATAGTTTTGCGCGTCTGGCCATCGATGCCGACGACACCACGGAGTCGGTCGCCCGCCCGTCCCGAACGGACACGGACGACCGCAGCTCCAGCATCGCTTCGGATGGTCACGAAGTCCCCATCGGAAACGCCGAGTTCTTTCATCGCCTCGCGATCGATCGCGGCGATACCCTTCCCTGCACTCTTTCGATCGAGCGGTTTCACAATTAGTTTCATAAAATGGTATCTCTCTGTCCAAACTGTGCCCGAACGGGAACGCTCGTCATTCCAGATTACCGAGACAAATACAGCGCTGGACGTACTATCTCTAGGTTGGCACGGCTGAAATAGGTATGTGCTTCAAAATAACAGCCAGAAATAACGTCCAGTTGGCAATCGGCTGTGGTAATTATTTTCGGAGACAATCGCCTCGAGAGTGGCGCGCTATCAACCCGAGTTGCAGCGATCGTTCGCTCATCGTTTCGGGAACGCATTTACAACCACAGGGTCTATCGAGCACCAATGACTGACGAAGCCGACACCGCAAACGCGGGCTGGTTTTCGGATCTGGAGCCGGGGGATATCGAGGGCGCCAGCAGCGCGATTATCGAGGGGGCTGTCGACCACTCCGAGGACTGGCCACAACTCGCCGTCGAAACCGGGTACGCCGATTCGGCGGGGGAGTATTACGATCAGCTTCACGAGGCGACGATGCACGCGACGCGCCGGGAAGTCGCCGAGCGCGAACAGGCCGACGACCAGCAGTTGAAACACGGTATTCGTGCCATGGACGACTGCACCCGGACGGCGAACGAGCTCGCCGAACGGCTCGCCGAGTGGGGCGGGACCGTCGATCCCGACGCCGGCACGGGCGTCGACTACGCCCGCGACCTCGCGACTCGAGACGAGACGCCCGACGCCGTCCCCGACGCGATCCGATCGCTGGCCGAGCAGGTCGTCGTGCTGGCCGACGAGGCCGATTCGTTGCGCGAGTACGTCGAGCGCCAGACTCCGACCGTCGCACCCAACCTCTCGGCGCTGGCCGATCCGGTCCTCGCGGCGCGGCTGATCTCGCTGGCCGGCGGCCTCGAGGCGCTGGCGAAGAAACCCAGCGGCACGGTGCAGGTGCTGGGCGCCGAGGAAGCGCTGTTCGCCCATCTACGGGGCCACGCTCCGTCGCCCAAACACGGCATCATCTACACGCACGACGCGGTTCGGGGCACCCACCCCGAGAACCGCGGATCGGCGGCGCGGGCCGTCGCCGGCAAACTCGCCATCGCCGCCCGGGTCGATCACTACTCCGGCGACCCGAAGCCGGAACTCGAGGCCGAACTCGCCGAGCGCATCGAGACGATTCAGGCGCGAAACGCGGACGACGGGGATACCGCGACTGACGGGGGTGCCGACGATGAGTGACGACCTCCCCGCCGGCGTCGAGCGCCGCGCGTTCGACGGCACCGAGCGCCTCGCCACCCGCGGCGAACCGGTCTACGGGGAACCGACCGAAGGGGAGTGGCGCGCGTGGAACCCGAACCGCTCGAAACTGGGGGCGATGCTCGAGTTAGGGATGGACACCGGCCTCGCAGGCGGCGAAACCGTCCTCTACCTCGGCGCGGCCAGCGGAACGACGGTGAGCCACGTCGCGGACGTCGCCGGGCCCACCTACGCCGTCGAGTTCGCCGCGCGACCGGCGCGGGACCTGCTCGAGGCCGCCGAGTCGCGGCCGCGGCTCTTCCCGCTGCTGAAGGACGCCCGGAAGCCAGAGACCTACGCCCACGTCGTCGAGTCGGACGTCGACGTCCTCGTCCAGGACGTCGCGACGCGGGGACAGGCCCGGGTGGCCCTCGAGAATCGGCGCTTTCTGGCCGACGACGGCCGACTCCTGCTGGCGGTCAAGGCTCGGAGCGAAGACGTCACGCGCGACCCCGACGACGTCTTCGCCGACGTTCGCGAGGCCCTCGAGGACGGGTACGAGGTGCTCGAGTCGCGGCGCCTCGACGACTACCACGCGGACCACCTCGGAATCGTCGCGCGACCGCGGTGATCGACGCGGGGAGCGTCACTCGGTCTTTCTTTCGATCGGTCGGCGATCGATCGCTCGGGAACGCATATATGATCGTTCGTGGTAGTTCGTCGTGGTATGTCTGCACATCCCACGATAGCCGACACGCTCGAGGGGACGGTCGACCGGCATCCAGACCGCGACGCGATCGTCTATCCGCGCAAGGAGCAGCGGTGGACCTACGCCGAGTTCGACGAGCGGGTGAACCGACTGGCGAACGCCCTGCGCGACCGCGGGATCGAGAAGGGAGATCGGGTCGCGACGGTCCTCTACAACGGCTCGGAGATGGCGCTGACCGTCTACGCCTGCGCCAAGATCGGCGCCGTCTTCACCCCGCTGAACTTCCGACTCCCGGCGGGGGAGATCGAGTACATCGTCAACGACGCCGAAGCCGAGATGGTACTGTTCGAGTCCGCGACGCGGGAGGCGGTCGAAGGGGCGCGGCCGAGTCTCGAGACCGTCTCGGAGTACGTGTTCATCGACGACGACCGCGAGGACGCGGCCGTTCCGGAGTACGCACGCGGGTTCTACGACCTGCTCGAGTCGGGCACCCCCGAACGGCCGGACGTCCGCGTCGACGAGGACGACGTCTACGCCTTCATCTACACCTCTGGGACGACGGGCCGGCCGAAGGGCGTCGTCCACGAGCACCGGAACATGGTCGAGCACAACCTGTTGTGTATCGCGGAGATGAACCTCACCCGCGACGACGTCGGCCTCTCGATCCTGCCGCTGTACCACTGCGCCGAACTCCACTGTAACCTGTTCGCGCGGATCCACCGCGGTGCGACGAACGTCATCCACCACGAGTTCGACCCGGAGCGGGCTCTCGAGGCGATCGAGGACCACGGCGTGACGATCCTCTTCGCCGCGCCGACGGCGTGGAACGCGCTCTCGATGGCCGCCGCCGAACTGAACGCCGACGTCTCGTCGCTGCGGCTCGGCCTCTACGGCGCGGCGCCGATGCCCGAGCGCGTGCTCGAGAACTGCATGGAACAGCTCTGCGAGGACTACGTGCAGGCCTACGGGATGACCGAGATCGGCCCGGCGGGGGTCTTCCAGCCGCCCGAGGACCAGCGCTCGAAACAGGGGTCGGCCGGCCTGCCCGCGCTCAACCACCGCGTGCGCGTGGTCGAACCCGACGCCGACCCGGACGACGAGGTCGAGGCGGGCGAGATCGGCGAGATCCTCATCTCCAGTCCCTGCGTCATGCGCGAGTACTGGAACCGACCCGAGGCGACCGCCCAGTCCCTGCGCGAGGCCGACGGAACGACGTGGTACTACACCGGCGATCTGGGCTATCGGGACGACGACGGCTACCTCTACGTGGTCGACCGGAAGGACGACATGATCGTCTCGGGCGGCGAGAACGTCTATCCGGCCGAGGTCGAGGACGTGCTGTTCGCCCACGACGCCGTCGATGAGGCGGCCGTCGTCGGCGAACCCGACGAGGAGTGGGGCGAACGGGTCGTCGCCTACGTCGTCGCCGAAAACGTCGACGCGACCGCCCTCGACGAGTTCGTCCTCGAGAGCGACCGACTCGCCGACTTCAAGCGGCCGCGGGCGTACTACTTCGTCGACGAACTCCCCAAGAACCCCAGCGGCAAGATCCAGAAGTTCAAACTCCGCGAGGACGAGGCGGACGTCGACCCCGAGCGCGAGACCGT
The DNA here is from genome assembly GCF_017352155.2 of Haloterrigena alkaliphila. Classification (NCBI taxonomy): domain Archaea; kingdom Methanobacteriati; phylum Methanobacteriota; class Halobacteria; order Halobacteriales; family Natrialbaceae; genus Haloterrigena; species Haloterrigena alkaliphila. The sequence goes on from NZ_CP071462.1 coordinate 3,497,892, forward strand.
CGCGTCCTGAGCGACGCCACATCCCGATGTACGGGTGGCCGTCATCGCTCCGTCACCGCTCGGAACGACCCCGTCCATCGGCGGCGACTCGAGCGCGATCGAACTCGGTTCGAACGCCGAAGACGGAACGGTACTGCCGAGTCCGTACGGTATTTATCATCGCGGCCAGAAACGGGAGACGATGGAACGCGGGTCCCGGGAATCGTTTACGCGCATGGGCACGCTGGGGATCGAAGAGGAGTGTTTCGTGGTCGACGCCGAGGGCCGTCCGACGAGCGGTACCGACGAACTCGTCTACGAACACGACCCGCCCGAGATCCTGCAGGACCGCCTCGATCACGAACTGTTCAAGTTCGTCATCGAGACCCAGACGCCGCTGATCGAGGACCCCGCGGACGCCCGCGAGACGCTGCTCGAGATCCGGCAGGCGCTGGTCGACCACGCCGCCGCCCACGGCTACGGCATCGCCGCCGCGGGGCTCCACCCGCTGGCGAAGTGGCGCGAACTCGAGCACGCCGAGAAACCCCGCTACCGATCGCAACTCGATCGGATCCAGTACCCGCAACATCGGAACACGACCGCCGGCGTCCACGTCCACGTCGGCGTCGACGACGCTGACAAGGCGGTCTGGATCGCCAACGAACTGCGCTGGTACGTTCCGATCATCCTCGCGCTGTCGGCCAACTCGCCGTACTGGAACGGGTTCGACACCGGCCTCCAGTCGGCCCGCGCGAAGATCTTCGAGGCCCTGCCCAACACCGGCATGCCGACCTACTTCGAGGACTACGAGGCCTTCGACCGGTTCGAGCGGCGGATGCTCGAGACCGACTCGATCCGCGATCGAGGCGAACTCTGGTACGACGTCCGGCCCCACACCGCCCACGGGACGGTCGAACTCCGAACGCCGGACGGGCAGGCCGATCCCGAAATCGTCCTCGCGTTCGTCGAGTACGCCCACGCGCTCGTGGAGGCCCTCGCCGAGGAGTACGAGGACGGCGCCGACGGCTACGGCCGGGACCACCGGCGAGAACTGCTCGACGAGAACAAGTGGCGAGCGATCCGCTACGGCCACGAGGCGAGTTTCCTCGACCGAGAGATGGAGGAGGCGATCGACCTGGGCGAACTCGTCGACCGCGAGTGCGAGCGGCTGGGCGTCGACGGAATCAAGCGCGTCTACGAGCGCGACAGCGGTGCCCGTCGCCAGCGGCGACTGTTGAAAGAGGCGGGCGAAACCGCCCTCTGTGACTCGCTTCGTCTCGGCACTGAGTGAGGCTAGGGGCGCTCTACCGGCCGTTTCGGGGGGCTGCAAAGGTTTACTTCCGTGCGACCCATCGTGTGTGACGAAAGGACATGGTTCCAGACGACACTGACGAGCATCGGATCGACGACGGGCGGGGCGAGTATCGGGACGAAACCGACACGTCCCTCGAGGAGGAGATCGAGTCCCTCGAGGACGACGAGAATAGTCGAACGGGTGCCGTCGAGGAAGTCGACGGACGGATCGTCGACCTGCTCTCGTGGATCCTCGACACGGAGACGCGGGCGAAGATCTACGTTCACCTGCTGGCCAACCCCGGCAGTACCTCCGAAGAGGTCGCCACGGGCACCGGCCTCTATCCGAGCACGGTCCGCGAGGCGCTGGCGGAACTCCACGACGAGGAGCGCGTGACGCGGGAGAAACGCGCCAGCGAGGGTGCGGGAAACAACCCCTACGAGTACACGGCGATCCAGCCGAGCGAACTCGTCGGCGGCGTCGTGGATCAGGTCCAGCAGGAACTGAACACCATCTTCACGCTCGATCGCATCCTCGACCGGCGCGGCGAGTCCGGACCGGCCCTCGAGGGAGACTCGGAACCGGTCACGATCACCGTCGACGACACCGGTTCCGTCGGTCGCGCCCGCGCCCCCGGTCCCGACGCGGGCGAGCCGGCGGATGCGGACGAGAGCGCCATCACGTTCGACGACGGAGCGGCCGACTCGGACGGCACCGACGTCGAACCCGTCGACGAGGACGACGCCGAATCGCGCGACTCCGACCGGTAGCGCCGCCGAGTCGCCGACCACCCGTTCGCTCGATCCTCGATTTCTTCGCTCCCGTCGGGACGGCCGTCCCGACAGCCGGGTCTCGGTCCTCGAGACGCGCCGATTCTCCGTCCTCGAGACCCTCAGTCCTCGAGTCCCAGCACCGTCGGCCGCTCGAGTTCCAGATCGAACCCGACGGCTTGTGCGGTCGTCGTCGGCCAGTTTTCGGTCTCGGTCAGCGACTCGACGTCGTCGTCCGTGACGAGATGGGTATCCTCGCTCTTCGCGCCCTCGACGGTCGGATTCCACGCGTAGGCCATCGGCGCCGCGACCGGCGCGTCGTGATCGGGCGTGGCGATCCACTCTCGACCCGCGAAGCCGGCGGCACCGCCCTGGTGGTGGCGTTCCCACTCGCCGGCGTAGCCCACCGCGTCGTAGGCGTCCTGAATCGCGTCGAAGACGTCTCCTGCCGTCCCGTCGTCGCCTGCTGCGACCTGCGTCGCCGCGAGCGCGGTAGCCTCGACGCGGGCCGCGCTCGCGTGTCGGTCCTCGAGCCACGACGGCGGATCGAAGGCGACGGTCCGGGTACAACTCGCGTGGAGCCCCGCGCGCTGGCTCGTCACCGAGACCAGCGCGTAGTCGCCGAGTTCGGCCTCGGTCGGCGTGTAGTGGCGGTACTGCTGGGCGCGTTCGGCTCCGCCGACGAGAACGACGGGCGCTTCGATGTCGCGGGCCGAGAGGGCGACGCGCAGGGCCGAGGCGACCTCGTGTTCGGTGTCCTCGCTACGGAGTTCCCGACAGACCGATTCGACGGCGGCGGCCGTCTCGCGCCCCAGCGTCCGATATCGGTCGCGGTCGCGGTCGGTCAGCGGCTGGCGAAGCGACGTCGGCTCGACGCGGTCCGCACCCGGCACGTCGACGTCGGCGGCGGCCCGTTCGCCGGTTCCGATCCGGGCCGCGATGGCCTCCTCGAGCGAGGCGTCGTGCCACGGATACTGCTCGAGCGAGACGTCCTCGGCGTCGAGATCGGGGAGTTCTTCGGCGGCGATCCGATCCGCTTCGATGTTGTTCGTCACGATACGGACGTCCGTCCCGTCGTAGCCGACGGCCGCGACGCCGGCGTCCGTCTCCCGGTCGACGACGTTGGTCCCGCCCGTCAGCCAGGCGAACGAATTCGGCCGCGCGAACCAGACCGAATCGAGGCCGTTCGACTCGAGGAACGACTCGAGTCGCTCGCGTTTTTCCATGCCGGGTGCTGGCGTGGCCGACTCTTGAATGCGGCGAACGCGAATCCATCGCCTCCAGTGAACGTCGAGGGTGAATCGCCGACAGCGGTGAACGCGGGGCGACCTGCCGACCGCAGTGACCGTCGGGACCCTGCCGTCGGCCAAGCATTCGACCACCGAAAGGCCCGATTCCAGCGCGGTAAGAACGACTCGGGTAACCTAAGTACGGGCCGTCCTAACCCCCGTCCGAACGCCCGTGTCGACCGATAGTCAGACCTCTCGTCCGGTAGTTCGCCCGCTCGTCGAACGGTTCGGGTTTCCGCACCTGCTCGCGGCGACGCTCGTGTTAGTCGCGGCGACGATACTGCTCGGGATCGCCGCCAAGGCGACCGGGTCGGGGCTGGCCTGTCAGCAGAACTGGCCGCAGTGCGACGCCGGGCCGTACAATCTGCTCCCGGCGAACCTGCCGAGTTTCTACGAGTGGTTCCACCGCTTCGTCGCCATGTTCGCCGGCTTCGCCATCGTCGGGACGGCCGTCGCGGCCGTCCGACTGCCGGACGTCGACCGTCGCGTCGCCGGACTCGTCGTCGCGGGCCTGATCCTGACGCCGATTCAGGTCGTCCTCGGCCGCGAGACCGTCACGACGTACACCATGGAGATCCTGGCGTTGCACTTCTGGACGGCGATTTCGATCTTCGTCGTGTTCACCGTCGCGACCGTCCTCGTCTGGTCGTCGCGGCTGACGCGGACCCACGTCACCGGCGCGCTCGCGCTGGGCGCCGCGGCGCTCCCGTTCCACGTCGCGCTCAGCCCGCTCGTTGGCGGCGGCATCTCGACGTACGGCCCGTCGATGCAGATGGCCCAGTACGCCGTCACGCTCGTCCTGCTGGCGGCCGTCATCGTCGCCGCCGTGATCGGCCGTCGACGGTTCGACTCCGCCCGCCTGACCACCCTGTTGAGCGCGACGACGGTGCTCGCGTTCGTCGTCGCGTACCTCGGTCGCGAGGCGGTCGATCCCGCCTTCGACGCGCTCTACGTCGTCTTCACCGGGCTTCTCCTCGTCGCGTTCCTCGCGGGCATCGGCCTGACTCGCCGCGCCTCGAGGGGACCGCGAGACGCGCTCACGTCGTAACCGCACAATTTTCTCGCGGAAGTCGCATTCTCCCGAGCGTGCGCTCCGATCAGCCGAGCGCGACGATTGCTCCGGTGCCCGCGACGGTCACGCCGACGCCGATTCCGAGCAGCGCGTAGTTCGCCAGCGGGTTCGACGTGGTCGTCACCTCGAGCGTGTAGTGGCGCTGGGAAACCGGCCAGAAGGGGCGGATTCCGGCCGGAGTCAGCGCGTCTGCGACGAGGTGAGAGCCGATCGCGAGACTCCCGACGACGAAGGCGAAGGTCACGACGCCGACGTCGACGAGGGGAGAGGACGCGTCGACGACGATCGCGGTCACGGCGGCCAGTCCGGCGCCGACGAGCAGCGCGAACGCCAGCGAGTGCGTCGCCCCGCGGTGTTCGACGGCGGGGAGTCGATAATCGCAGTCGGGCAGCGTCGAGAGGGCGACGCAGGCGAGGGCGCCGACGACGGCCGTCGTCTCGTGACCGGCGAGGGCGATGGCCGTTCCGAGCGGCACGTAGGCGATCAGCGCAGCCCCGTAGTGGCCGACGTGATACATCTACCCGACGCAATTTGCTCCCGAATTATAAACACGCTGTAATTCTTGCCGGCGCCGAGCGAATCGACCATCGGATGCGGACCGGCCGACGGACGGATAATCGTGGTCGTTATCTCTCTCGACGGTCTCACCACGCCCGTGAAGAACGTCACGGAGCGAACGAGCAACCCGTTCGGACTGCGGCCGCCGTTCGATCGAACCGGTCCCGACGAACGGACCGCCGTCTTCGGCTACGGCGACGCCAACGCCGATTTCCACCTGATCGGTGACCACCCCGGCGTCCACGGCGGCCGCCGGAGTGGCGTGCCGTTCACCGAAACCGAGTCCGGCGTGGCCATCGGTGAGGTCGCTCGCGCGGTCGGGTTCGCGGAGGGGCCGACCGATCGACCCACCCTCGAGAACCTGTATTGCAGTTACGTCCACATGTGCTGTCCGCCCGAAGGCGAAACGCCGACAGAGGAGGAGTACGCAATCCTCGAGCGGTTCTTCGACGCCGAACTCCGGGCGATCAACGCCCACATCCTGCTGCCGGTCGGCGAGCGCGCGACCGATCACGTCCTCCGGGAGTACACCACCCAGCGGGGCCGCCTCGACCTCGACATGGCCGCGCTCCACGCCAGCGAGATCCGCGGTCGGGGCTTCCTCGTGGTCCCGATCCGAGAGCCCACCGAGTGGGAGGACACGGATCGAGAGGCGCTCGTGGCGCGACTCGAGGCGATCCTGGGCAGGGATTACCGCCAGACGAAGGGCGTCGCGACGCGGGTCGGCTGAGCCCGAGTCGCCGAACTCGAGTCGGCCGTCCGCTGGCGGAACCGGGATGTGCCGGCCGGTATCTCATCACACGTCACCACTCAGTCACGACACGATCATGGACACTGATTTCGGTCCGCTCGACGTGACGCTACGGGGTCCCGGGGAGCCCGAGGTCCTGGTCATCGCCGGCGTTCACGGCGACGAGCGGAGCGGCATCCGCGCGGTCGAGCGCCTGCGCGAGGCCGACCTCGACCTCCAGCGAGGCGTCGCGTTCGTCCTCGCCAATCCGGCCGCCATCGAGGCCGGCGAACGGTACCTCGACTCGGACCTCAACCGCGTGTTCCCCGGCGATCCCGACGGCGACCGGGAGGAACGGATCGCCGCTCGACTCTGCGAGCTGGTCGAGGGCCGGACCTCGCTTTCGCTGCACGGAACTAACGCCGAACCCACTCCGTTCGCGCTCGTCCACAGCGCCCAGGAGCGGGAGTTCGAACTGGCGGCAGAGTTACCCGTGCCCCACGTCGTCGATCACTGGGGGGTCAACGAGCACACGATCACGACGTGTGGCTTCACCGTCGAGATCGAACTCGCCGCGAAAAACTCGGACGACGTCGCTGCGGCCGCCGAACACCAGGCTCGCGCGTTCCTCGAGCGGGTGAACGCGCTCCCGGACGAGCCGCCCGACGCCGACCCGGACTTCTTCCACATGGGCGAGTCCGTTCCGAAGCCCGAGGGGGAGTCGTACGAGGTCCACGCCGAGAACTTCGAACGCGTCCCCGAGGGGGCCGTTTACGCGAGCGTCGACGGGGAGGAACTGACCGCGGACGAGTCGTTCTGGCCGATCATGCTCTCCGCGGACGGGTCCGCGGACATCTTCGGCTATCGAGGGGAGAAGATCGGCGCGTCGCTCGAGGAGGTCACGGAGACGTGGATCGGCGCGGATCGAGAGCCGCGAGACGGCGAGTAACAGAGGCGGAGCGGTGCGAAACGCCTCGAGCGGACGCACCGGTCCGCTGCCGAGAAACGAACTCCCCCAGCCCGCCGCTCCTACCGGCCGAAACGCTTCCGGATCGTCGCCCGCAGGGGCAGTCCCAGTCCCCCGACGATCGGGAAGATCCCGAACGCGAGGAGATCGGTCGCCAGCGTCGCCGCGCCGGCGGCCGCCAGACCGAAGCCGACCAGCGGCGCCAGCACCGGCAGGACGTACAGGTACGACGGTTTCCAGCCGGGTCCGCGCCGCGTGTGACGGACGATGACGCCGAAGAGGAACGGCATCAACACCGCGCCGGCGAGCAGCGGGCC